>JAMPDA010000020.1 GCA_023665905.1 Roseburia sp.
CGGTAAACCTTTTCGGAACCCCGCGACTATCGCGGGGTTTTCGCTATACAAAAAATGCCCGAAGCCGTAACCCCGGGCATTTTTGCATTGCTTTACATTAGTTTAATTTTTGTCCGCACTTGCAGCAGAACATATCGCCTGCATTGTTTTGAGCGCCGCACGCCGTGCAGAACACTTTGCCTGCCGTGCCGGCTTCGGGAGCCGCAACGGGAGCTTGAGGTTCTTCCGCAACCGCTTCTTCCGCCGCTATGGCGACTTTTTCCAAGTCGCAAATGCGGTTCTTGAACTTGCCGAGCGGTTTAAGCACCGCGAACAGCACGTTCACTACGGCAATTACGAGCGTCAGTATCGTGCCGAACACAAAGCCGCCGCCGAGATCGAAGCCGTCGGGCTTGCCTGCCGCCGCGCAAATGAGCGCGATAAGCGGAGCGACGACGAGCACTGCCGGAACGATTATCTCCAAAAGCTTGGGCAGCTTTTTGAACTGCATTACGCTGAACGCAACGAGCGCCACTATCGCAACTATCAGCATGACGAACATAAATCCGCCTGCGCCGCCGGCTTCAACTGCAGCCGATGCGCCGTAGTACGTGCCCTTTGCCGTCTTGAGTATGGGCGTCGCGCACAGCATGAACATGCAAAGCACCGTGAGCACGAGGTTGACGATAGAGAACAGCGGGAGTTTGCCGTGTCCGAACAGCACGGACATGAATATCGAGAACGCGAGGAGCACTGCGGATATAATGAGCGCAATGAGGTGTCCTGCGGTCATGTTCGCGCCGTAAAGATTGACAAACGCGAGGTAAGCTATCATGAACGCAAACGCGATCACGGCGTCGAGCGTGTGCACGTCTTTATTCTTCTTTACAAGGAGCAATATCACGTTCTTAACGACAAGCGCCAACGGCAATACGACGGCGAGCACCATGAGTATACCGATAACAGCATACGCGCCGCTCGCCCAATTGAGCGCCGTCAAGGCGAGATAGCCTTTTACCGTGTCGCCTTTCGAGAAATATCCAAACAGGCTGAACCACTCCGACTTACTGCCCGTCCTATCTATGGATATGTCGAACGCCGATATCAAAAGCAAAACGGCGCTGACAGCGAGCAATGCGTTGACTATGATGAATATGGGCAGCTTCGCTTTGTCTATAGCTCTGCCGACCTTCGATCCGCTCTTGGTCTTGGGCTTTTCCGCTTTCTGCGGTTCCTCGACTTCCGCCGCTACGGCAGGCTCTTCCGCTTTCGGCTCTTGCTCGGCAGCCGCTTCACTGACGGGCGCCTGCTCCGCCGGCTTTTCTTCCGCAGGCGTTTCTTCCGCCGTCGGCTGTTCCGTTACAACCGCTTGCTCGACAGCCGCTTCCTGCGCCGCGGGCTGAACGGGCGGTTCGCTTGCGGCTACTTCCGCCGCCGCTTCGGGCTGCTCGTTTTGAGGCTCGCTCTCTACGGGCGGCTTTGCCTTAGCGGTTTTTGGAGCGCTCGCCGTTTGCTTTTTGGTCGCACTCGCCGTCGGCTTTTTTGTTGCGGGCTTTTTCGCCGCAGTCGTTTTGGACGTCGAACTTGCCGTTTGCTTTTTTGCCGCCGGTTTTTTGGCGGCCTGGGCTTTCGGCTTTTCGGCGTCGTTGATCTTTTCGGGATCGGTTGTCTTTCCTGCCATCATTTTCTCCTATTAAATTGTGGTATACCGTATTATACCACAGACCGACCCGATAATCAATAGCGTTTGAAAATATTTTTAAAGTATTTTTGGCGAAACAGTAGTCGGATAAAGGATACTAACCTGCCGCAACGGCAGGTTAAGTGAAGATGTAAAAAGGAAAAGTGGACAGTGCGCCGGCAGAACAGCTTTACAACCTTGCGGCGGTTCGCCTGGATCTCTCCGCTACGCGCTAACGCGCTCCGGTCGAGATGACAAGACGTGAGGTTTTGGTGCGCAATTCTGCGGCGGATCGCCTAGACTTCTCGACTGCGCTCAAGGTGACAAGACGGTGGTTGAGGTGCGCTACCTTGCGGCTAAGCTCAATTATCGTTTTGTTCATACTTACGCCGCGCGCTCTAACCAACTCCTTGTCATTTCGACCGGAGCGAGCGACAGCGAGCGGAGCGGAGAAATCCAGGCGCGAAGCGCCGCATGTCTAAGTGAAGATGTAATATTGAATAGTGAAAAGGTAGGCAGTGATTTTACTACTCCACTTTGCGGCGGATCGCCTGGATCTCTCCACTACGCGCTGACGCGCTCCGGTCGAGATGACAAAACGGTGATAGTGCGCCTCGCCGACGAGAATTACACATTCACAACGCAACCGTCGTAAGCTATCTTTATCCCGTACGGCTCAGCGGCTTTTACCATACCGTCGAAATCGAGGTCGGTGTTGTGCGAAAAATGCGTCGCGTAGACTATTGCGTCGCGCGCGAAAAGTCCCGACTTTTCGATGACCTCCGTCTGGTCGGCGACGTCGTAAAGTCCCATATGCCTGCCCTTGCCGTGCCGTATCGCGCCGTAAGTACAGTCCATTGCGGCAAAGTTCACTTTACAGCCGAGGCCGGCGAGCCGTCTGTACACGTCCCCGTCGAGCACGCCAGTATCGTTCAACAGCAGCACGCCCTTGCCGCCGCGCTCGAGATAATACACAAGGCACTCCTCGCCTTTCGTGTGCGACGCCGGAAGCGCTATTATCGTCATGTCGCCGTCCGTCGCTTTGTCGTACGGGTGGAGGACGTTCACGGCGATCGACTCGGCTATCTCCGGACGGATCTCGCGCGACGTGTCGCCGATAAATATATCGCGCACCGTCGAATTGCAAAACACATTGACGGAGCTTCGCGTCATGCCGTGAGCAAACGGCGCGCCGCGCATGCAGAACTCCTGCGGATAGCAGTGATCCATGTGCGCGTGCGTGATGAGGACGCGCTTTACGGCGGACAGGTCGAGCTTGTACATCAGCATGTGCATGTACGTGTCCATGGGGAAGTCGAACAGCGTGTCGTCGTCTATTAGTATCTGACTGCGCGTGCGCACTTCTTTTCCGCCGCGCGCCTTGGCGCGCCGACACGTTTCGCAATTGCAAAACACCGCAGGCAATCCCTCGGCGGCCGCCGTGCCCAAAAACGTTATCTTCATCGCACATCTCCCTGCGCCGCGCGCTCCGCCATTTTCGTGAGCGCGATAGTATCCGCTTTCATCACCGGAGTAACGGGTATCGCGTCCAGATACTCGACTATAGTCGGCACGGCGTAGCGCGACAGATCGCTTTCCACTTTGCTCCGCACCTCGTCGGCGGAATGGGGTTCTCCCGTAAGATACAGCGCTATGTACGTCTTTCCGTTCTTCTTGTATTCCACGGCGCACGCGCCCGTGACGCCCGAAAGCTCCATAGCCGACGCCTCTATCTCTTTGGGATACACGCTTATGCCCGCGATCTTAATAATGCGCTTGAGCCGTTGCACAAAGTACAAAAAGCCGTCGCCGTCCATATATCCGTAATCACCCGTGCGGACGTACTTTTCGCCGTCTATATCGATAAACACGCAGCTGTTTTCCTCGTCGCGATCCAAATACCCTATCATGAGCGTGTCGCCGCTGACTACTATCTCGCCCTTTTCACCTATCGGCAACGGAGTGTTTCCGTCGGGCTCCACCACCGCCGCTTTAAGTCCGGACAGCATGCAACCCATAGACCCGTTGCGGTTATGCGCGAAATTATTGACCGCGCAGACAGTGACCGTTTCGGTAAGACCGTAGCCCTCGAAAAGCCTGCCGCGCGCTCCGTTATTCTCCATTCTGCCGTTAAACTCCGCCAAAAGATCGGGCGGAGCGCAGTCGCCGCCGACGAACGCTATGTAAATATTGCGGAGCGCCGCGCCGTCGAAACCCTTTTGCTTCAAGAGCGATCTGAACAGCGCAGGCACGCCTATAAGGAAATGCAGTCTGTTCTTTTTTATCAGCTTGACCGCCGTCTTCGGCTCGAACTTCGGCATGAGCACGCTGACGCCGCCGTGTATGAGTATCGCGTGTATGCACATGGTAAGCCCGAAGCCGTGGAACATCGGGAGCGCCGCGAGCATGTACATGTCCTTGACTGCGGCGGTCTGCAACGCTTCCGGTCCGCGCATTGCGAGCGCGTTTATCGCCGCGTCGCTGAGCTCTATTATCTTGGGCTCGCCGCCCGTGCCGCCGCTGTGCAGATACACGCCGGTAGACCCGTCGCCGCGCGTAGGCGCAGGCGGAAGCGCAACGGCTTTAAGCCTATCGATATCCGTTATATTTGTCATATCGCCCTTGTACGGCTTGACTTTTAAATTGAACAAAAAGCGCAGGACGGCGGACAGCGAGCGCGCAGGATGCGCGGAAATTATCGGATAGTCCGCCGCGAGCGGCGCGTATTTATCGAGGTTTATCGACAGCGTTATCAAAAGCTTGGACTTTGCCGCCGCCATGAATTTCTTTAACTGATTGAGCGGCGTCAGCGGATGCACCATGTGCGCTATCGCGCCGAGCCTGTTCACCGCATAAAAGCACGCAACACATTCGGGGGTGTTCGGCATACATATGGTCACTACGTCGCCTGCTTTGACTATAGACGCGAGTTTTGCCGCCGCGTCGTTTATCGCCGCAAAAAGCTCGCCGTAAGTAAACGACTTTCCCATGTACAGCATGGCGCGAGTTTTTTCGTCCTTATCGACGTAGTTAAAAAGCGTTTCGTACAGTAACATATTATCCCCCTTACATACGATAACCCAAGCACATGCACACTGCGGCGACTATGCCGGCTATTACTACTTGATGAACTACATAAAAAACAAGCGCGTGCCGCCCGACGAACTTGACGGGCTTGTTCCACTTACCGTCGAGCCGCGGCAGCAACGACACGCGTTTAGGGTACGCGGCTTTGCCGAAGTACATGCCCATGAGCACCGCGCCGACGTACGGGAATATCCCGAACCAGTCGTCGCCGTAGCCTTGCGTTCCGATTATGTAATCTATCAGATGTGCGGCAGTGAACTCCCGATCGTACGGACTGCCGAGATCCCATAACTTCATGTGTATGCCGAACGCCCATATCGCCACGCCGATGACGAGCGGCGCAAACACGTTGGCTATTCGCCATCGCTTTGTCGCAATATCGACGGCGGCGGCGCACAGTATGGAAAGCGCGATACAGTCGAGTATGCCGAAAATTATGCCATCTTCCAAAAAGCCGATCTTTTTCATTACGAGCGACGCGCCCGTAAATATCCAAGCGACGACAAAAAGCTGAGAGCCGCGTTTTACGTTGTCGCGCGAAAACGCACAGCTCGTGCCGACGAGAAATAAAAACAGAAACACAAAGATATAGTGCGCCCAAAACCTGAAAGCGCTGTCCCAATACATAGTCGCGAACTTGACCATTCGCGCTATAAACGCATTGTTCACCGTTCTGTAATTTGAAAACCAACTCTTAAGAAAAACAAAATCGCACATGAGATGGTCGAAACACATGGCGATAACAGCAAAGCCGCGCAAAAAGTCAAGCTCCCACACCCGATTTTTCTTTGTCCGCATGAGCGTCGGTATAGACTTGTCTGCCGCGAATATCATATTTGTATTATACATCGTTCGGCGCGATATGTAAAGCGTTTGCGGCGCGAACGGTTTGCGGCGTTAAAAGATTTCGAGGGATTTTAAATCTCCGCCTGCATTTACGCGCTCGCTATTCGCTTTTCAGCTTGCTTATAAGCACCCACACGTCGGCGGGAGTGACGCCGGGCACGCGCGACGCCTGTCCTATGGAAAGCGGTTTCGCCGCCGAAAGTTTTTCGCGCGCTTCGAGCCGCAGACCGCCTATCGCGGAATAATCGAGATCGGCGGAAAGCTTCATGTTTTCCAGCCGCGATTTTTCCTTGAGCTCGGCGCTTTGGCGCTTCAGATAGCTGTCGTAGCGCACCCTTGCGTACACGTCGAGCCGCGCCGACGGCATTACTCCGCAAAGAACGTCCGTGCACTTTTCAAACGCGTCGAGAGTGACCGCAGGGCGCTTTAGCGCTTCGCGCACCGTCATGGCGTGCGCGTTCTCCTCGCCCACCGCGGAAAACAGCCGTTCCACGGTGTCCGCGGAAAGCACGGCGTCGAGCAGAGTCTCGCACTTAGCTATATCCGACTTTTTCTTTTTGAGCAAGCTAAGCCGACGCGCGTCCACCGTGCCGTACGAAACGGCGAGCTCGGTGAGCCTGAGGTCGGCGTTGTCCTGACGCAGACTGAGCCTGCACTCCGCCCTGCCCGTGAGCATGCGATACGGCTCGTCGCTGCCGACGGTCACGAGATCGTCCGCCATTACGCCTATATAGCTCTCCGTGCGGTCGAGAACAAGCGGCGGCAGTCCGCGCAGATACGCCGACGCGTTTATGCCGGCGAGCACGCCCTGCGCCGCGGCTTCCTCGTAGCCGCTCGTGCCGTTAATCTGTCCTGCGAAAAACAAGCCGTCCACGCGCTTCGACATGAGGCTCGGATACAGCTCGCGCGCGTCGATACAGCAGTATTCTATGGCGTACGCGTCGCGCACGATATCGACGTTTTCCAGCCCGTCGATAGACCTGTACATATCGCGTTGCACGTCGGGCGGGAGCGAAGTGGATATGCCCTGTATATACCACTCGTCGGTGCCTGCGCCCTCGGGCTCCAAAAAGAACGTGTGGCGCTGCTTATCCGCAAACCGCACTATCTTATCCTCGATCGACGGGCAGTAGCGCGCGCCCGTGCCCGTTATCAGCCCGAGCGAACGCGGCGAACGGTCAAGCGCGGCGCGAATAATGTCGTGCGTCCTTTCGTTGGTGTAGCCCAAATAGCAGACCGACGTGTTTTTGGGCGGCTTTTTCGTGACAGCGGAAAAGGTGTACGGAACGTCGTCGCCCTGTTGCACCTCCAGCCGATCGAAGTCGATAGACCTGCCGGCGAGCCGCGCAGGCGTGCCCGTTTTGAACCGCCGCATGGAAAATCCGAGCGCTTCGAGGGAGTCCGCCAAATAATCGCTGCGCGAAAAACAGACCGGTCCGCGCTTTTGCACGGAACTGCCGCAGATTATAGTGCTGTCCAAATAAACGCCTGCCGCGACGACGACCGCGCGCGCCATGTACACGTTGCCCGTGACGCACTCCACGGTAAAGTCCGCGCCGCTTCGCGTTATCGACTTTATCTCGTCCTGACGCAACGTCAGGTTTTCGGCGTGCTCGAGCGCGGACTTGGTAAAGGCGTGATACTTGTACTTATCCTCTTGCGCGCGGAGCGAGCGCACCGCCAAGCCCTTGGACGAATTGAGCATGCGTATCTGCGTGGCGCACGCGTCGGCGGCTATACCCATAAATCCGCCGAGCGCGTCGAGTTCGCGCACGAGATGACCTTTACCCGTGCCACCTATCGACGGATTGCACGCCATATACCCCACGTTGTCCGCCGTGATGGAGGTAACGAGGGTCTTTGCGCCCGTCTTAGCGAGAGCGAGCGCCGCTTCTATGCCGGCGTGGCCTGCGCCTATAACTATTGCGTCGTAACAGATCGGTCGTTGCATTGCCTGTGTTCCGATTTTATAATGTCGGTATCCTGCGAGCCGTCAGCTCGTCTTTACGTCTATCCACATGCTGTCGAGCTCGGTGTTCATTTTTGCGCCGAAATCGCGCATAACGCTGCACCGCGCGAGCACGTCCGCAGGCGGAAAGATCATGTCTATATACATCTGCTTAAAGCCGTCGTACGTCCCGTCAAAAAACCCGTCCTCGTCCTCGATGAGTTCTTCTTTGCCCTCGTCCATCACGCTCTTTACGGAAACGGACGAACCGAGATACTCGAAGTTGGTTTTAGCGTACTCATGCTCGTTTATGAACTTGAGAAAGTAGTTTGCAGCTTCCGTGTTTTCGGCATACTTAGGGATCACCCAGCCGTCCACCCACACGTTGCTCCCCTCTTTGGGCACTTCGTAATAGAAATGCTTGCCGTCGTCCTCCTGCATGATGAGCCCGACGTCGCACGACCAGAACAGCCCGAGCCAGGCTTCCGTAGTGCCGGCGAGCATGTCGTTCTTGCCGTCGTCCACCTCGTACTTGTACAGCATGGATTTCTGCTCGATGAGCGCCGATTGCGCGGCGCCGATAGACGAATCGGAAATATCCGCAAAAATCGCCTCGAGCGCGGTCTTATAGCCTGCATTGTAGTCGGTAAAGCCGTCGGACAGCCGAGAAAGCTCGTCGCGGTTTTTATAGATGAGCGCCACGGAGTACGCGTCGCGCACGCTGTCCTTCATAAGTATGCGCTTTTTGTACTCGGGCGACCACATGGCGCTCCAGGACTTCATGTCGTCCGACCCGGGCGCGATGTGATCGGTGTCGTACATTATGCCGAATGTTCCCCAGGCGTACGGCACAAAGTATTCCGCGTCGGCGTCGAACAGCCTTACGGTGTCCATAAGCCCGTCGTAAAACAATCCCTCTCGGGTGTTGTCGAAAATGCTCCTGTCTATCTTTTGAACGAGCCCGCTTTTTATCATGCGCTCCGCCATGTAGTCGGACGGGCAGACGAGGTCGTAATCGGACTTAAGTACTTCTATGCGCATTATCATGGATTCGTTGGTGTCGAATGTGTCGTACACGACCTTTATATTCTTGCCCGTTTCCTCGGCGTACCATTCCTCGAACTCGTCCAACAGCGTTTCGTCTATGTAGTCGCCGGCGTTGTAAATTTTGATGATTTCGTTGCGCGGCGTGCAGGCGCACAGCGCGGCGGAACTGCCGACGACGGCGACAGCCGCGGCAAACGCGGATAACGCGGAAAATGCGGAAAAATGTCTTTTCATCACAGCCTCCTTTAAGCGACGCCCTTTGCCGCTTTTTTGCGCCGTCTTGCGCCGACGGCATTGACGGCGACGAGCACGGCGAGCACAGCCACGAACAGCACGGACGACAGCGCGCGCAGTGTGGGATTAACTCCGCGCTTAGCGAGCGCGTTGTACAGGTAAACGGGTATCGTTTCCACGCCGCCGTTGACGAACTTGGACACGATAAAGTCGTCGAGCGACAGTGCAAACGCCATGACGAAGCCGCCTATCATGCCGGACACGAGCTGCGGCACTATTACGCACAGCATGGAGCGCAACGGCGACGCGCCGAGGTCGAGCCCTGCCTCGTAAAGATTGGGATTTATCTGCGACAGCCGCGGCATGACCGAAAGGATCACGTACGGCGCGGTGATCATCGTGTGCGCTATTATAAGCGTCGCCCAGCCGTACGGCATGCGCACGGACAGGAAGAATATCATAAACGCGACGCCCGTCACTATTTCCGCGTTTTCAAGCGTAATGTTGGCTATAAAGTTAGCGGCGGTCTTTCCCCTGCGCATGTAGTAAATGCCTATCGCCGCCGAAGTGCCCAAAACGGTGGCGAGCGCCGCGCTCACAAAAGCGAGCACGAGCGAGTTTTTGAGCGCGCCCATTATCTCGGCGTTGGTGAACAGATCGGCGTACAGCGCGACAGAAAAGCCGCTCCACGACCCGAGCGCCTTTGCGTCGGTAAACGAGTACACTATGAGTATTATCATCGGCACGTACATTACGGCGAGCATGACGAGCACAAAACCCCAAATCAAACCGTTCTTGACTTGTTTTTTCACAGCACACCCCCCACTTTGGCGTTGCCCTTGGTTATCTTGTTTGCTATCAGCACCGTCGCGGCTATCAGTATCAAAAGTATAAACGAGTACGCGGAGCCTATGTTCCAGCCGCCGCCGCTGTTGGAGAACCACTGATTGACGATATTTCCGAACATGTACGTCGAAGTGTCGCCCAAAATATCCGATATCGCAAAAGTGGAAACCGTGGGCATAAACACCATCAGCACTCCCGACACTATGCCGGGCAGCGACAGCGGAAGCCGCACTTTAAAGAGCGTCGTGACGGCGGACGCGCCGAGGTCCTGCGACGCTTCGATGAGCGACCTGTCCATGCCCGAAAGCGCCGAATACAGCGGCAACAGCATAAACGGAAAAAAGTCGTACACCATGCCTATCGTCACCGCGACCCAGGCGGAAGAAACGTTCGTCATGTACAGCACTATTTTAACGGCGTAAGTGCGCAATAGCGAGTTGACCCACATCGGCATGATGAACAGCATGACGAGTATGAACTTGCGATTCAAAAGCGGCGTCGAAAGCGCGAGCGCGACGGGATACGCCAAAAGAAAACAAACAGCCGTCGTCAAAAGCGCTATCAAGAACGACCTGCCCATGACCTTTATGATGTTTGGCCGCGAAAAGAAATGCACGAAATTGCCTATCGTGGCGTCGCCCGTGCCGTCGGTGAACGCGTAGTACAGCATTATAAACAGCGGCACGACGACGAACACTATGCTCAGCGCCAAATACGGCAGCGAAAACGCCGTGCGCTTTATTCCGCGTATTTTGAGCTTTTTTTCCTTGACGGTCGGCGTCGCGCCGTTCTCGACAGGCGCTGCCACCGCGTTTTCCGCGCCGTTATTCATCGCCGCCCTCCTTGCCCGTCTCGACGGTTATCTCGCTTTCGCCATTAGGCGCTTCGCCTTGTTGAGCTTCGCCCTCGGGAGCTGTGCTCTGTTGAGCTTCGCTCTCGGGAACTATGCTCTGTTTTCTTGTTACGGTAAGATCGTTCGGCGATATCTTAATGCCGACGCGGTCGTCGATATCCCACTCGTCGGCGGTGTCGATAAAGAACTCGTTGTCGTCGTCGGTGTACACCTGCACTTGATAGTAGCTGCCTTTATAGAAAGTCTGCGTCACGTTCGCGCCGACCGCGCCGTCGTCCTCGTCATCCGTAAGCTCTATCTTGTCGAACGGGACTTTCACGCGCACTTCGTCGCCCTTTTCGAGCCCGTCGGAATTGACGAACTCGAACTCGCCGCCGCAGAACTCGACCGTATTTTCGGACGTCACGACGCCGTCGAACTCATTGACGGTCTTGAGCTTTTTCATGATATGTATGCCGTTGGGTTCGACGGACAGCCACACCGTTTCGCCGACGGCGTATTCCGCGGTGTTCTGCACGGTGAACTGATAATTTTCGGCGAGTATTTCCATTTCGTAATAAGTACCCTTGAACACGGCGGACACGACCTCGCCCTTGAGCGCGCCCTTTTTGCGGTCCACGGCGATATCCTCGGGCCGCACGACGAGGTCCACCTTTTCGTCCTTGCCGAAGCCCTTGTCCAAGCACTTGAACGTAGCGCCGCAGAACTCGACGGAAAAGTCCTTTTTCATCACGCCGGAAAGGATATTGCTCTCGCCGATAAAGCTTGCGACGAACGCGTTGGCGGGCTCGTCGTATATCTTTTTGGGCGTGCCGTACTGCTGAACGGCGCCGTCCGTCATTACGACTATCTTGTCGGACATGGTGAGCGCTTCTTCCTGGTCGTGCGTGACGAATATGAACGTAATGCCGATATTCTTGTGCATGGCGGCGAGCTCGAACTGCATTTCCTTGCGCATTTTAAGGTCGAGCGCGCCGAGCGGCTCGTCGAGCAACAGCACTTTGGGCTCGCAAACAATGGCGCGCGCAATGGCGACGCGCTGCTGCTGGCCGCCCGAAAGCCCGTTGATGTCGCGATAGCCGTACGA
Organism: Roseburia sp.; assembly: GCA_023665905.1. GTDB lineage: Bacteria > Bacillota > Clostridia > Christensenellales > Pumilibacteraceae > Anaerocaecibacter. The sequence continues at coordinate 11,609 of JAMPDA010000020.1, forward strand.
CTCGAGGTTGACGAGCTTGAGCGCGCGCTCCACTTTTTCTTCTATCTCCGATTTTGTCAGCTTGCGCAGTATCGGCCTGCCCTTTTTGTCCGTTTCGCCGGTGGGTATGCGCTTGAGCTTTAGGCCGAACGCGATATTTTTAAATACGTTCAGGTGCGGGAAAAGCGCGTACTTCTGGAACACGGTGTTTATGGGTCGCAGGTGCGGCGGCACCGTCGTCACGTCCGACTTTTCCAAAAATATATAGCCCTGCGTCGGCAGCTCGAAGCCTGCGATCATGCGCAGCAGCGTGGTCTTGCCGCAGCCCGACGGGCCGAGCAAAGTAACGAACTCGCCGCGCCTGACGGCGAGATTGATGTTATCCACCACGGTTATGCCGTCAAAGACCTTGCTGACGTTTTTGATCTCGATAATGTTATCGAACTTTTCCCTTGCGGCGGTTGCCATAGAATTGACCCTCCCGTACTAAAACTTTTCCGCCTAAAACGACGGAGGACACGACACCCAAAGCACAACGCTCTTTCCGTCGTAAATATTTCTTATGTAATGCTTGCGGTCGGACGAAAAATAAAAGCTGTCGCCCTTTGCCGCGCGCGCCGTGCGGTCGCCAACGACGACCTCTATCTCGCCCTGTAAAACGTACCCGAACTCCTCGCCCTCGTGCGGAATGTCCGCGTCGGTCGCCGCGCCCTTTTCGAGCTCGGTTATTATCGGCTCCATCTCGTTCTTCTGCGCCGTCGGCACTATCCACGTGACGGTCTCGCCATTCGCGCTCTTGGTAAAATAATCGTCCGGCTTGAACACGACCTTGCCGTCGTAGTCGTCCGAAAAAAACTCGCGCAGGCTCGAGCCCAAAAGCGTGAGTATGTCTATGAGCGTCGCTATCGACGGCGACGTCAGATCGTTCTCTATCTGACTGATAAAGCCCTTGCTGAGCTCCGCGCGGTCGGCAAGTTCTTCCTGCGTAAGCCCGCTCTTGAGCCGCAGATCGCGCAGCTTGCCGCCTATTGAAAATTCATTTTCGCCGCTGTGTTCTTCCACTCGGACCCACCTTGTAAAGTTAAATTTATTTAAACTTTTTGTTTAGATTAAGTAAACAAACAGATTATATAGCATATATGCGCATATGTCAAACAAATACACGCCCGTTTTGCGGAATTTTTCTCTTTTTTTCGGCAAAAAAACAGCTCGGCATATGCCGAACGGTGAAGTGAAGATGTAATAAGGAAAAGTGAAAAGGTGGACGGTGGTTGGCTGTGCAACTATGTGGCAAGCCCAACCACCGTTTTGCATAATCAATGTTGCAAACTCAAACCAACTCCTTGTCATTTCGACCGTTGCGGCGAAAGCTTTTTCTTCCCGATGTCATTTCGACCGGAGCGAGCATAGCGAGCGGAGCGGAGAAATCTAGCGGCTTTGCCGCGCATGGCGGCGCAAGCCGCGAGTGAAGATGTAAGGGTGAAAAGTGAAGAAGTGGTCGGTAGTTTTGCTGCACAACCTTGCGGCGGATCGCCTGGATCTCTCCGCGCGCATTGCTCCGCAATGCTTGGTCGAGATGACAAGATGTTTGTTGTGCCGCTTCACCCAATGTCGCAAACTCAAACCAACTCCTTGTCATTTCGACCGGAGCGAGCGACAGCGAGCGGAGCGGAGAAATCTAGGCGCGAAGCGCCGCATTGCCAATAGTTCAGCCTCGCCACTGCACCGCCAGCACGCGCTACCTACGCCGCCGCGTTTACTATTTCTTCAGTTTTTTCTTGAGCGCGCGCTTCGCGTCGTCGGGCGCATTGGCGGCTTTTTCCATTTCATCGAAGAACTGTTTTTCCTGTTCGGGATCGGTTATTTCGGGCGGAGAGAACAGCTCGGCGTTGACGGGCTTGCCGTCGAGATAATCGATAAGCGGCTGGATATTCTCGCGCTTGACGTCGTCAAACGGCTGTGCCGCGGCGTTCTTGAACGCGGTGTCGCTGTCGTCCAGCACCTCGGACATGTTTATGCGGCGCAGCGTCAGTGTGACGCCCATTTTTTCGGTGCGCGAAAGCTCCTCGAAGTCGAACCCGCCGCGCGCGTAGAACACCGGCACGAACTTTTCGTACATAACGCTTATCGACGCGTCCTTGATGCGCGCAGGTATGTCCCGACTGAACGGCGCAACGCCCACGCCGCACACGATCAGCTTTTTGTATATCGCCTCGACGTACTTGGCAAACTTGTTCATGCCGACGGGCGAATATCCGCGCAACGCCGATATGAACAAAATTTTATCGTACGCGCCGAACATGTCCGCGCGCACCTTGTCCGCCGGAACGGCGTCGCAACCGAGCGCATTGCCGATGATATCGACATAACGCTTTACGTACCCGTGTGCGGACTTGAAAACTATCAGCAACTTGCCCTTCATACTCGCCTCTCTTGCGTTTGTGATATAATTGTACCACACCTCGCCGCAATTTACAAGCATTTGTATTGAGTTAAGATGTAAAAAGGTATAGTGAAAAGATGGTCGGTGGTTTTACCGCTTCACCTTGCGGCGGTTCGCCTGGATTTCTCGACTTCGCTCGAAATGACATGGGTGTGTGCGAGGCATGATTGATAATAGCATGCTCCGCTTTATTATACGCAGATAAGCCCAACCACCTTCATGTCATTTCGACCGGAGCGAACGCAGTGAGCGGAGCGGAGAAATCCAGCGGCTTTGCCGCGCATGGGTATTGTAAAGCTTTTCCGCTTTGCGGCGGAACGCCTAGACCTCTCGACTGCGCTCGAGGTGACAAGATGTTTGTTTTGCCGCTTCACACAATGCTGTAAACTCAAACCACCGTCTTGTCATTTCGACCGGAGCGAGCATAGCGAGCGGAGCGGAGAAATCTAGGCGCGAAGCGCCGCACTTGTATATTGTGCGGCGGAATAAACTTCCCTACTCTGCGGCTACGCCAAAGATCTCTCCGCGCGCATTGCTCCGCAATGCTTGGTCGAGATGACATGATGTTTGTTTTGCCGCACCACATAATATTTTTAATCTTTGTAGTTCGTATCTGATTTGGGAGTATCGGATATTTGCAAAATGTCCTTGTGCGTAACTTCCAATGATTGTTTATCCCTTGCGTTCTGCGAAGTCACCACCGATTGTCCTATCCTTTTTTCGACTGCGCGTCGTGCCTCTTTTGCCGTAGCGCCACCCTCTCGCGCTATATCTTGGCTTTCAACAAAAGTAGCAGGCTGTTCCATCTGCGAAAGCCGCGTTGTTGTGGCTTCCGCGAGCATATTCAAAATCAGCTCCAAATCGGTCATGTTATCGCGCAAATTTTCCTTCTTCAACCCTTTTAGCTCTTTGTATTCTCTTACTGTGTGTCCGCTCCAAGCAACCGTCATTTCGTCGGTAAGCATCGCGTATTCCTTATCTTTAGTAATGCCGCGCGCCTGCCACTCGTCTGTGAGTTCTTTGCGGACTTTTACGGACATCATGCGCTGAGTTATCCAATCTTCGGGATAACCCTTTTTTCTGTAATATTCGACGCCGCGATGTATCGCCTTTTCGGGGTCGGCTATTTCATCCAGCCGCTCACTCCCCACTTGCGCGAGCCAAACCTTGAACGGCTCGGCTTTGGGCGACGGTATAGACTGAATTAAACGAAGTATGCCCTTTGTATCCAAGACGTCCGTTTTGTAATATTTTCCGTCAGAAGATTGTAATTTCAGTTGGTGACAAATTGTCACCAACTCACTGCCTTCTGCTTTAAGTCGCTGTTTAAGTTTGTTCCAATATTTCCGTCCCGTCAAATAATCTACGCTATCCGTAAGCACGGCAACTACGTCCACGACCGAGAAATACCATTCTTCCTCGTCGGGATTCCATAATGTTCGAACTTGTTTGCTTTCAAATACTTTTATCTTGTTTTCCATTGTAAAATACCTCTTACATGGCTTGCCACCACGCACATTAAGTATAGCATATACACGCGAATATTTCAATATCTTTTCTCACTACAACGCAAGTAAAAAAGTGACGGCGGTTTGGATGTGCGGTTCTGCGGCGGATCGCCTGGATTTCTCCACTACGCGCTGACGCGCTCCGGTCGAAATGACACAAATAATAAAGGCTTCCGTCGCAAAGGTCGAGATGACAATTCAAGTGAAGTAATAAGGAAAAGTGAAGAAGTGCGGCGGTTTGATCGCTTCACTCAATGTCGCAAACTCAAACCAACGTTTTGTCATTTCGACCGGAGCGAGCATAGCGAGCGGAGCGGAGAAATCTAGGCGCTTTAGCGCCGCATTGCCACAAGAACAGCTTTACATTCCTGCGGCAGTTCGCCTAGACCTCTCGACTGCGCTCGAAGTGACAAAACGTTTGTTTGGGTGTACGGTTCTGCGGCGGATCGCCTGGATCTCTCCGCGCGCATTGCTCCGCAATGCTTGGTCGAGATGACAAGCTGTTTGTTTGACAAAACATGATTAATAATAGCATGCTATGCTGTAATGCAAGCAGATAAGCCCACATCAACTCCTTGTCATTTCGACCGTTGCGACGGAAACCCTTTCCACCCGATGTCATTTCGACCGGAGCGAGCATAGCGAGCGGAGCGGAGAAATCTAGGCGCTTTAGCGCCGCATTGCCACAAGAACAGCTTTACATTCCTGCGGCGGATCGCCTAGACCTATCGACTGCGCTCGAGGTGACAAAATGTTTGTTGGGGTGCGCGGTTCTGCGGCTACGCCAAAGATCTATCCGCGCGCATTGCTCCGCAATGCTTGGTCGAGATGACATGACGTTTGTTTTACCGCTTCACTCAATGTCGCAAACTCAAACCACCGTCTTGTCATTTCGACCGGAGCGAGCGATAGTGAGCGGAGCGGAGAAATCTAGGCGCGTCAGCGCCGCATTGCCAAAGGAACAGCTTTCCCTTTCTGCGGCGGTTCGCCTAGACCTCTCGACTGCGCTCGAGGTGACAAAACGTTTGTTGGGGTGCGCGGTTCTGCGGCTACGCCAAACCAGCCGCCACTCCTTCCCTCCCCCACCCCACGCACACATCACTATCAATTTCCCCGCACGAAAAATCCCCGACATAGTCGGGGATTGATCTGCTTTCCGTTATTTTTGCATCGGCATGGTGTAATTAATTCGACAGTCGATTAGGCAGCAGGTCCGGTAATCTCGATCGCACCGGTGTCATTATCGGCAACAGCGAAAGTTATGCTTGTGATGTTGGCTGCCGAATCTATAACGACCTCAACATCATAAGTGCCTTCCGCAATCATCCAGTTACCTGTGCCGTCTGAAATACCCGTGCAGAACGTAGGCGCGCTGACTTGATCGCGTGCCCATCCAATCTGGGTATCTCCGCCTGTAGCTGTAGTGTAAATACCGAATGCTTTAGTTGCGCCGGTATACTTCAGCTTAAACGTTGCGGTATAGGTACCGGTTGTCGCATGTGTGGGGTTAAGTTCAGCTTTGCAAAGAGTAGTAGCACCCCAGCCGTTATAGTCGCCTTTTACTCTAATGTCGGTTGTAATTCCCAGCGGAGCGGCGGCTTCAAGATATTTGTAAGTAACAGTAGCGTCACCGGTAGTCGGCAAGGTAACGGTGATTCTGTATTTACCGCTATTCGTAACACTGATATTCTGGCTGTTGGTGGAATCCGAAACGGTAATATTTGTATCTGTAGTTGCGGTATTTACGAACGCTACAGAATTCGTGCTTCCGCCGATTACGTGGTTCAAATCTCCCCATTCCGATGTGCCCATACCCACACTGACTATTTTGAATGTGTTGCCTTCATACAGGTTTACATCAAGCGTGTATTTGGTAGCATCTTGCGCATCTTGCGTAAAGAGTATGCCGGTCGGGACATCGGTTACGCCGTTGTAATCGACTTTCCAGCTGGCGCCGGCAAAATCAGCGGACGCGGAAGAACCGACCAAGCAGAACGACTCTGCTACGTTTACGGTGAACGTGTCGGTCTTAGCATCGGCGCCGGAGCCGACGGTTGCCGTAACAACAGCGGTGCCGGTCGCAACAGCCTTGATAACGCCCGACACTACGGTAACGCAAGGATTATTGGACGAGTACGTGACCGCTTTGTTGGTGGTATTTGCGGGAAGCACCTCGGGGTTAACGGTTATCGTTTGGCCTACAAACTTGTTCGACGTCTTTTCACCCGCAGGGATAGTGATGGAGTCGGGCTTAACGATGACCGCGTCCGCCGCAAGGACGGTTACGGGGACCGTCTTAAGTCCTGCCTGCGAGCCAACTGCAACGTACAGCTCGAGCTCCTCTTCGGGATCGGTAGGGACCGCGACCGCGGTGACTACGCCCGTTGTGTTATCTACGGTGAAGCAATCGGTGTTGCTGGACGTGTACACGATCGTCTTATTGGTGGTGTCCGCCGGAGCGACTGTCGCCGTAAGCGTTATCGATTCGCCTACGCGGAGCGTGATCGTGCTTACTTCCTGATCTTCCGCGTCCTTGAGTGTGACGCCGGTCGCCAAGATAGGCGCTTTGTCGGTCGCGTCGCCGTCGCGCACCCAGGTGACCATGGGGGTGTCGCCGGTGGTGTTGATAGTTACGGTGTATTTGCCTTCCTTATAGACTTGGAAGTTTTTGCCGCCGAGGCCTTCGCCCTCTTGGCCTGCAATGCCGTTGACGGTGTCGCCGTTATTATCCTCGTCGAAGTGGCTCGTGGCGTTCATCTGGCCGCCTTCGTCGTCCCAGCCTCTGCCGAGATAGCGGATCTTGAACTGGTCGTCCTTCCACAGGTCGAGCGTGAGCGTGTAAACGCCGTTCTCGGCGCTGCGGACAAAGCGCATCGAATCAGAAACGAGGTTGTTGCCTTCTGCGTCTTGTTCGTCCCAGCCGTCAACGCCTTTGACTTTACCCGCCAGCCAGTAATTGGAGAGATCGCCCTCGGAAAGCCCGTCGCCGCTGCCGCCTTTGTCCTTGTTGCACGCAACAAGAGCGCCTGCGCCGAGCGCCAAGCACAAACCGAGTGTCAATAATTTTTGCACTTTCTTCATCATTTTGCCTCCATGCAATTTTGTCGGTTCTCTGGTACGTTGCCCGTTAAAAGCACGGACAAAATAATTAAACCTATGTGGGAATGATAGCATATTTATATATGTTTGTCAATACGTTTTTGAGAATTCGATTTGAATTTTTTGTGGGTTTTAAGGGCGAAAAGCGCCGCGGGAGGGGTGAGTTAAGGGGTAAAAAGGAATAGTGAAGAGGTGCGAGGGTGAAACAGCTTCCCTACCTTGCGGCTACGCCAAAGATCTCTCTGCGCGCATTGCTCTGCAATGCTTGGTCGAGATGACATGACGGTGGTTGGGGGTGCACGGGATTGACAAAGGTGTGTATGCTGTAATGCAAGCAGATAAGCCCATATTAACTCCTTGTCATTTCGACCGGAGCGAGCGAAGTGAGCGGAGCGGAGAAATCTAGCGGCTTTGCCGCGCATGGATATTGTAAAGCTGTAGTAAAGCCGCTCCCCTATGCGGCGGATCGCCTGGATCTCTCCGCGCGCATTGCTCCGCAATGCTTGGTCGAGATGACATGACGGTGGTTGTGCCATACGGTTCTGCGGCGGTTCGCCCACACCATAAGCGCCGTGAGTTAATATGTAACGAAAAAATAATCGGCGGCGGCAACGCTGTACCCACTACTATTCTTTTGGACAGTTCCGTATAATTCTCATTTAAAGTGTAAATTTTTAAAAATGTGTTGCAATTTGCGATACAATACGCTATACTATTAAAAACAGAGGTAATAGTATGGCTAATAAAAGCGCAAATGTATCTGTAAGGGTGCAACCCGAAATAAAAGAACAAGCCGAAGCTGTTCTGGCACAGTTGGGACTTCCGGTTTCGGTGCTTATAGACACACTATATAGACAGATAATCTACACCGGCGGTATTCCCTATTCTTTATCTGTTCCGAAATTAAAGACAAGGGATGACATAAGCACAACCGAATTCGACGCCATGATGGAAAAAGGATATGCTCAAGCAGTTAACGGGCAAGCCGTTGATTTGGACACGGCTTTCGACGCGTTGCACAAAGGTATAAAATATGGCGTATAAGGTTAAGATCACGCCGCTTGCCGTTTCGCAACTGAAAGAAACGGTTACATACATTTCCGAAACACTGCTCGTACCCGAAATCGCGGCGAAGTGGCTTGACCTATTAAAACGCGAGATCTCCACACTTGATTCATTACCCAATCGTTTCCCGTTGACAGACGAAGAACCGTGGCGGTCAAAAGGCGTGCGCAAACAGCTTGTAAAAGGCTTTATTGTTTATTACTTAGTAGACAAAAATCAAAGTACCGTAACCGTAATAGCTGTCGTTTATGGAAGACGCGACCAAGTAGTGGCTTTATCAAATATAGATATCTAACATGACGGTGGGTTAGCCGCTTCACACTGCGGCGGTTCGCCCGTTCCGCGGCACACCGCGGAGTAAAAATGTAAAAAGGAACAGTGAAGAAGTGATGATGGTTTGGGTGTGCGGTTCTGCGGCGGTTCGCCTGGATCTCTCCGCGCGCATTGCTCCGCAATGCTTGGTCGAGATGACATGACGGGTGGTTGGGGTGCGCATGATTAATAAAAACATGCTATGCTTTATTATAAACAGGTAAGCCAAATCAACTCGATGTCATTTCGACCGGAGCGAGCGATAGCGAGCGGAGCGGAGAAATCCAGCGGCGTAGCCGCGCACTTGTATATTGTGCGGCTGAATAAAGCTTCCCTACCTTGCGGCGGTTCGCCTGGATCTCTCCACGCGCATTGCTCCGCAATGCTTGGTCGAGATGACAAGACGGTGGTTTTGCTATACTACCCAATGCCGCGCGCTTAAACCAACCCCCTATCCTTTCGACCGCAACAGCAAAATACGCTCTGTCGCGCTTATAACTTCGCGGCAGAGCGTAAACACTTTACACCGATTTTCTATATATATTTCTCTCTTTATTTATTTCTATCTTTAATAGTTTTCCGACTTCATTTCGAAGTACGAGCGCGGATGGGCGCAGACGGGACAGACCTCGGGCGCGGCGTCGCCGACGACCATGTGGCCGCAGTTCATGCACACCCAAACCACTTTTACGCCTTTTTTGAACACTTCGTTCTTTTCGATATTGGCGGCGAGCTTGACGTACCGCTCCTCGTGGGTCTTTTCTATCGCGGCGACCTTGCGGAAAAGCTCGGCGATCTGCGTAAAGCCCTCGCTGTCCGCTTCCTCGGCGAACGTCTTGTACATGTCCGTCCACTCGAAGTGCTCGCCGTCCGCCGCGTCCTTGAGGTTGGTCAGCGTGTCCGCAACGCCGTTGTGCAGTAGCTTGAACCAAATCTTGGCGTGCTCTTTCTCGTTAGCCGCCGTTTCGGCGAATATGCTCGCTATCTGCTCGTAGCCGTCCTTTTTCGCCTTGGACGCGTAATAGTCGTACTTGTTGCGCGCCATGCTCTCGCCGGAAAACGCCGTCATGAGGTTTTCTTCCGTTTTTGTGCCTTTTAAGTTGTTCATGATAGATATTTCACTCCTTGTTAGATTGATCGTAATTATGTTACAGTATATCGCCCGTCGGATAACGGCATATCGCGTCGAAAGCCGGCTGAAAATGTTGCCGCGCTTATATCAAGACAGCAGCAGCGCCGCCGCGCCGATTATACCGGCGTCGTTGCCGAGCTGTGCGACGAGTATGTCGAAGCGCGGCATGCCGTAAAAGCCGTAGTTCCTGTCCTTGCAGTAGTCCTTGAGCTTGTATATAAGATAGTCGCCCTGCGCGCAAACGCCGCCGCCGAGAATGATCGCCTGCGGTCTGAATATGTTTGCGAAGTTGAGCATGCCCTCGCCCAAGTACTTGACGTAGTTGTCCACCACCGCGCACGCCGCCGCGTCGCCCTGTTTACTGCACTCGAACGCCGTTTTGCCGTTCACTTCGTCGAGCGTCGGCGAGAACTTCCACATCGCCGAAGTTTTATCCGCCTGCATCGCCTTTTTGGTGTCGCGAATGAGCGCGCTCGCACTGCAATACGCTTCCATACAGCCGCGGCGACCGCACGTGCACGGCTCGCCGTCCACGACGAGCACCATGTGCCCGAGCTCCGCGCCCTTCGACTCGTTGCCCTCGTACAGCTTGCCGTTGAGCACAAGTCCGCCGCCCACACCTGTGCCGAGCGTGAGAAACACCGTGTCGGTGTACATTCTGCCCGCGCCGAACATCGTTTCGCCGAGCGCCGCAACGTTGGCGTCGTTGCTGACCTTTATCGGCTTGTTGACTATCCGCGCCAGCTCCTCCGCGAGCGCGACGTTCGTCCAATTAAGGTTGTACGCCTTGTCCACAACGCCCGTCGCCGAATTGATAGCGCCCGGGCAACCGATGCCGATGCCCAAAAACTCGCGGTCGTTCACGTCCGCAAGCGACCGCACAAGCGCGCCGATATCGCTTATTATCTTGTGCTCGCCGGCGGCAACGTCGGTCACGACCTTGTCCTTTTTGAGTATCTTGCCGTGCCTGTCCACCACGCCGGCTTTTATGGACATTCCGCCTATATCAACGCCGATACAGTACATACATTCCCCCGATAATTTACTATACGTTTAGTCTGCTCAACAGACTACTTGATTATTATTTTGTTTATGGACGCTTCCAGCTTGCTCTTTTCCGCCGCGTCGCGCTCCTTGAGATATTCGCTGAACACGTTTACCGCGCTCTTTCTGTCGATTATCACGTACCGCCGCGGCACGGGCAGTTTTTTAGACGGCGCGGGCTTTGCGTTTGCCGTTGCCGTTGCCGTTGCCGGCTTTGCCGCCTTAGGACGACCGCGTCCGCCCGAACTCTTGCTCGCGCTCTGATTTTTAGCGGCGGAACTTTGCGCGCCGCGCTTGGCAGTATTGCGCTTTCCGACTGCGCTGTCGGCGGCTGTGCTCTTAGTAGCCGCACCCTTGTCGGCGTTGCCGTCAACAGCCTTGCCGACTGCCGCGCCGCGCTTTTTTCCCGTTTTTCCCGTTTTGCCCGTATTGCCCGTTGCGCCGCGCTTGGGCGTTTCGGCGGCGGACGGCGTGTTGCGCTCCGTCGGTCTGTTGCGCACGATCGTGCGGACTTTGGGTATATAAATATCCCTGTTGGGTTCTATGTCGCCGTACCCGTCGGCGGCGTACGCTCCGCTTCCGCCGAGGTCGGCTTGTTCTTCGGTTTGCGCGTATTCGTCGCCGTCCTGCGCGTCGGCTGTTTCCGTTTCGTCTGTTTCGTCGGCGGCGTAGGCGTCGTCGTACCGCTCGTCGGCGTCCGCCCTTTCTTCCATTTCCGCCTTTTCTGCCCTTTCCGCCTTTTCTGCCTCCCAGAGTTCGTCGTCGATTTCGTCAAATTCTTCGGCTTCGTCGTCTATGGCTTCGTCGGCAATGTCGGCTTCGATGTCGTCGGCGTATTCGCCGGGCGCGTCATACCGCACTTCGTCGTCTGCGGCGTCGTCGAACGCGTCTTGCTCGTCGTCCTGCGCCTCGGCGCTATCGTAATCGAATAGCTCGTCCGCGTCCGCCTGCGGCGCGTCCTGCTCGATAAAATCACCGTCCGCGTTCTCGGCGTCCGGCACGTCGTCGAACGTATCGAAAGAATCGAAATCGGGATCGGCGTTTTCGGTTATGCCGATAAACTCCGAGTGTTGCTGCGGCTGCGGTGTTTCGGTGCGCCAATCGCCCTGCTCATCCGCCGCCGTCGGCGCTTGCGCTTGATCCTGCGCCGCGATATCGTCCGCGACGGGCGCAACGACGGGCTCATTGGGTTTAAGCTCGTCCGACTGCGCGACGGCGCGGTCTCCCTCTGCCGGTTTTACGGCGACGTCGGCGTGGGAAGCCGCCGCGTTGGTCTTTTTCACGGCGGAATCGGCGAGCCGACGGATCTTTTCGAGCTCCGCGGCGCGGCGCGCCTGCTCGGGCGTCTGCGGCTTCGCGGGCTGTTTTGATTTGCCCTGTTTGGCTCTGCTCTTGGCGGCTTTTAACTTTTGCGCTTCGGAGTTTTCCCGATCGCCGTCTTTTTTATTGGCTATACGGCAGTCCGCTATGAGCGCGGCGAGCGACACCGCAAGCAGCGCGGCGACGATCGCCGTGCCGAGCCAATCCGAAAGCGTCACAAAAAGGTCGGGCAGCGGCAGAGCCGTTTCGCTTCCGCCGGCTACGAATACGGGCGCGTCGGAAACGTCTATCCGCACGCTCAGCTTCAGCATTGTGAGCGTCGCGCACGCGAGAAGCGCCGCCGACGCCGCGAGGCACAGCGACGAAACTATCCTGAGTATTACGTCGAACGCGGAGCATTTGCGCTTGCCTTTTGCCGCGACGGCTATGGTCGAAGCCAACAGAAAAGCGAACAGCGCTCCGCACGCCGCCGCAAATATTATGTTTACCGTCTTGCCGAAATCGATCATAGCTAAATTATACAACCGTGTATATTGTTTTGTCAATCTCTATATGTAAATTGCGTTGACATTTTTCTCGCTTTTACGCCATTGCTTGCGCAGCTAAAACATCTTCTTTTTTATCATGATGACGGCGACGGGGACAATGACCGCGACGATCACGCCGACGATTATCCAAAACCCGTACGGGTTTTCGGCGAGCGGCACCAGCACGTTCATTCCCCAAAGGCTCGATATAAGCGTCGGAATGGTCAAAAGTATCGTTATGGCGGTGAGGAACTTCATAACGATGTTCTGGTTGTTGGAAATGACCGACGCGAACGCGTCCATCGTGCCCGAAAGCACCTCGCGGTGTATGGACGCCATTTCTATCGCCTGCTTGTTCTCTATGATGACGTCGTCGAGCAGGTCGTTGTCTTCCTCGTAGTGCTTGACCGCCGAAAGCTGCTTGAGCCGATCTATGACTATCTGATTGGCGTTGAGCGACGTCGAAAAGTATACGAGCGCCTTGTCGAGCGCCAAAAGCTTGATGAGCTCGGTGTTTTTGAGCGAGCGGTGCAGCGATTGCTGTATGCGACCCGCGGTGCGGTCTATCAGCTTGAGATACGAAAGATATTTAGTGGCGTTTGAGTACAGTATTTGATATATGAACCGCGTGCGCTTGTTTACGTCGAAGTTGCGCACGGCGTTGTTTACGAAATCGCCGAGCACCGACGTTTCGCGCAGACACACCGTGACGAAATACTCGGAATTGAACACCATGGCGAGCGGCAACGTGGAATAGACGTACGAATCCTTTTCCTCGTTGATGACGGGAATGTCCACGATTATGAGCGTCGCGTCGCCGTCGGTGTCTATGTGCGCGCGCTCCTCCTCGTCGAGGGCGGCTTTGAGCATGTCTTCCGGAATGGCGGTCTTGGAGCTGACGCGTTCCACTTCCAAATCGGACGGGTTTTCGAGATTGATCCAAACACCCGACTCGATCGTATCGCGCTCCTCGAGCTCGCGCTTTCCGCTTTCCATTGCATATATGTTGAGCATAGCCGTAATAGCAACAGACACATGCGCCATCGCTGTTACGTTATGCGGTGACGCAAAAATCAATTATGACAACTGCCGTCGGAACTGTCCATTGCCCTCTCCTGCATATATTTTAACACAACGCGCGCCGCATTGCAAGTTTTTTACGGATTTTAAATGCAATAACATTGCCGCTTTGTCACCGCCCGAGCGCCGCGCCTGTAAGCGTCCTATTGAAAATTTTGTGCAAAAGACGCAAAAATTTTCAGTGGAACCGTTGACTTCGCTATTTGCATGCGGTATAATACAAAAGAAATATACGGGAGAGCGCTATGGTCATCAATCGCGATTATTATCTCAGCAAGCTGATCGAACACAAAAACAACGGAATGGTCAAGGTCATTACGGGCGTGAGACGTTGCGGCAAGTCCTATCTTTTGAACACCCTGTTTTACGAGCATCTCAAAAATACGGGCGTGCAGGACAGTCACATCATCAAGATAGCGCTGGATGATTACGGGAATAAAGAACTGCTCGATCCCGATAATTTATATTCGTTTGTAAAGACGCGAATTGCCGATACGGGCAATTATTACATCTTACTCGACGAAATTCAGCTTGTAAAAAACTTCGAGAGCGTAGTCAACGGCTTCCTGCATATCGAAGGCGCCGACATTTACGTTACGGGCAGCAATTCCAAGTTCCTGTCGAGCGACGTAATAACCGAATTTCGCGGCAGAGGCGACGAGATACGGGTATATCCGCTTTGCTTTTCCGAGTACTACGAAACGGTCAAAAACGATTTGCCGTTCAATAAAGCCTGGGCACAGTATGCGCGATACGGCGGAATGCCGCTCTGCTTGACAATGAGGTCGGACGCGGATAAAATCAAGTATCTTACCGGACTGTTTGAAACGACGTATATTGCGGATATCATCAACCGCCACAACCTGCGCGGAAACGCGGAGATCAACGAGCTGACTGATATTTTGGCGTCGTCGGTCGGCTCGCCTACCAATCCACTCAAACTGTCAAACACGTTCGGTTCGGAAAAGCGCATCACACTGTCAGTCAACACGATATCGACATACTTGGACTATTTGCAAGATTCGTTTTTGATAGATAAAGCCGTGCGCTTCGACATTAAGGGCAAACGCTATATAAATACTCCGTCGAAGTATTATTTCGTTGACGTGGGATTGCGCAACGCGAGGCTCGCCTTCCGTCAAAGAGATGTCGGCGCAATGATGGAAAACATTATTTACAACGAATTGAAGCTGCGCGGTTATTCCGTCGATGTCGGCGTGGTCGAAACAAATTCCAAGCAAGACGGCGCTTCGCAAAGAAAACAGTTCGAGATCGATTTTGTGGTCAATCTCGGTGACAGACGGTATTATATTCAGTCCGCATATGCCATGCCTAACGAAGAAAAGCTCAATCAGGAGCAGGCGTCATTGCTCAACATAGGCGACGCGTTCAAAAAAATAATTATCGTGAACGACGAAACGCCTACGGGATATAACGAGCAAGGTATATTGATAGCGACACTGTCCGATTTTCTGATGTCCCCCGAAAAGACGCTTAATTGGTAAACCCGACATAGAAATTACGCAATATAAAGGCAGGGCTTCTAAAGAAACCCTGCCCTTTTTTGATGTAATGTTAATCCGTTGTTTCTAAACTATCGAGTCGAGGTCGTTGACGAGCTTTTGGAGCTGTTCGCGCTTCACTTCTATCTCGGCGGTGAACGCCCTGAAGTACGACAGCTCCGACTCGTTCGGCTCGGTGCGGCTTATCAGCGACTCGATAAGCGACGCCTGGGAGCGCGACCGCTTTATCTCGAGTATTTTGATCTCCTCTTCCAAAACGCGTATTTCGCGCGCGAGCTCTCTTTTAAGCGACATTATTCGTTATCCTCCGTGGTTTCGTTTTCGGGTTTTTGTGTTTCCTTTTCGGGTTTTTGTGTTTCCTTTTCGGGGTTTTGAGTTTGCGCGGCGTCGGCGGTTTTGGCGGCGCGGGCGCGGATAGCGCTTGCGCGCGACTTCATTGCTTCGGCTTTGCTGTTCAGCGCGGCGGCGCGACGCTCGGTGTCGCTCGCGCGCTTTTCGAGCGCGGTGGCGCGTTCCTCGGGCGTTTTCGCCGCTTTGGCGAGCGCTTCCGCCCTGCGCTCGGCTTTTTGCCGTTCCTTCTCCTCGGCTTTTTCCTGCTCCGCGGCTTCCTGCGCGTCGCGCGCTTCGGCTTCCGCTATGGACGCATTGGCGTACGCCGTGACCTGTCCGGCGCGGACGGCGGCTATCGTTGCGTCGATATCCGCTTTGGCGCGAATGGCGACGACCATCTTTTGCGACAGCAGGCTGAACACGCCCTTTTTGTGCAGTATGAATATCACGAGCGCGGCAACGCCGAGCGCGCATATTACGATAAGCACGACCGCCCACCAGGGCAAGCCCGTCTTTTGTATGCGCGCTTCGAACACGCGGAACACCGCAGTATCGCTGAGCGCGGTGTAATTGTTTGTGCCGTCCACCGTCGCCGTTATGTAGTACGATCCGACGGAAAGCTCGCCGAGCTTATTGACGCCGCCCGTTTCGTACACCACCTCGTCGCCCGAAGCGGAGCGTATGACGATGTGCACGTCCTCGCCGAAGCGAGCGACGGCTACGGGCATATTCACTTCCTCGTCATACTCACCGATATAGAAGTCCTTGAGCGACGGCGCGGTCGTCCAATAGTTGTGCGCCTGCGTGACCTCGAAAGGCACGTACTCCGTCGCGATCGCCGTGTAGCAGGTCGTTTCTTCCACCCACACCGCGAGCGTGTAACTGCCGACGGGAAGCTTGTTGAGCGCGTCCGAAACAGCCTGAGAATTCACCTTCCAGCGCATGCCGTCCGCTTCGCCCGACACGAGCTCCACCGCGATATCCGCAAGCGATTGGCTCACCGTCGTAACGGGCTGTCTGTCGCCGCCGAGCACCGAAACATGCACTTTCTGTCCGTCGAACAGGTACGCGGGCGACGCCGACACCGACGCGTGCTCCGCAGAGAATCCGCCGAACGACCACCAGACCACGCTCGGCGCGCTCGTCCAGTCGTTGACGGCCTGCGTTATAATGAACTGCTCCTGCAAGACGCCAGTATAATTGCCCTTGAACGACACCGTCGCGGTGGCGGCTCCGCCTATTATCGCGCCGCTCGCGCTCGTGCCGTCGCTGTACGTCACGTCGTAATCGACGCCCTCGGTGAGCGTGACGCCGCCCTCGAACACGACCGTTACGTCGGGCGTTTTGGCGGCGCCGTCGTACACGAGCCCTGCCGTGGAAAGCGATATCGCGACGTTCTGCGACGTTACGGCGACGCTGCCGATATTGACGGCAATGCCCTGATCGCCTATCGCGTAATTGTCCGTGCCGGTCAGCACAAGGCTGTAAATGCCGGCGCTGTCGAGCTTGAGCGTTCCGCCGCCTGCGAGCGTAACTTTGTACGCGCCGATATCGTTCTTTGTTATCGTGCTGTCCAGCCTGCTCGCTATGCCGTCCGCGTACGCGTACTTTTTGGGCTCGTCGCCCGTAACGCCGTCGCCGGCGAGCGTGAGCTCGGCGCGAACGTAATTGGTCTTATCTACGTACACGCCGGGCGTGTATACGAGCGGGATCTCGGCGCCGGTCGCGTTCTTCCACTGCGTGCCGTCGAAATATTGCCACACGGCGGTGTAGTACGTGCCGCCGCTCGCCGTTATCGTAAACGGAACGCGCTTGACGCCCGTGTACTTGCCCGTGAACTCGATTACAATATTGCCCGTTCCGGCATTGACGTTGTTTTCGTGATCGACGGTATAGTCGGCGCCGAGCGTCAGCGTGTCGCCGCCGTACTCGACGCTCGATATCGCCGGCGTCTTTGCCGTGCCGTCGTACGCGTACTGCAATACGTCGTCTTCGGCGGTTATCGCCACGCCGTCGTCATCCGAAAGATCGCGCGGCGCAATGACTACGACAAACTTGTACGTTCTGCCGCCGAGCGTGTAGGAAAGCTCGTAACTGCCGACGTCCGCCATATCGCCTGCGTCGTCGTCGAAATCGACAGGCTCGCCGTCGTAAGTGAGGCTCGCCGCAGCCGAATAGTCCTTGATGTATTCGAATGTCGCGCCGTACACATCGGGCGCGGCGGTCATGGTTATGTCCGTAGGGTCGTCGCCGTAGCCTGCCGAAAACTCGAACTCATGATCGATAACGACCAAATTTCCGCTGCCGTCGACTGCGACAACGCCCGAGCCGCTTTCGATATAGAAGTATTTGCTCGGGTCTATGACATAATTATAACCCGTTTCGCTGTCGGCGTCGTTGTTGAACTTGGCGTAATTCTGCAAACTGTTGACGTTCGCTATACCGATATGCGCGCCGTCCTCGAGCTCGCCGACGACATCTAACCGATTGACACCGATGTTGCGTTCATTTGCGCCCGTCATATTGCCGCTTATTACCGGATCGCCGTACAGTTTAAATTTTCCGGCTATATATATGCCTGCTTTCGAGTCGGAGGTATTGTCTACTATGCTTCCGCCGCAAATAGTCACATCGCTACTCCAATTTATATCGCTCAAAGCGCCTGCTGTTTCGCCATAATTACCGGATATTTCGCCACCTTCCATACGAAATGTCGCATCATAAAGCACCACTCCTCCGATGCCGCTATTTCCGTTGTTATTTGATATCGTTCCACCGCTTATAACACATTCAAGTTCATCCGATATACTCCATACATTGTCAAGCGACAACCCGCCGCATATAAAATCCTCTATACTTGAGCTGTAATCAGCCACCAACTCTGCCTCATTACCGCTTATCTCGCCGCCTGACATGGAAAAACTCACACCTTTGCATGCAACACCTACTGCTCCATAACCGTCGGAAACATATTTCGCATGGTTATTTTTTACATAACCGGACTGTATATCAAGCCTACCAAGAACACAGCTGACACCTGCCGCAATTATTTCAAAACCGCCAAAGTCATTGTTAAAGCCATCATTAGCCACATTTTCTATAAATGTCGCAAAATATTCGTCTACACACGCGTTATCGGTAATGGTCGCACCGCCAAGTGTAACATCGCTGTTGTCTGCAATGACACCGCAAAGATTATTGGATATCTCGCCGCCGAGGAGATTTATCGTGCTCCCCACCGCAAGCACACCACTGCGATCGCCGCAGCCGAAAATCTTGCCGCTTTTCATCGCGAACTCGCCGTCCGCTATGTTCACTCCGCCGTCCGCAACGATTCCGCCGTCGAGCGTCAAAGCCGTCTTGTTTACACCGGCGGCGTTTTTGACTATCGAGCCGTTCTCGCCTATATACAGCGGCGCGCCGACTGCCGAATCGACAAACACGCCCGAGCTCGCTACAGAATCGTACATCGGCGTATATGTAACACGAGAAGCGCTGGAAATACTTGTACTGTAATATGTATAATTGTTGCCGTAAATCGTACCGCCGGTTACGAAAAGTCCCGTATCGGCAGAGCCGGCTGCATCCACGCCCACGCTTATGCCGCCACCTATGCGGTCGGCACGATAATACGTATCATATGAATTCAAATAATTATATCTGTTATATCCGCCGGTGATGACGCCGCCGGTGACTTCCGCCGTCGTTTCGCCGTCGTCGTCTGTGTATGTATAGAGCGCGACGTCCTGCTCCTTGTGTTCTTTAGTCGGCATGCTGTCCGCGATCTCGAGACCGCAGTTATAGCCGTAAATTACCTGACCGTACCACTGCACCTCGTCGGTAAGCGCTCTATCTATTACGCAGCCGTTGAGATCGAGCTTTACGTACATGCCTTGCGGCACTTCTATCCTGCCGTACGGGAACGCCTGTTCGTCGCCGAAAGACGTCAACAGCTCGATATCCTTATCCGACTGAAACTCGTTTTTGCCTATAGCGACGCGCGCGGTGGGCTGCGCCACCCAGTCGGACGCTAACTTTACGCACACCGCGCTCTGCGCCGACGTCTGCTCCGACATCGCCTTCGTCCAGCCGACGTCGTGACGGCTGAACGTGTACACGTTGCCGTCCGCGTCGTAGCGGTACACGCCGTACTTTTCAGCGTCGCCGTCCACGGCGAGCGCCGTTGGCGAGTTTTCGAGCGCTTCGTCGCCGATGACGTACGTCACCGTTGCGATGTACGAGGCGGCAGCCGTCTTTTGCTCGGACGCGCGCTTTTGTCCTTCCGCTTTATAAGCCGAAGAACAGCCCGATAAAGCAAAAGCGCTCATCAAAATTCCGAGCGCGGCAGTAAAAGATAAAACCGATTTTTTTAACACATTAAACTCCTTGTGCTTTTTTCATTCGAGGAACATTTTTGCCCGCTTGCGGGAGCAAAAATGTGACGACGACAAATTTGGTGTAATACCCCGCCGCTTGCGGCGGAACACCCGTAGGGTGCTCCAGGGCAAGCATACGCACAATTACAAGCGAGAACGTAAGCAATGCTTCGTGCAACATTCGGTTACCGTGTGAGTACAGGGCTTGCCCTGGGGTATAATACCGAATTTATTTGCCTGCAATATCAATAACGATCGACACTCTTTCATTACATTTAGAGCAGCCATTTGTTTTTGTTGTTGAAACGGGTATAATTAGTCAAGAAGATTTCTTCTTGCATATGGATATGATTTTACAAGAAGATTTCTTCTTTGTCAAGCATTTTAAGAAGTTTTCTTCCAAAATATTATTATGGTCACCACCGTAAGTCAAAGAATACGTGAATTGCGCAACGAACGCGGACTGTCCCAGAAAGCGCTCGCCAAGCAGATAGGCGTGAGCCAAAAGGCGATCGACTATTGGGAACGACATGTCAACGAGCCCAAAGCAAGCTATGTTGTGGCGCTCGCCGATTTCTTTCAGGTTTCCGCGGACTTTTTGCTCGGTCGAAACGAGTGGTGAATATCGCGGGCAACGGCGATATTTGGGTGGGTAGCGGCGAAGCGTAGCCGCGCGGGCGTTGCCGCGCGGCGTTACGACTTTAGGTAGGCCGTTATCCGCTTGCCGGTTTAATTATGCAAAAAATATGTAAAAGCACGGCGTGCCGTGCTTTTTTTGTATACTGCCGGCAACAAACCGCCGCAGAACCACGCGGCACAACCACCGTCATGTCATCTCGACCAAGCATTGCGAAGCAATGCGCGTGGAGAGATCCAGGCGATCCGCCGCAGAATGGTAAAGCTGTTCCTTTGGCGGTGCGCGGCTTGCGCCGCTGGATTTCTCCGCTCCGCTCGCTATCGCTCGCTCCGGTCGAAATGACAAGGAGCTGATTGGAGTGCACGGCATTGGGTGAAGCACCCAAACCACCGTCTTGTCACCTCGAGCGAGGTCGAGAGGTCTTTGGCGTAGCCGCAAAGTTGCACAGCCGTACACGCCACACCTTTTCACTTTTCCTTATTGCATATTAACTTCGCGACGCACGCGTCGCAGTGCGCGCAAAGCCGCTGGATTTCTCCGCTACGCTCGCTATCGCTCGCTCCGGTCGAAATGACATGAAGGGGAAATCTTCACTTAACTTCTATTTGCTTGCCGGTTTCGGCGCAGACGTACACGTAGTGCTCGCCGTCCTCGAGGGAGTATCTGTACTCGTAGCATATGCGTTCCCTGCCCTTGTGCTTGTGCACAACGAGCGTGCCGGCGCCGTCGCCGCCGCTCGGCGCGGC
>JAMPDA010000021.1 GCA_023665905.1 Roseburia sp.
ACCCCTAAATCCCCTCGAAAACGCCCGTAAAACGCCGTATTTTCGCATTTTTGACCCCGAAATTTGGTAAAAAATGCGTAAAATAGTCCAAAAAAATCGTGAAAAAATATTGACATACAGAACATAATGTGCTACAATACGCATACAAAAATAATGGAGAAAGGGGAAATGAGCGCTTTACGTCGTTCCAGAATTTTCATATTCGTAGCGGTTGCGGTGCTTTTTGCTGTCACGATTTTTTCCGTTACATTTTGTAAATGGGAAAGTCCGTATAAAACCGCCACTGCTTCGGGCAAGGTCGGTTCGTATTATGTAAGTTACGCCGCGGACGCTACGACGGACGAAACGGTCCGGCAGGTCAGCGCGTCCACCGTCGCCACCACTGTCGGCGACGGCGCCGAATACGTGTACGAAAACTACGTCTGCGTCAATCGCACAGTCGGCGCAACCGACGAATCGACTGCGGCATACATAAACTTCTACGCGGAAGGCTCCGATCTTTCCGCGACCGTGCTCGAGTTCACCGTCACGCGCCACGCCGTGGACGCAAGCGGCAATCCCACGGAAGGCAACTCCACCGACGTGTCGGTGTACAACAGTCCCGTGGACAAAACGCTCGGCGACATCAGTCCCGTTGATGGCACGGACGCCTACAGCGGTCAGGCGTGCAAGATCGGCGGCACGTACGTAATGGTGTACTTCGGCAAGAACGATAAGCAGTATCAAGCGCTGCACATCACCATCAAGACCGATAAAGCCGCCACGTTCACGCTAAGAGCGGAAGCGAGCAACAAGGATAAGGAAACCGTCTACGTCCAAGGCTTCGGCAAGCCCGAAACGTTCTATCTCGGTTGGGAATACGACGAAGTTTCGTTCTTCGACCCGAGCGCGGCGTCCGAAATGACGGGTACCTGCTCCAAGACCGGCGAAAATATCGACGGCGCAACGGTCGATAAAACCGTCACCGTGTCGCTCAACTACGGCGCGTCTGTCAAGGCGTATCGCCTGAGCACCGGCTCTGCGGAAACCGGCGTCGAGCGTGTGCCGGAGGAAGACGACCACAGAACGCGTTACTTTATACCCAAAAACGTCAAGTTCGACGCGACTAAGCTCAAGTGCGAATACGGCACGGGCACATTGGATCAAACCAATATATTTATCGAGCCGCTGGATAACAAGCTTCATCAATATAAGATAAGGATAAGCGGTACTGTAGACGGTACTGTTAATAAAGCATACAATTTACAGCTCAACGGCGTCACTAAAAAGACCTATGGCTTGACTTCGGGTACTCAGGACCGCTTTATCGACATAATGGAGATATCCATAGTCGATCAGGCGCCGGCGGGCTACGTGTACGTGCACTTCAATACCAACGGCGGCAACGCCATTGAAGACGTCACCGCAAAGAAAGGCGAAACGTACACGCCGGACGATCCGACGCGTAGCGGCTACACCTTCGCCGGCTGGTATACCGACAAGGCGCTGAACACGCTTTACGACGACACCGTTGCAGTAAGCGCCGAAATGACGCTGTACGCCAAGTGGAACGTCACCGTTACGTTCAACTCCAACGGCGGATCGAGCGTTGACGAGCAGACCATAGCCGAGGGCGGCAAGGCGACAAAGCCGACCGATCCCACCAAGGATAACTACAACTTCGGCGGCTGGTATTCCGACAGCGCGCTCACCAAGGCGTTCGACTTTGACACCGCTGTTACGGCAAACACCACGCTGTACGCCAAGTGGGATGCGGTATCGAACATCGTAACGGGCAGTGTCGATAGTTCCACATGCTGGCTCGTCGGTTCGGGTGCGTTTGCTACGAAGTACGGCATTACGGATAGCACTTGGAGCACGGGTATCAAACCTACTTCGACAGGTAGCAGCCCTTACAGATACGAAAATATTTACTTCGAAAAGAACGACGAGTTCAAGTTCCGCAGTGGCTCTACTTGGTATAACACCAGTACCGACAGTGTAACTAACGTGACCGTCAACAACAGTAACTATCATATCGGCGCGACAGGCTGGTATACTCTCGTATATAACACGAGTACACAAAAGCTGTCGGCTACATTCGTCACATCTCTGACGTCGTCTTCGTACTTCCTCGTCGGCTCGATTACAGGCAATGATACGGTTGATTGGGACAACAAAGGTATTGCGATTACGAAGCTGTCCGGAACTGAGTATCAGTATGAAAAGATCTATTTGACCGCAAACGACTTGATACGCTTCCGCAGTAGCTCGAGCAGAGTAAATGCAAGTATCGGAAATGTTGTGGTCAACGGCTCACAGGTGACGGCATCTACCTATTTGACAACGGAAACCGATCCTGTGTGGGGTGGCAATAACCTCAGAATTAAGAAGACGGGATACTACAGCTTCTATCTGCAACCGAGTAATAATATCGTCTATGTGGTTTACGCGTCATCTATCTGATGTCACTCCACTTCACTCCAACGCACATTTTAACTGAATACCGTAGGCGCGGACAATATGAAAGTGCACAACCGAATTTTGTCCGCACCGAAATTTTCGCTAACCTATTGACAACGGTGAATGTATGGTGTATAATCATATTATAAACCGTGTCGATAGGGGAACGGAAGTAGGCAACGCGCGCCGCGCTTTAAAGGCGCAAGGGCGGCGGAGCTTACACAACTTGTTTTTAACAGCATCGAGCGGCAGGGCGCTCGGCGCTTTAAAAAAAATAAAAAATTTTCTGGGAGAAAATAATGGAAAAGAAAAAAATTGTAAAACCCGTAGTTATCGCGGCTTCGGTCGCAGCTATCGTCGGCATCGGCGCCGTTTCGTTCGCCGCATGGACCGGCAGCAATACTAACGCTGCTTTGAGTAACCAGACGACCGGTGAAGTTACGCTTTCCGGTTTCGGCAGCAACGCGGCAACAACTACCGATACCGCTCTTGTACCTTACAATCAAGTGCAGGGCGCTACCGGAAAGACCAAAGTTGTCAATGTCACTCTTCCCGGTTTCACTTCGGAAGAAGCCAAAGACATCAAAGTTACGAAGACCGGCGATTTGAAGCTTTATGTCGTTATCGACACTACTGCGACGAAGGCGCTCGGCAACAACCCTTCTTTGGATGATTGGAATGAAATCGGAACCGGCTATACGTATAATGGCACTGGCGCAGGTCTTACCGCTACGACCGCAACCGTGTACTACGCGCATATAATTCTCGATGACAGCGATGCTTCGCACATGAACACTACTTGGGGAGTGAACTTTGAGCTCGTAGAGCACGCCTAATTACCTAACCCTTAAATGCCCTTTAATGCATTGAGGGCAAGAGAGCAGACAACCGCGCCGCCGTGCGACGGCACGGCGACAACCAAAAAAGCATATATGCAACACCCCCTGCGCGCTATTGCAAACTTAAACCGACCGCTCCGCGGTCGGTTTTGCTTTGGATAAACTTGGCGTCGCCGCAGAACCGTACACCCCCAATCACCGTCCTGTCATTTCGCCCAATGCGACGGAAGCCTTTATTATTTGTGTCATTTCGACCAAGCATTGCGGAGCAATGCGCGCGGAGAAATCCAGGCGATCCGCCGCAGAACCGCGCACCCCAACCACCGTCCTGTCATTTCGCCCAATGCGACGGAAGCCTTTATTATTTGTGTCATCTCGACCAAGCATTGCGGAGCAATGCGCGCGGAGAAATCCAGGCGATCCGCCGCAAGGTGAAGCGGCAAAACAAACGTCATGTCACCTCGAGCGAAGTCGAGAGGTCTAGGCGATCCGCCGCAGAAAGTAAAAGCTGTTCCTTTGGCAATGCGCGGCAAAGCCGCTGGATTTCTCCGCTCCGCTCGCTATCGCTCGCTCCGGTCGAAATGACAAAACGGTGGTTAGAGTGTGCGGCATTGAATGAAGCGGCAAAACAAACGTCTTGTCACCTCGAGCGCAGTCGAGAGGTCCAGGCGATCCGCCGCAGAAAGGTGCACCCCAATCAACGTTTTGTCACCTCGAGCGCAGTCGAGAGGTCCAGGCGACCCGCCGCAAAGTGGAAAAGCAAAAATATTCGATAATAGCAAAAACATATTGCAAAATTCGGTTGTATAAATTATACTATCCATATGGGCAAAACGTATTACGTTTACATAGCGACAAATCATACAAACTCGACGCTGTATGTCGGCGTTACTAACGATATTTGCCGCAGGACGTTCGAGCATAAATCGAAAGTGCATGACGGCTTCACCAAACAATATAATATTTACAAATTGGTTTATGCGGAAAGCACAGGCTATATTAACGACGCCATTGCGCGCGAAAAACAAATCAAGCATTGGAGCCGCGCCAAAAAACTTGCGCTCATTAATTCCGTCAACCCCGAATGGAACGATTTACTTACCGACTAATGTCTTTTGATTTTAGTGACTGTAATGTGACAAATCGGTGGTTTTGCTGCTTCACTTTGCGGCAGTTCGCCTGGATTTCTCCGCTCCGCTCGCTATCGCTCGCTCCGGTCGAAATGACAAAACGGTGGTTAGAGTGTGCGGCAAAACAAACGCCCACCTTTTCACTATTCCTTATTACATCTTAACTTAGCTCCGCTCCGCTTCGCCATCGACATAAAATGCCGTAAAGTGTTGATTTTTGCCGGCGTTAATGATATACTAATACCGAATGTTCAGAAAGCTGATAAAACTGCTATCGTCGAGGGCGGCAATAACCGTATTCTCGCTGCTTATCCAGGTCGCCGTTATCGTGTTCGGGGTCATTTATATTTCGACGTATTTTATATGGGCGTGGGTGGTGCTCGAGTTTTGCAGTTTTCTGATCTGCCTGTACATTGTGTCGCGCGACATGAACCCGAGCTACAAGCTGTCCTGGTGCGTACTGATACTGCTCGCGCCGGCGTTCGGCGGACTGATATACCTGTTTATAGGCAGACAGCACACGCAGCGGCATGTGCGCAAGCGGCTCAAGCGCGCCGCCGACGCGTCGCAGGTGCTGCTCAATATGACTAACGCGCGCATACTCGGCGAGCGCGGCAAGCTCAATCCCACCGACTCGACCTGCGCCAATCTTGTGCTCAATTCGTCGTCGTACCCCGTGTACGGCAGGACGGAAACCAAGTATTACGCGCTCGGCGACGAGTTCTTTCCCGACATGGTCAAGGACATACGCGCGGCGGAAAAGTTCGTGCTCATGGAGTATTTCATAATCGACACGGGCAGGGTGTGGAGCGAGATCGAAGCCGCGCTGTTGGAGCGCGCCGCGGCGGGCGTGGAAGTCAAGATCATCTATGACGACGTGGGCAGTATGTTCACATTGCCCAAGCGCGTCATCAAACGCTTGCGCGCAGGCGGCGTGCAGATTTTGCCGTTCAATAAGATAACGCTGTCGTTCGATATGCGGCTGAATAACCGCTCGCACCGCAAAATAACCGTAATTGACGGCAAGGTCGCGTACACGGGCGGAAACAATATCGCCGACGAGTACGCGAACAAGATAGTGCGCTTCGGGCACTGGAAGGACACGCATATGCGGTTCGAGGGCGAGGCGGTGTGGAGCTTTACCGCGATGTTCCTGTCGTTCTGGCATATCCTGTCCAAGGACGATATCGCGTACACCGATTACGTCGATAGTGCGTCCGTCGAGACGGCGGTCGGGTATGTGCAGCCGCTGTCGTCCGGTCCGGGCAAGGACGATCACATAATAGAAAGCGCGTTCATTAATCTCATATCCAATGCCAAGCGGTACGTGTATATCACGACGCCGTACCTGATACTCGATAACGAGATACAGACGGCGCTCGTGAACGCCGCGCTCGCGGGCGTGGACGTGCGCATTATTATTCCGCGGATACCCGATAAGAAGATCGTTTACCACACGACTAAGTCGTTTATTCCCGTGCTCAAGAAAGCCGGCGTTAAGGTGTATGCGTATACGCCCGGGTTCATACACGCCAAAATGATGCTCGTGGACGACGAGTGCGCGTACATCGGCACGTGTAATATGGATTACCGCTCGTTCTATCTGCACTATGAGTGCGGCGCGCTCTTGTACGGCGCCGTCGCCACGATCGCCGATATGCGCAATGATTTCGCCGCGACGCTCGAGCAGTGCCACGAGCTCTCGCACGAGGAAGTCAATAAGGTCACTGTCTTTACGCGCTTGGGTAGAAGTATTCTGCGCCTCATCGCGCCCATGATGTAGTTTTTTAATTTGGTCTTGTTGGGCTTTTACTGTCGATTGGGCTTATCTGCGCAATCACAGATTGATTATTATGTCTTGTTTAACTTTTACTGTCGATTGGGCTTATCCCCGTTATAGTTTGTTTGTAGGTTTTTTGGGCTTCGGTTGTTCCTGCTGCCAATCACAGATTGATTATTTGGTCTTGTCCGTATCTTACTGTCGATTAGGCTTATCTGCGCTATAGTTGCGGATAAGCTTTTTAATTGCGTCGTTCTGCACATAGCGACGGAAGAATTTATAATTTGTGTCATTTCGACCGGAGCGAGCGATAGCGAGCGGAGCGGAGAAATCCAGGCGCGTAAGCGCCGCATGATTAAGTGAAGAAGTTAAAAGGAAAAGTGAAGAAGTGGGCGAGTGGAACAGCTATACAACCCTGCGGCGGATCGCCTGGATCTCTCCACGCGCATTGCTCCGCAATGCTTGGTCGAGATGACAAATCAAGTGAAGAAGTAAAAAGGAAAAGTGAAAAGGTGGTCGGTAGTTTTGCCGCTTCACGCCGGGCAAAGCACGACCGTTTCTGCGCGTTTTTCCGTGCGGTTTCTTTATGCGCAATAACGCTGTTAATTCGCTTGCCTTTTCGGCAAGTGTATGGTATAATAGTATCGTGAGAATAGGAATATCTACATCTTCATTTTTTAACACCGTCGCCAATGAAAATATGTTCGAGTTGATGCGCAATATGCGCGTTGACATTTGTGAAGTGTGTCTTAATACTTTTTCCGAATACGAAAAGCCGTATGTCGATCGGCTCGCCATGCTGCGCGGCAGAATGACGGTAGCGGCTGTGTCGCCGCTGTCCACGCAGTTCGAGCCGCAGTTGTTTTCGCCAAATGCGCGCGTGTGCGCGGATGCGGAGCTCATATTCAGAAAGGTGTGCTACGCATGCTTTGCCATGGGCGCGAAATACTACACTTTCAGAGGCCCGATAAATCTCTACGCCGTGCGCGAGTTCGACTACGTGCGCTTGGCGCAGAGGTTCGCTCAGCTTGCGGACATTGCGGCGTCGTACGGCGTTTGTCTTTCGCTCAAGAACATGCAGTGGTCGTATGCCGCGACGCCGGAGTTTTTCAAAAAGCTGTTCGATGTCTGTCCGCGGCTGTACGCGACGTTCGATCTGTTTCAGGCGGAGAGCGCAGGCTACGATCTGCGCGAGTTCTTGGACGCATGCCCGCCGCAGCGCGTTAATCTTGTCGAGATATCCGACTTCACCAAGGAAGGGTGGTGCTTGCCGGGCAAGGGCAAGTACAAGTTCGACAGGCTGTTTTCGGAGCTTGATCGCCGCAAGATGACCGCGCCCGTGCTGATGGCGGTGCGAAGCGACTGCTATACCGACTTTTTGCAGGTGCGCGACAGCTTTGAATATTTGCAGTCGCTGTGCAAAAACTGACTTTATGTAATCGACGGAGCGACGCTCCGAAAAAACAGTAATAAAGGAGATTCCCATGAACAAAAAGACGATACGCGATATCGACGTAAAAGGCAAAAACGTGCTTGTGCGTTGCGATTTTAACGTGCCGATGAAGGGCGGCGCAATAACCGACGAAAACAGGATAATCGGCGCGCTCCCTACTATCAAATACCTGCTCGAAAACGGCGCTAAGGTGACGCTGTGCTCGCACCTCGGCAAGCCGCATTCCATTTTCTCGAACGAGATCAAGCTCAATAAAAAGGACCAGAAAAAGATCGACGCCGGCGAAACCACCGCTGAAGCGCTTATCGAAAACATCAAAAACACCGAGCCGACAAAGCTCACGCTCGCGCCCGTAGCGAAGCGGCTCAACGAGCTTTTGGGCGGCAAGGTCGCTTTCGCTTCCGACGTCATCGGCGCGGACGCCAAGGCGAAGCGCGACGGCTTAAAGTGCGGCGAGGCGGTACTGCTCGAAAACCTCCGTTTCCACTTGGAGGAGGAGAAAAAGGACGAGGCGTTCTGCAAAGCGCTCGCGTATAACGCCGAAGTTTACGTCAACGACGCGTTCGGCACCGCGCACCGCTCGCACGCGTCCACCGCGGCTATAGTCGAGTACGGCATAGTCAAGACGGCGGTCTGCGGTTTCCTTATCGAAAAGGAGCTGTCCGTCATGGCGGACACGCTCGAAAACCCGTCGCGCCCGTTCGTCGCCATACTCGGCGGCGCAAAGGTCGCTGACAAGCTCAACGTCATTTCCAATCTGCTCGAAAAATGCGACACGCTCATCATCGGCGGCGGCATGGCGTACACCTTCCTCAAAGCCAAGGGCTACGAGGTCGGCACGTCGCTTTTGGACGAGGAAAAGATCGATTACTGCAAAGAGATGATGGAAAAGGCGAAAAAAGCCGGCAAAGAGCTTTTGCTCCCCGTCGATACCGTCACCACCGATCGTTTTCCCGAGCCCATCGACGCCGAGATAGAGGTCAAGACCGTGCCTGCGGATAAGATCCCGTCCGACAGAATGGGCATGGATATCGGCGAGAAAACGCGCAAGCTGTACGCGCAGAAGATAGCGTCCGCAAAGTCGGTCATTTGGAACGGGCCTATGGGCGTGTTTGAAAATCCCACGCTCGCAGGCGGCACGATCGCGGTCGCGCAGGCGCTCGCCGACGTCAACGGCAAGTGCACGACGATAATCGGCGGCGGCGACTCCGCGGCGGCTATACAGCAGCTCGGGTTTGCCGACAAGGTGACGCACATCTCCACGGGCGGCGGCGCGTCGCTCGAGCTTTTCGAGGGCAAGGTCCTTCCCGGTATCGCTTGCCTCAACGACAAATAACAGCGGTTTTAACGGCGCCTGCGGCATTTCCGTGGGCGCTTTGTTTTTCGGGTGTACGGTATGAAAGACAAAACGGCAAGAGTTCTCGCTATAGTCGCGCTCGTGTTTATGGGACTGTTCGTTGCGGCGCTCGTCGCGACGCTGGTGGACAGCACGCTTTTTAACGGGTCGGTGGGCTACGTCGCGCTGACTACGGGCGTGTTCGCGCTCATGATTTTCATTGCGCTCAAAGCCGACGGCAGAGGCTATTCCGTTACTCAAATGAACAACGAGATCGAAATGGAAAAGCTCCGCGAAGCCGCCGAAAAGGAAGCCGCCGAAAAGGAAGCCGCGGAAAACGCGGAAAAGGATGACGGCGCAAACGCGGAAACGAAAGGCGGCGCGGAAGGCGAGCCCGACGGCGCACAGGCGGAACAGACTGAAAACTCCGTAGGCGAAAATGACGTTGCGGAAAATGCGGAAACAGACAACGGTGAAGCGTAGTCGGACTATCGGCTTTGCGCGCGCGATCTTACGCGCTTGAGCACGCAGAACACGATAGAGGCTATTGCGAGGAGCGCGCACGCGCATGCGCAGACGAAAGTAATGAGCGACCGCGTGAACATGGCAAACACGTAAAAGGTCGCCGCAAGAAGAATATATTTGAGTATTTTATTGCCGTCGAGCGCGCCCGAAAACGCCGCAAGGCGGCTTTTCTTTGCCGCAGTGAATTTCTTTTCGGGAAGGCAGTCGAGCGACGCGAACAGCCTGTAAACGTCGTCGCCGCACACGGTCGTCACCGTAAAGCCGTCCACGTTCACCGTTGACGTCGGCGAGCTCTTGCAGAGTATCACGACGCGCTTTGCGCCGAAGCGCTTTGCTTTTGCTACGAGCCGCGCCGATTTTTCGGCGTTCACCGCGCCGTCGAACACGCAGAACGCCGCCGTTTCGCCGAGGTACACGCCGCCGCCGTGCATTACGGCGGCATTTCCGCGCGCTTTCAGTCCGCTATGCAACAGGCGCGCAGGCGCGGCGTCGCTCATGAACATGAAGTCGAAAAACATCGCTTCAGCGGCGGCGGACAGGCGCTGCTTTTCGGCGCCGGTGCGCTCGCGTGTTTTGAGCAGTAAAAGCGCGCACGCCGTGATCGCCGTCGCGCAGACCATCGCGAGCTCCAGCGTGGTGTAGTAGCGCAGAACGGCGGTCGCCGCGAAGAACACGA
Organism: Roseburia sp.; assembly: GCA_023665905.1. Lineage (GTDB taxonomy): Bacteria > Bacillota > Clostridia > Christensenellales > Pumilibacteraceae > Anaerocaecibacter. The sequence continues at coordinate 10,182 of JAMPDA010000021.1, forward strand.
GCGCCGCGCCGAGCGTACAGTCCGTAAATTTTGCGAATTTGCTCTTCACGCTTGTAATTGTCGGCGGAATATGCTAAAATTATACTTACGCGTTGTTATGGGCGCGCATCGTAGCTACGCATGCCGTCCGTGCCGCGTTATACTTATGACTACACGCATTTTAAAGCCCACACCAGAAAATATCGCGCTCTGCGCCCGTCATATGCGTGACGGCGGTCTTGTGGCGTTCCCGACGGAAACGGTGTACGCGTTGGGCGCCGTCGCGACGAACGCCGACGCCGTGCGGCGCGTGTTCGACGTAAAAGGTCGGCCGCTCGACAAGGCGCTCATCGTCGCCGTTTCGGACAGCGCGGACATAGCGTCGGTCGCAAGGACGGTGCCCAAAAAGGCGCGCATACTGATAGAAAAATTCATGCCCGGCGCGCTTACGGTGTTGCTCGACAAGGCGGACTGCATACCGAGCGTCGTCACCGCCGGCTCGCCGTCCGTAGCGGTGCGTATTCCCGACAACCCCGTCGCGCTGAGGCTGATAGAGCTCGTCGGCGCGCCCGTCGTGGTGCCGAGCGCGAACACGAGCGACAAGCCGAGCCCTACGCTCGGCAAGCACGTCCTCGACGACCTCGACGGCAAGATAGCGTACATACTCGACGGCGGTCCGTCGAAGATAGGCATCGAGTCCACCATAGTGGACGTCCGCGAGGATCCGCCCGTCATAGTGCGCGGCGGCGGCGTTTCGGCGGACAGAATAGCCGCCGAAATAGGCGAGGTGGTTTTCAAAAGAGAAACGCCCAAGCAGAGCAGTGCGTATTCGCCGTGTGCGGACGTATATTTTTCCGCGTACTACGACGGAATGGCTAAGAGCATTTGCGCGCGCTACGACGAAACGACGGCGCGCGGCGGCTCGGTCGTCATACTGTGCTTGGAGAAAAATCGCGACCGCTACGGCGATCGCGCCGTGTTTTCGGTGGGTGATGACTATGCCGATTACGCGCACAACCTGTTCGCGCTGCTGCGCCGCGCCGACGCGGAACGTTTCGACACGGTGATAGCGGAGGGCGTGCCGACCGTGGGCATAGGCGCGTCGCTCGTAAACAGACTTATAAAAATAAGCGGAGGAAAGATAATATGACGGCAGGCGCCGGCGCAAAAACTGCCAAAAAAAAGCTGAATATCATCTTTGTCTGCACGGGCAACACGTGCAGGTCGCCCATGGCGGAGTTTTTGTTCAAGCAATATCTAAAGGATAAAAAGCGCGCTTCCGACTTTTCGGTGTCGAGCGCCGGTCTTTATGCCGAGCGCGGCGGACAGTTAAACGAAAATGCGGATAAAGCGCTCGAACTGTTGAACGTGCCGCACACACTGCGCAAGTCCAAGCCGTTCACCGTGCAAATGTCGCTCGACGGCGACCTTATAGTGTGCATGACGCGCGAGCACGCGCGCTTGTGCGAGTCGGACGGTGCGATATCTTACGACGCGCTTACCGGCAGAGAAGTGCCCGACCCGTTCGGCGGAACGCTCGCCGAATATCTGGACTGCGCCGCTCAGATACGGTCGGGCTTCGACGAGCTCTTGCGCCGCGCCGACGCGTTGCTCGCGCTCAAAAAATCAGGTTAATTTCGGAGCAGACAAAGTTCAAAACGCGTGACAAATTTTATAAATTGTGATAAACTAACCGTATTGAGCAGCGGCGCGGACTGACGACAGCGCCGGCGCTTGCTTAGGAGGGTATATGATCTATATCGCTTGCGATCACGGCGGACTCGAACTGAAAGCCGCTCTAATTGCAAAGCTTGCCGAGATGGGCGAAAAGACAGTCGATCTCGGCACGAACGATACGCAGTCGGTGGACTATCCCGATTACGGTTTCGCCGTCGCCGAAAAGGTGGCGAAAGAGCGCGGCGCAAAGGGTATAGTTATCTGCAAGACGGGCGTCGGCATGAGCATGTGCGCCAACAAGGTCAAGGGCGTGCGCTGTGCGCTTTGTACTTCCGTCGATATGGGAAGGCTTTGCCGCGAGCATAACGACGCCAATGTCCTTGCGCTCGGCGCGAGCAATACCGATATAGATACCGCGCTGAAAATAGCGGAAGCGTTTTTAACGACGGAGTTCGGCGGCGGCAGACATGCGGGCCGCGTCGCAAAGATAGTGAGCTACGAGGAAGCACATGGCTAAGAAGAACGTCGAAATAGAGTACGCCGATCGCGAAGAACTCGACGGCGAGCTCAACGCCGCGATAAGCGAAATACTTTCGGCAGAGGAAGAGGCGCGGCGCATTATCGCCAAGGCGGAAGCATCCGTCAAGGCGGTTCAACTCGACGCGGCTGTCCAAGAGCGCACGTTGCGCGAGCAGAGCGCGCTGTCGGCGACCGCCGTAAGGGAAAAGGCTATAACGGATGCGGCGGCACGCGCCGAAGCTGACGCGCAAAAGCTTGCCGCCGACGCGGAAAAGCGCGGCGCGGAGCTATTTGAAAGCAAGCGCAAGGCGATAGACGCGCGCGCGGCGGAACTGTTTGAGCGTTTACGGGGTAAGTAATGGCAATAGCCAAGATGACGCACGTCCGCATAGTCGGACTGCGAAAATCGGAAAATAAAATAATCGACGGGCTTGCCGAGCGCGGACTTTTCGAAGCGCGCGAAACGGACGAGATCCCGTTCGACCTCGAGCGCGGCGAGGCGGCGATTTTGCGCGAGCTCAAGACCAAGCAGAGCCGCATAGTTTTTGCGCTCGATTTTATAAAACAGCGGCACTCGGCGATGTCCGCTATGCTCAAGGCGGCGGAAAAGCGCGGCGAAAAAGCGCAGTTCGCACTTTCCGATCGCAAGTTCAAAGACGTTCGCGTTATCTCCGACGCAGATTTTTCGGATACGCGCGCGAGGGAATACGAACTGCTCAACGTGTGCGACACGCTCCAAAAGCTGTCGTTCGATATCGTGGGCGCGCAATCGCGCATAGCGGAGCTCGAGAACAGGCGTAAGACCTACGAGCCGTTCGCGGCGTGTCCGCTCAAATTTTCCGACTTTAAGCGGCACGACCACGTGACCGTGGCGCTGTATTACAGCGCGTCGCAGCCGAAGTCCGCTTGGGCGGCGCTCGACGAGTACGGCTGCGCGTACGACATTATAAATACGCAGTCGGGAGCGCTCGCAGTTATCGTCTGTCGCCATGAAGACGATAAGGACTTGGAGCGCGCGCTGTCCGCTTTGGGCGTTTCGCGCTGCGCCGTTTTCGACGATTGCACCGCCAAGGACAAGCTCGACGCGCTCGACGCGGAGACTGCCGACGTGCGGCGGCATATATTCGAGCTGACGAAAACGTCGCTCGACTACGAGAAGTATTACGACGATCTGTGCGTGCTCTACGACGTTCTGGAAAGCGCGGTGGAGCGCGCCGAGGCGGACGGCGGCTGTCTTAAAACGGACAGCACGTTCGTTCTGGAAGGGTGGATACCGGAAAGCGACGTCGAGTCGATAACGCGCGAGATAGGCAAGTCGTGTCCGGACACGCTCATACAGCTCCTCGCGCCCGAGGAGAAGGACGCGCCGCCGACGCTCGTTGTCAGCAATAAGATAGTCGAACCGTACGAATCGGTGACGAACATGTACAGTCCGCCCAAGTATCGCGAGATCGACCCCAACCCCGTGATGTCGGTGTTTTTCTGCCTGTTCTTCGGGCTCATGGTGGGCGACGCGGCGTACGGCGTAATTTTGGCGGCGCTCGGGCTGGCGCTCGGGCTGTGCGGAAAATTCCGCGGCGAAACGCGCAGGCTGATGCTTTTGGTCGGCATGGGCGGCGTTGCGGCGATATTTTGGGGAGTGCTGTTCGGCAGTTATTTTGCGATAGATTTCGGCAGCAATTCGCTTGCGCTGTGGTTCAATCCCATGGAAGACCCGATGACGCTGTTGATAGTGTCTATCGTGCTCGGCGCAGTGCAAATAACGGTCGGATATATCATAAAATTCGTAAAGCTCTGCCAGGCGAAAGATATACTGTCGGCGATAAGCGACGCCGGTTCGATAATCTTGCTCTTTATCGCGCTCGGGTTTTTGGGGATATCCATGGCGCTCGACAGCGCGCCCAAAGGACTGACGACGGCGGCTATCGTGCTTGCGGTCACGGGTTTGGCGCTCTTGGTGCTACTCGGCGGACACAAAAACAAAAATCCGATAGGCAAAATATTCGGCGGACTTACGGGCGTGTACGGGCTGATAAATCTGCTGTCCGACGTGCTGTCGTACTGCAGGCTTTTCGGGCTTGCGCTGTCGTCCGCGGCGATAGGGTTTGCATTCAACACGCTCGGGCTGACGCTCGGTATGCCCGTGGGCATAATAATCATGATCCCGTTGCACGTGTTCAATATCGCGCTCGGCGTGCTCAGCGCGTACGTGCACGACATAAGGTTGCAGGTGCTGGAGTTTTACGGCAAGTTCTACGACGGCGAGGGCAGACTGTTCCGTCCGCTCGGCAGCCGCGCAAAATACACCGTGATAGCGCCCGTAAATTCCGGCGCACCGGGAAAGAAAACAGTCAACAAGGCGGAGGCGGCATAAACGCCACCGACTAAATAAAAGGAGAAGAAAAATGGGAATCGGTAACATCTACGCTCTGCTCGGTGCGGCAATAGCCGTAATACTGTCGGGCATAGGCTCGGCGATAGGCGTCGGACGCGCAGGTCAGGCTTCGTCGGCGTTGCTCGGCAAGCAGCCGGAAAAGTTCGGCAAAGTGCTCGTGTTGCAGCTTTTGCCTGCGACGCAGGGACTTTACGGCTTTGTCATCGGGTTCATGGTCCTGTACAGACTGGGCGCGCTCGGCACTATGACGGCTATCGACGCCGCTACGGGCTGGGTCATTATGGCGTACTGCCTGCCTATCGCGTTTGTCGGGCTTGTGTCCGCGATTTTGCAAAGCAATGTCGCCATCGGCTGCATAGCGCTCATAGGCAAGCAGGAACAGCTTTTCGTCAGAACTATCATCATGATAGCGCTCGTCGAAATGTTTGCCATATTCGCGTTCATCGTGTCCATACTCGGCGTCATGTACGTGCCTATAGCCGCGGTGTAAAAGGGTATGCAGGGTAAAGAAAACATCATCGACGGCATCGTCGCGTCGGCAAAGTCCGCCGCCGCCGCCATGATAGCGGATGCGGAAGCGGAGGCGAAAACCGCCGTCGCGGCAGTCCGTGTCGAGCTCGACGGCAAAAAGTCCGCGAGCGATCTCGCTGCGGAAAAAGCGGCGTGCGACGTGTATTCGGGCAGAATGAAGCTCGGCGAGCTCGAATCCGGAAAGATAGTCCTCGGCGCAAAGCGCAAGTGCGTCGGCGCGGTGTACGACCGCGTGCGCGAGCTCGTGCTCGGCATGAAGGACGCGGACTATCTCGCCATGTTGCAACGGCTCGTCGCGGAGAACTGCACCGACGGCGACGTGATAACCGCGGCAAAGCGCGACGAAAAGCGCGTGACCGCCGCTTGGGTCAAAAAGGTTTCCGTGGCGTCGGGCAAAAAGCTCGCGCTTGCCAAGGAGCGCGGGGATTTTGCGGGCGGAGTAATCCTTCGCAACGCAAAGTACGACCGTGACCTGACGCTCGACAGGATCATCGAGGACCTCAAAGAGCGCACGGAATCGGAAACGGTCAAGGCATTGCAATTATGACGACTGTTGTTTACGCCAATATGCTCGCCATGCTCGAGAGTTCGCGTTTGGACGGCGACAAGCTTCGGCGCATTGCCGAGGCGGAAACCGTGGAAGCCGCGCTGAAAATGCTCGGCGACTACGGGTTTTCGTATGTCGCAGGCGGCGACGCGGACGCTTTTGCGATAGCCGAAACGAACGCGCTCATAAAGTTCATTCGCGAAAATTCGGCGAGCGCCGCGCTTGCGGACGCGCTGATCGCGCCGTTTGCGTACAACAACGCCAAGCTCGCGTACAAGTCGAGGTTCGTGCAAGCGCCGACAGACGGCTATTACGACACCGATCTCGACGTGGAGAAGATAGCGGACGGCGATTATTCGGAAGCCGACAAATTCATGCGCGAGGCGTTAGAGGCGCTCGACGAGGCGAAGGAAGCGAAGCCGCAGGCTATCGACCTTGCGCTTACGCGCGCGATGTACAAGTACATTCTGTCCTGTTGCGGCGGCGTGACGCGAAAGTTCTTTGTCGCGCAGATCGACATGAAGAACATACTTGCGGCGGCGCGCATGCGCAGGCTCGGGCAGGATCGCGACGAGTTTGCGGACGGCGGAAAGATAAGCAAGGCGACGCTGTCGGAGGCGGTGCGGGCGGAGAGCTTTGCCGAGTGTTTCGAGAACACGCCGTATGCGGAGATGGCGGAGGATATGGAGGCGCGCGGATTTTCCGAGTTGTGGAGCTTCGAGCGCGACGCCGACGACTTTTTGGTTTTCGCTACGGACTCGCAGTGCGCAAGGATGGCGACCGCGGAGCCGTTCCTCAATTTTTACATTCGCAGGCTCGTCGAGCTGAAGGCGATCAAGACTGCGCTCGTGTGCGTAAAGACTAACTCGCGCGATACGTTTTATGCGCGCGTGCCGACGGCGTACGGCAGTCTGTAACAAGGCGCGGCGACATTCGACGGGAGAGGGACAATGGAAAAAATCGGAAAGATCGCAGTAATAGGCGACAGCGAAAGCGTGACGGCGTTTTTGGCTATCGGCGCGGCGGTGCATAAAGTATCCGACGAGTATCAGGCGGCGGACGTCCTGCGCAAGCTCGCAAAGACGGACGAATACGCCGTAATACTCGTCACCGAAAACTACGCCGCCAAGATGGACGCGCTCATGCAAAAGCTCAAGGAACAGCCCTATCCGGCGGTGCTTTCCATACCCGGCGCGACGGGCTCCAACGGTTTCGGCATGGCGGGCGTCAAGCGCGACGTGGAAAAAGCCGTCGGCGTGGATATACTGTTCGGCGACTGATAGCGGCGATATATCCGTTTCAATACAAAAACACATCGATCTCACATCAAGGAGATATAATGGGCAAGATAATCAAAATAAGCGGACCGCTGATCGTGGCGGACGGAATGGAAAACGTCAAGATGTACGACGTCGTGCGAGTGTCCGAAAAAGGGCTTATCGGCGAGGTCATAGAGCTTCGCGGCGATCGCGCGTCCATACAGGTCTATGAGGAAACGAGCATGCTCGGCACGGGCGAGCCCGTTGTTTCCACGGAGCAGCCGCTTTCTGTGGAGCTTGCGCCCGGGCTTATGGGCGGCATTTACGACGGCATACAGCGTCCGCTCGAAAAGCTCAAAGAGCTTTCGGGCGACAGGATAGACCGAGGCGTTTCCGCGTCCGCGCTCGATCACGAAAAGAAGTGGGCGTTCGAGCCTACGGCAAAGAAAGGCGACGAGGTTCAGGCCGGCGACGTTTTGGGCACTGTGCGCGAAAACGAGGTCATCGTTCACAAGATAACGGTGCCGTTCGGCATGTCCGGCAAGATAGAAAAGATAGAAAAGGGCGAGTTTACCATAGACGAAACCATAGCGGTGCTCGCGTCGGGCAAGGATAAGCATAAAGTATGCATGCTGAGGCGGTGGCCGGTGCGGCGCGGCAGACCGTACAAGGAAAAATTGCCGCCCGGAGAACCGCTCATAACGGGACAGCGCGTCGTGGACACGCTTTTCCCCATAGCGCGCGGCGGCGTTGCCGCCGTTCCCGGTCCGTTCGGCTCGGGCAAGACCGTTTTGCAGCACGCGCTTGCCAAGTGGTCGGACGCGGATATTATAGTTTACGTCGGTTGCGGCGAGCGCGGAAACGAGATGACGGACGTTCTCAATGAGTTTCCCGAGCTTATAGACCCCAAAACGGGTCATCCGCTGATGAAGCGCACGGTGCTCATAGCCAATACGTCGGACATGCCCGTCGCCGCGCGCGAAGCGAGTATTTACACGGGCATAACGATAGCCGAGTACTACAGGGATATGGGATATTCGGTCGCGATAATGGCGGACTCCACGTCGCGCTGGGCGGAGGCGTTGCGCGAAATGAGCGGACGGCTCCAAGAAATGCCGGGCGAGGAAGGATATCCGGCGTACCTGTCGAGCCGGCTTGCGGAGTTTTACGAGCGCGCCGGCACTGTGTCCATTCTCGGCAGCAGCGAGCGCATAGGGTCCGTGACCGCTATCGGCGCGGTGTCGCCTCCGGGCGGAGATATGTCGGAGCCGGTCAGTCAGGCGACGCTACGCATAGTCAAGGTGTATTGGGGATTGTCGAGCGCGCTCGCGTACAAGCGGCATTTTCCGGCAATCGACTGGCTGACGAGTTATTCGCTGTATTCGGACAGGCTGTCCGAATGGTTTGCGCGCAATGTCGATGCGCAGTTCACGGCGTATCGCACCGAGATAAGCAAGATACTCCAGGAAGAAGCGCGGCTTGACGAGATCGTTCGGCTTGTCGGTATGGATGCGCTGTCGCCGCGCGACAGGCTCACCATGGAAGCGGCAAAGTCGGTGCGCGAGGACTATCTGCACCAAAACTCGTTCCACGAAGTGGACACGTACACGTCGCTCGGCAAGCAGTTCAAAATGCTCAAGCTGATAGTCGATTTCTATCATCAGGCGCTGCGCGCGCTCGATCGCGGTGTGGACGTCAACGCCGTTCTTGCGGTGCCGTGCCGCGAGCGGATAGGCAGAGCAAAGTACGTCGTAGAGAGCGAAACGGATAAGCTCGACGCGCTCCACGACGAAATGACCAAGCAGATAGCCGAGCTTAAGGAGAGCGAGTAATGCGTAAAGAGTACCGCACCATAAGAGAAGTAGTGGGACCGTTGATGCTCGTCGAGCAGGTCGAGGGCGTCAAGTACAACGAGCTTGTCAAGATAATGCAAGAGGGCGGAGAAACGCGCATGGGTCGCGTTCTCGAAGTGGACGGCGACAAGGCGCTCGTGCAGTTGTTTTCGCCCAGCCGCGGCTTGAAGATAGCGACGGCAAAGGCGGAGTTTACGGGCAAGGCGATAGAGCTCAAGGTGTCGCACGATATGCTCGGGCGCGTGTTCGACGGAATGGGCAATCCCATAGACGGCGGCGCGGAGATACTGCCCGAAAAGAGTTTGGACATAAACGGAAGCCCTATCAATCCCGTCGCGCGCGACTATCCCAACGAGTTCATTCAGACGGGCGTGAGCGCCATAGACGGGCTGAACACGCTCGTGCGCGGACAGAAACTGCCCGTGTTTTCGGCGTCGGGCTTGCCGCATGCCGATCTTGCGGCGCAGATAGCGCGGCAGGCGCAGGTCAAGAACACCGACGACAAGTTCGCCGTCGTGTTCGCCGCAATGGGTATAACGTACGAGGAGAGCGAGTTCTTCATTGCCGATTTTAGGCGCACGGGCGCGATAGACCGCACCGTCATGTTCCTCAATCTCGCAAACGACCCTGCCGTCGAGCGCATAAATACGCCGCGCATGGCGCTGACTGCCGCCGAGTATTTGGCGTTTGATTGCGACATGCACGTGCTCGTCATAATGACGGACATCACCAATTATGCGGAAGCGTTGCGCGAGATATCTGCGGCGCGCCGCGAAGTGCCCGGGCGGCGCGGCTATCCCGGATATCTGTATACCGACCTTGCGACCATATACGAGCGCGCGGGCAGGATACGCGGCAAGAAGGGTTCGATAACGCTCATTCCCATACTGACGATGCCGGAGGACGACAAGACGCACCCCATACCCGATCTTACGGGGTATATAACCGAGGGTCAGATCATACTGTCGCGCGATCTGTACAAAAAGGGAATGAACCCGCCGATCGATGTTCTGCCGTCGCTGTCGCGACTCAAGGACAAGGGCATAGGCGCGGGCAAGACGCGCAAGGACCATGCCGACACCATGAACCAGTTGTTTTCGGCGTACGCGCGCGGCAAGGACGCCAAGGAGCTGGGCGCGATACTCGGCGAGGCGGCGCTTTCCGATGTCGATAAGCTGTACGCCAAGTTTGCCGAGGAGTTTGAAAAGAAGTATATCAATCAGGGGTTCGACGCCGATCGCAGTATCGAGCAGACGCTGGATATCGGCTGGGAGTTGCTGAAAATACTGCCGCGTTCGGAGCTCAAGCGCATACGCGACGAGTATATCGACGAGTTCCTGCGCGACGACGCGTAGCTATCGGTGAGGACATGGCACGACTTAACGTAAACCCCACGCGCATGGAACTGCGCCGGCTCAAGGATAGGCTCAAGACGGCGGAGCGCGGACATAAACTGCTCAAGGACAAGTCGGACGAGATGGTGCGGCAGTTTTTGGTGCTCATAAAAGAGAACAAGCGGTTGCGCGAGGACATAGAAGGCGATATCGCCGACGCGCTCAAGGCGTTCTCGCTCGCCGGCGGCGCGCCGCTCGATGTCGTTCAGGCGATCGCGCTGCCGACGCTGACTGCGTCGGTCACTGTCGGCACGAAGAACGTCATGGGTATAGACGTCCCGTACATGCAGACGCAGCGCGTGGGCGATGTGGAGCTGCCGTATGCGCTGTGCTCCGCGCCGGCGGAGCTGGACGACGCCGTGCTTAAGCTGACGGCGCTCGCCGATAAGCTGTTGCATCTCGCGGAAGTGGAAAAGACGTGTAATATGCTCGCCGACGAGATAGAAAAGAATCGGCGCCGCGTCAATGCGCTCGAGTATGTCATGATACCGCAACTCAATGAAACGATCAAATACATTCTCATGAAGCTCGACGAGAACGAGCGCGCGTCCGTCGTCCGCCTAATGAAAATCAAAGATTTTTAATTTGGTCTTGTTGGACTTTTACTGTTGATTAGGCTTATCTGCGTTATAGTGTGTTTGTAGGTTATTTGGGCTTCGGTTGTTTCTGCTTGTTTTTTTGATTTGGTCTTGTTTTTTTAATTGTGTCTTGTTTGACTTTTACTGTCGATTGAGCTTATCTGCGTTATAGTTGCGGATAAGCTTTTTAATTGCGTCGTTCTGTACATAGCGACGGAAGCTTTTTCTTCCCGATGTCATTTCGACCTACGCGACGGAAGTCTTTACTCCCCGATGTCATTTCGACCGGAGCGAGCGACAGCGAGCGAAGCGGAGAAATCCAGCGGCGAAGCCGCGCATGGTTATTGTACAGATGTAGTAAAACCGCGCAGTTCTGCGGCGGATCGCCTGGACCTCTCGACTGCGCTCGAGGTGACAAAACGTTTGTTTGTCCGCTTCACTCAATGCCGTGTGCTCCGACAGCCGTCACATGCCTACCGCTCTCAACACGCACTTTCGACATATCGCGCGGAAGTTTTGCATATATTGTCGTATGAAAAAATTAGCGGCGGTATTCGCAGCTGTAATGACGGCTGTATCGGTGTGGTATCTGTGCGCGTGCTCGACGGACGGCATGGAAAACGTGAGCGAGCGTCGGAGCGCGTACTACTCCGCGTCGGACGGGGAGCTTACGGTGACGGCGGTGTCGGGCGTGCGCGAAACGCCGTATACGCTCGACGGGCGCGCGGGCGAGCTCAAACCGTTCACGCTCATAACCGTCGTGCCGACGGTGTTCGACGTGGACGCGGTGTACACGTACAGAGCGGTGACGTCCGCAGGCGAGTATTCGGGCGTGCTCGCGGTGCACCCGTTTGCGGCGAGTTTTTCCGCCGAGTTCGACGCGGAAACGACGGACGACGCGTTCACCGTCATCGTAAGTTGCGGCGACAAAACGACGGAATACCGACCGACTTCGCTCGTGACGGCAGACATGCTGAGCTGCGACAGGGCGATAGACGCGGCGATAGGCGAGCTGGAGCCGAGCGGCACGTACGAGATACGCGCGCGGCTCATAAAAAATCCGCTCGAGCCGAGTACGGGAATATGCTGGCATATTTCGATATACACGGAGTCGGGCGAGGACAGCGGCGTTCTGCTCGACCCCGTTACCGCCAAGGTGATAGCCAAAAAACAGGCGTAGTCGGGCGCATATATCGGCGGCGGCGCGCAAAGCGTTGCCGCTTTGCCAAATCTTGTAAAAACGCTTGCGCCGCCGAACTGTTTGTGATATAATGTTCGGTAATGAATTATTCGGACGACAAAATGCCGACAGCCGATGGGCAGGACGTCGATACGCCGACCGCCGATACGGCGGCGACCGTGCCTTCCGCGCCCGACGGCGAAAAACCCGATGCGGCGCGCGCGGACGACCTGCGGCGCGACAAATCGGACGGATCGCACGATGCCGAGGACGACGGCGCGTCGGGCGTGTCGGAGCTTGCGGCTTTTTCCGTCAAGGTCGTTGCGGTCGTTCTGTCGGTCGTAATGATGATACTGTCGCTGCTCGTTGTGGCTATGCCGCTTTCGGCTATGCGCGTGTACAACAAGCTCGGAATGTCGGAGCGCGCGCTCAATTCCGGCGACAGATATATAACGAGCGCGCTCGGCAAGCGCGACGCGACTGCTACGGACGATATAGGCAACTACACGGCGGCGGCGCTTGACGCAGAACTTGCCGACGACGATTTCTTAGAAGCAATAGATGTCTGTTCGGCGCTTTCATATAAGCTTATGGAACAGGCGGCGGATAAGGGCGATACGGACAGCGCGGCGTACTTTGCGCGGCGGCTGGAAAAGTATACGCGGCTGTACTCGTCGCTGTACGGCGTGCGCGGCATAAGCAACGGCAAGAACGCGTACAATATCGCCACGGTTCCGGCGGCGGCTATGCGGCCGTACGTTTACAGCCATGCGCACACCGTAAGGGTGCGCAATTACCGTGCGCGCACGTACTTGGGCGAAACCGACTACATGCTCTACGACAGCGGCAGGGACGGCGATTGCGTTATAAGGACGATCACGCTTTCCAACACGTTTGCAGGGCTCGTCAACAAGACATCGCGCTTGGACGATTTCGTCGATTATGCGGACATGCTCGGCGAATATATTTCCGTTGAGCTCGATAGGTTAGGCGTCGGCGATTCGCTCAACGAGGCGGAGGCGCGCGATAACTTCCGCGGCGTCATGACGGGCGACGAGTTCTCGCTGTTCCTCGACCGCGCCGACGGCTTTACCGATATCTACAACCAACTGAAGAACTTTTCGGAGTACGCACAGACCGCTATCGACACGGTGCCTACCGACGGCGCGAACGAGCTCGACAACCGCCTGCATCAGTTATACCGTATTCAGGTGCTGTCGTCCGTGTCGCGCAAGCTTTGGCACATGTCCATGCTTTTGTACTACAATGCCGACCGCTACGGGCTCAGCGCCGCAAAGGTGCGCGAGGAGTACGGAACGTGCGAGCAGTACATGTGGGTGACGTACAGAGGCGGGACGAAGCTCATGTCCGAAGTTTATCAAATATACCTCGAACAATATCTTGCTATCTGCAATGCATAAGGAGAAAAACATTATGAGTAAAATCGCAAAAGACGGACTTACTTTCGACGACGTACTGCTTATTCCCGGCGAGTCGCACGTAACGCCCAAGGACGTCGATCTGACGACCAAGCTCGGACCGGATATCACGCTGAACATACCGTTGATATCGGCGGCTATGGACACCGTCACCGAGTCGCGGCTGGCTATCGCCATGGCGCGCGAGGGCGGCATAGGCATAATACATAAAAACATGAGCATCGACGCGCAAGCCGAGCATGTGGACAAGGTCAAGCGCAGCGAGCACGGCGTAATAACCGACCCGTTCTTCTTGGAGCCCGACCGCAAGGTGTCCGACGCGCTCGAGCTTATGCGCAAGTACAAGATATCCGGCGTGCCGATTTGCAAGAACGGCAAGCTCGTCGGAATACTTACAAACCGCGACCTGCGGTTTGAAACGGACTTCGATCAGCCCATAGAGCAAATAATGACGAGCGAAAACCTCGTCACCGCGTCCGTCGGCACTACGCTCGACGAGGCGCAGAAGATACTCGGCAAGCACCGCATCGAAAAACTGCCGATCGTGGACGGCAAAGGCAATCTCAAAGGCCTGATAACCATTAAGGATATCGAAAAAGCCATTCAGTATCCCAATTCCGCAAAGGACAAGAACGGCAGACTGCTCGTCGGCGCCGCCATAAGCAACGGCACGGGGTACATGGACAGAGCGCGTGCGCTCGTAGACGCGCGCGTGGACTGCCTTGTAGTCGATACCGCGCACGGGCATAATATAGACGTCATCAAGGCTGTCGAAAAGGTCAAGACTGCGTTCCCGAGCGTTACGCTCATTGCGGGCAACGTCGCGACTGCGGCGGCGGCGGAAGCGCTGTTCAAAGCGGGCGCTGACGTCGTCAAGGTCGGTATCGGACCCGGGTCGATATGCACGACGCGCATTGTTGCCGGCATAGGCGTGCCGCAGATAACGGCGATCATGGACTGCGCCGAGGTCGCGGACCGCGTGGGCGGAACGATAATAGGCGACGGCGGCATCAAGTACAGCGGCGACATAACCAAAGCGATAGCCGCAGGCGCGCACGCCGTAATGATAGGCTCGCTGTTCGCGGGAACGACCGAAAGCCCGGGCGAGCTCGAGATATATCAGGGCAGAAGCTTCAAGACGTACCGCGGCATGGGCAGCCTCGGCGCAATGCCGCTCGGCAGCAAGGACAGATATTTTCAGGAAGGCTCCAAAAAGTTCGTGCCGGAAGGCGTCGAGGGTCGCGTGCCGTACCGCGGCGCGCTCGCGGATATCATTTATCAGCTTATCGGCGGCTTGCGCGCCGGCATGGGCTATACGGGCATGCCGACGATACAAAAACTGCGCACCGACGCGCAGTTCGTCAAGATAACTAACGCCGCGCTCATCGAATCGCATCCGCACGACATTTCCATAACCAAAGAAGCGCCCAACTATTCGCCTAAGGACAACAGATAATTGCGGCGCGCGCGGCGCGAGCGCCGCAAGTGAAGAAGTAATAGTGAAAAGTGAAAAGGTGCGGCGTGTACAGCTTAATCACATTGCGGCGGATCGCCTAGACCTCTCCACGCGCATTGCTACGCAATGCTTGGTCGAGGTGACAAGACGGTGATTGTGCCGCATTCACCCAATGCCGTAAAGCCCAATCAATACTTCAAAAGGAGAGCCGAATTGCAGATCAAGTATTCCATTCCCAAAGATTACACGAGGACCAAGATCAACGTCACCGTTGTCGGTTGCGGACGCTGGGGGTCGTTCTTGGCGTGGTACAGCGACCAGTTAGGGCACAAGGTGACGGTGTACGGGCTGAACGGCGACGTTACGTACGAGCAGTTGCGCATGACGCGCAAGAACGAGTACGTCACGTTTGCCGAGAGTATCGAGCTTACGTCCGACCTTGCGCGCGCCGTCAAGACCGCCGACGTTGTTATTGTGTCCGTGCCGTCGCAGGCGTTCCGCGCCGTGATGGGGGATATTCGCAGCAAGTGCGACATGACGGGCAAGTATCTCGTCACGTGCATGAAGGGCATAGAGATCCAGACGGGCAAGCGTTTGTCCGAGATCGCGCTCGAGTTCGGGCTGGAGGATTGGCAGGTCGCGGTGTGGGCAGGGCCCGGGCACGTGCAGGAGTTCGTTGTCGGCAATCCCAACTGCATGCTCATCGATTCGTACCACCGCGCCACGACGGAGCGCATGATCGAGTATTTCAAAAGCCCGTTGATACGGTTCTATTACGGCTCGGATATCATCGGCACGGAGATCGGTGCGGCGGCTAAGAACGTCATGGGCATAGTTGCAGGCGTGCTCGACGGCATGAAGCTCACTACGCTCAAGGGCGCGCTTATGGCGCGCGGCAGTCGCGAGGTGTCGCGGCTCATACAAAAGTGCGGCGGCAATCCGCTGTCGGCGTACGGGTTGTGTCATTTGGGCGATTACGAAACGACGCTGTTTTCCGTGCATAGCCATAACCGTATGTGGGGGGAGAACTACGTGCTCGGCAAGAAGTACGACAAGCTCGCCGAGGGCGTGCATACCGCGCGCGCACTCGCGATCATGTCCGAACAGCTCGGCGTCGATATGCCTTTGACCTGCGCCGTCAATACTATGATACTCGATAACCTGCCGCCGCGCGAGATCATGGAACAGCTTTTCGAACGTAGCCTCAAGTCCGACTTTTAATTTGGTCTTGTCCGTATCTTACTCGCGATTAGGCTTATCTGCGTTATAATTGCGGATAAGCTTTTTAATTGCGTCATTCTGTACGAATGGACGGCAGTTTTACACCCGATGTCATTTCGACCGGAGCGCGTCAGCGCGTAGCGGAGAAATCCAGCGGATTTGCCGCGCATTGCCACAGGAACAGCTTTTACTTTCTGCGGCGGTTCGCCTAGACCTCTCGACTGCGCTCGAGGTGACAAGACGTTTGTTTGACCGCTTCACTCAATGCCGTGCGCTACAACCACCTTTATGTCATTTCGACCGGAGCGCGTCAGCGCGTAGCGGAGAAATTCAGGCGCGCAAGCGCCGCAACCCCATACATCCGCCGTTTTCGCCGCAAAAAATATCCGATTTATTTTTTCGGCAGCTATTGACTTTGTGCCGCATATGTATTATAATAAGCACATCAACAATTAAATAGGGGAAATTGTATGAAAAAATCAAAGTTTGTTTTAGCAACTTTGGCGGCTGCGGTATTCGCCACTTCGGCGGCAGGGCTTGCGGCTTGCTCTAAGTCAACGGGCGGCGGGGACGACGAATACACAATAACGTTCGACGCCAACGGTAGCTATTTCGGCTCGGACACCACTACCACGACTAAGGAAGTGGAAACGATAGCCGGACTTGCGCTTCAGCCCACGCCGGCGTCGCGTAGCGGCTATACGTTCAACGGCTACACATTCACCCAAGACGGCACGGATACCGTGGCGTCCACCAATATATTCACCGACTCGATTACGGTGTATGCAAGCTGGACGTCTACGGGCAGCGGTAACGGCGACTCTACGGGCGTTGTCACGGTAATACTCGACGCCAACGGCGGCACGCTCGGCGCAGTATCGAGCGTACAGACCAATTCGAGCGGTCAGCTCGCGGCGCTCCCCGTAGCGCCTACCGCGCCTACTACGCCTGCCGGTCAAACGTTCGCGGGCTGGTACACCGCGGCGCAGGGCGGCACGCTTGTCGATACCGATACGGTGTTCACGGGAACAGGCAACACCATTTACGCGCATTGGTCTAACGGTTCCGGCGATGACGATGGTCCCGGCAACGGCAACGACGATGGAAATGGCAATACCGGCGTAACCGCAACGGGCAACGACATCTACGTCGGCTCGACGGTCAAATACAATCTTACAGACAATATGAGCTCAGTAGATACTGTGTTGTACGAAACGCAGGACCAAGAGTGGATGGTGCTTTCGCAGAGCTTTACCGCAGGCGAGCAGATCTCGTTCAAGATCAACAGCGCCGACATAACGCTGTCCGATGTGGATGGCTTCGGTGCGAGCGCCTGGTCTGCGAGCTCTATCACTATAAAGAACACCGCATCTTTCAATATATACGTTAAGCATTGGAGCGATACCGGCAGCTGGACGGTGTGGATAACCGACGGCTCTGCCGATGCGGTACCCGATAACGGCAACGGAAACGATGACGGCGATACCTCGACCGCATCCGTAAACGGCTCGCCGATGTCGGTCAACAGCGGA
>JAMPDA010000022.1 GCA_023665905.1 Roseburia sp.
TGTCGTCGTCGCATTTTTGCTCCCGCAAGCGGGCAAAAATGCTCCTCGAATAAAATTCAAAAAGCGAGTGTATTCAAAAAATACGCTCGCTTTTGTTTTGTGCGTTTATGGCTAACCGACTTATTATGTAATTATCTATCTATACCGCGAATTTTGGCGTCCGGCACACCCACCTACATGACCAAGGCAGCCAAATGCTGCGCGACCCGACGCTTACGCGCTCACTTCAATAGAATACGCAATAAATAACAGTTTCAATCTGTGATTGGGCGGGCAAGTAAATTTACTATTTGAATAAAATACGCCGTAACATTACCTTCCCAGTATTTTCGTCGCCCATTGAGTTGCGAATTGCTCCGTTTCATTAGCGAATAAGTACATCGAAAAATATCGTCTGCCACACAAGCCGTCACCGCACAAATCCACATCTATTTTCATAGTGCTTTCGGCAAATCTTTCATCTATTCTGTTGCCATGAAAATCGGTAGGATTGATATACTCACACCATTTGTCCACAACCTTAGCACCACGCGGGCAAAACATAAACGCCAAATTGGAATCGGCCGTTCTTACCGCGGTCACCTCTCGCATACCGCCGTTTAACAACATATCCAGATAGTCGGCAATATCCTGCCTGTCCTCGATGCCGAACATCTCCGTCGTCTTTTCGTAATTTATGTATTCGTTGCGCACGGCAATGCGATACTGCGAGTCCGTTTTCTTTTCTATAGTAAAAATTGTGCCGTCGCTCAACACCATTCTAAGCACGTGTTGGTCAGCGTCCATATAACCAACTTCACGCCATTTGTCCAAAAGCTCGCCACTCTCGCTGTCGTCAACTATTGCCACAATATAACTAAGCTCGTCAAGTCTACAGGGCAAATGCGCCGTATCGCACATCCGCGCGTATTCTACCATTGCATATTCTTCTTTCCCGCCATACCCCACTTTTACAAACTGCTGACTCCATAATCGATTGCCGTCGTAGCGATACCAATATATATCAGCCCATTGCCCGATAAACGAAACGCCGACAAGCCCTACATATTCGTGTACGTCTTCCTTTCTGCCACACTCGATTTTAATGCCGTTAAGCAATTCGATTATTTTATTACGATCAAGCGTTATCGTCCAATTCTCGCCAACATACACTCCCTGCGATCCTATGAAATGCAATGTTATATCCAATAGACATTCGCTTGCACTGTGCCCGCTCACATAGCTGTGTCTTTTATCGGGTAAATTAATGTGCGCGGGATATAGGCGCATTGTGATATCTGGCTCGATAAAACACAGCGCTTCTTCTTCGACAATCTCATCATTAAGCAAATCATCAAGTTTCGCTATAATTTCGCTCACTTCATATATTGTGAGCATTTCGTTGCAATCGCAGTAATCCATATAGTTATTTTTTACACCTAGCCGTATGCGCGACCATTTGTAGTTTTTGGAAACATCAGGTTGTTCATATTGCTCAACGGAAAACTCAAAAACCGTATCGTTTATTAATAATTTAGGCATAATTATTCATCTCCATATAATCATTAATTTGGCAACCATATCACGGACCGGTCACGACGATATATTTTATATTCGGATCGCTTTCTATAAGCTTTTTCATCCTTGCGACAAACCGCTTATAGAAGTCGATAACATTGCCTATATGCTTCTTGATAGCGTCTTTTTCCGGCATACGATATCTGGATAAGAAATCGTTCGTCATGTAAAATATAGAAAAATCCTTGGCAAAATCAAGCTCGATAGCTTTGTTGTAGTCTGTTTTCAACAAGTCTGTACTTGCAACAATATCGTCGAGCATGCTCATAATTTGAGGAACGGAGTAATAATTATGATCCAAATGCAAACTGAACTCGTGCGCGTCATACGACGTTCCCGAACAGGTGCAGTTGACGGACATATTCCCGTCGAAATGCTTAGATAAAAAATAATATAAAAAGCATTCGATATCACCCTCCTCAATATAGAACGCATCGTCGGCGTAGGAATATTGCTCTGGCATATCATTGACCAAGGTTACGCCGCGAAAGCTGTATTCGCTTCCGCCGGTGTATACTTCTCCAATTTCAATTTTGTCCTTCTCCGATTCTTGCGAGTTTTGAATAATGCCGAATATAGTGTCGGCATCAATCTCAAAACCATAATTTTCGTCTATTTCCCAGTCGATATTAAGCTTTTTAATAAGATAATCTATTATCGGATTGCTATTGACAAACATGTCGCCCTTATGCCCGTCAAAGCTCAATCCAAACCACACGCCATATTCACTCAGGAATATCAAATGCGCGTTGCCCTGACTTCTAAACGGATATTCGTATTCCCATTTATAGTTTCGACCGTTTATTATAACATCGCTTATGCGCCTGTCATCGTTTACGCAAAATTTAATCAAGTATTCCAAATGAAAATTGCGAAACTCTTGATTTCCTTTGCGCACTTCCATTATATCGTCACTAATAACCATACGAAAATTATCCGAATTCTCAATCGGCACATAGCACGACGCAGTAGAAAAATACTTACTGCAGACCTTTTGAGGAATGTCCTTCTGACGCTCGATGCGATATCCATACGGCTCCAAAATCGACTTTACCATTCTTCCTATCATCTTGCGCGTAAAGTCATCCTTCAAATCTATGGAGTGATTATCGGCGGAATCGCAAAACTCCTCAATCTCTTTAACGCACGCCGCAAGCGCCGGCTTGCCAAACCTCGACATATCCATCATCCCGAAAATGTTTTTTCTCTCGCCGATCATGTAAAAAATTCTTTTCGCGTCAGGATTGTCCCTAAACTTAACGCAGATCGGATTAGTCTCGATAAATTGCTCGAATGTGGTTTTCATACATTTCACCTCGTTATATATGTGTTTTCCCATATATGATATACTATATATGAGGCTTTGTCAAGCGATTTTATCTATTTGCTGCAAACATCAAACTACGACACGGAAATCATATGACTTCCATCGCAAACCAAGTAATTGAATCATTCGTCGCGCGATGAAATGATGAGGAATCTGCGAAAATAAAAAATGCATCTCACTTTATACGAAACACGGATTCTAAAAAATTTCGATTGCAGTCTTGCATTGTTTAGATTGTTTTAGTCTTTAAATAGTGATATTTTATTTATCTATTTGGTTAAGCAAGTAAATTTGCTCCTCAAATAAAATTCAAAAAGCGAGTGTATTCAAAAAATACGCTCGCTTTTGTTTTGTGAGATTTTCACTTTACTTTATAATTTGTCTTTATATTCCTCTGACTTTGGCGTCAGGCACATATCTACGCGCTATCTCGAGATAGCGCAGCATTTCGCTTTCCGTCGGCGCGGTAAGCGTCTTTATCGGCACGGTGTCGCGCATGGCAAAGCTTTGCAAATAGTATCGCGCCGCGCCGAACACAAGCCGCGCCGCGCCGTCCATGCTTCGCTCGTCAAACAGCTCGCGCACGACGGTCGTTCTGAACTCGTGCTCCACGCCCGACGCCGATATCAAGTCTATCGAACGCAGGATCGGGTCTATATCGAAACGCTCCGACGGCACGCCCGCGGTTTCCGCATATCTTTCGGGACTGTTCTTTATGTCCATGGCTATGTAGTCCACAAGCCCGTCGTCTATCAGGCTCGCCACTCTGTCCGGAAGAAATCCGTTGGTGTCAAGCTTAACGAGATAGCCGAGCGATTTTATATCGCCCAAAAACCGCGCGAGATCGGTGTACAGCGTCGGCTCGCCGCCAGTGACGCACACGCCCTCGAGTATTCCCCTGCGCTTGCGCAAAAAGTCGAAGATATAGCCCTCGTCGTAATACTCCACGTCACAGCCGAGAAGCTCGCTGTTGTGGCAGTACGGGCATCTGAAATTACAGCCCGGGACGAACAGCGTGCACGCCGTGTGCTCGGGATAATCCAAAAGCGTCAGCTTTTGTATGCCGCTTATCTTTATGTATCTTTCCATAGTACCGCCGCCGAATATTGTACTGTTCAATTGTACAACACACGGGCGGTTTTGTCAACGGCGCGACGGCATGCGCTTTAACATTCGCACGAGCCGCATGCGCTTTGGCGCGGATATATCCATATTTATAAGACAGTAGCCGCCGAGCGCGGAGCTCATGTCGAAGCCGCGCTCATGCTCGAAAAACGCGCAGTCGCGATACTGCGGCATGGCGTGCACGGGCGGCGGCGTCTTTACGTCGAAACCGCTATAGGCAAGCTCCGCCGCAACGCCGTCCGCTTTGCACAGCGCGTACGCGGCGGCGTCGCCGTCTACGGGCGCGGCTATGCCGTCAGCCGCGGCGACGAGCGCGGCGAGATTGGCTCGCGCTCGCGCCGATATCTTGTCCGCGCTCTCGAGCAGCGCGCAATCGAGCGCCGCAAGAGCGTTGTGTAGCCTGTAGTCGTGATTTTCGCCCTCGCTGTATTCGAGCCGTGCAAAACCGCGCGCCGCGCCGCACTCGTCGCCGCAAAGCAACGCGCCGCCCGCGCCCGATATGCGCTTGGAAAAGCTCAAAACGCCGAGATCGCCGTTGGCGCCGCACGGCACGCCCTTGTATTCCCCGCCGAACGCGTCGCAAGCGAGTTCTATAAGCGGCACGTCCCACGCCTTGCACAGCGGAAGCAGTACGTCGTAATCGGCGACCGAGCCGAACGCGTCGTCCACTATCACCGCTTTCGGCGGCTTGTTTTGGAGCTGTGCCCAGACGAACGCCGTTTCGAGCGCCGACGGCGAAACACAGCGCGTAACGGGATCGCAGTCCAAAAATACGGGCACGCAACCGCAACCGACCACCGTCGAAATATACGAATAGAATGTAAACGACGGCACAAACACGTAGTCGCCGCGCGTCGCGCCGCAAAGATACAGCGCCGTGTGCAAAGCCGCGTCGCTCGAGCACATGGCGACGCAGTTGCGTTCCGTAGCGTCCTCTATGATGTTTTCCAATCGCGCCACGTAGTCCGTTCCGGACAGCGAATCGCACAGCGCACTCGCCGCGCCGCCGCGCCTGTCTATGAATATCATGGAATTAGTATGCTCTTGACAAGCGAAAAATATATATGATATAATTCGACAGATGTACGCTTTACTTTCGACAACGACCGATATAGGCTTTTACTATGCGACATGCGCGTGCGTATACGGGTGTTTGGCGGCGATTCTCTTGCTCGCGCTCGTATACGGAACGCGCGCAAAGCGCAACGTCGCGGAAGAAAAAGTTACGGCGCTTCCGCAGGGATTTTCCCCGCTCGACGTGCAGCGTATATTTATAGGCAAAACCTTTCCGCGCAGGCTCACTCGCGCGCTCCTCGTTCATTGGGCGCAGAACGGTTTTATTTCGGTGGAATGTGCCGGCAGATATTCCGTGCGCGTATACAAGCTGAAAAGCATGCCGTCGCACTACTCCGACGCGGCGGTATTCTTCGACCGCGGCACGTACGTGCGCGAGCGCATGCTTTTTGATCGTTTTGCGGATAAGATAGCGGTAGACCCGACCGTAAGCCTATTAAAGCCGCTTTTCACGTCCGCGGAAACGGACGACATACGCAAGGCTTTTGCCGCGCGCGAGGACGAAGGCGTCTATACGGCTAAGCACTACATGCTGAAAGTGATCGCGCTCGCGCTGTCCGTCGTATCGTTTGCGGCGTCCGCGATATGGATAGGCATAGACACGGGCAACTTCGTCACGTTAGTGCTGGTGGGTTTTGCGCTCGTCGGCATGTCGGTATTGATGTTTGTAAAGGGCATGCCGATACTGTTCAAAACGCTTTGGTGCGGCATATGGCTGGGCTGTTCCATAGGCCCGTTTATCGCTTTTGCGCAAGTTGCATACGACCCGTACGGCACGACGTACGTTTCCGTTGCGCTGTTCTTTATCGGTCCGCTGTTTTTGCGGCGGTTCGCCGACTACAGGGAAAAAATAAACCTCGCCGACTATTCCATGATCGTAAATTACAGAAGATTTCTTCTCCGCACGGGCGGCGACGAGCTCGGCAAATACGACTACTACGCCGCACTGCCGTTCATATACGCATTCGGCATTAAATTCGCGGTAAAGCGCAAGTTCGGGGAAAGACGACCGCCCGAATGGTACAAGCCCGATCCGGAAATAAGGAGCGCGCTGTTATGAGCTTTCCGCTGTTTATTTTCTGTATAGTCATATCCACCGTGCCGCTCGGCTTTGCCGTGGGCGCGACCGTTGCCGGAAAAATAAAACTGCGCCGCGCGCTCCGCCCTATCGAGTATTATCCGCCGCGCGGATTTTCGCCCATCGACGTGCTCATCGGCTATCGCGGCATAAATACGAACACGCGCAACCTGTTCAACCCGATGATGCTGTATTGGGCGAGCGAAGGCTTTATAAAAATTCGGGAAGACTGTCGGCGCGGACTTAAAATAACCAAGCTCAAAGATATCGAGCGCCCTAAGCACGGGAGCGACGAAACTTTTGCGAACTTCGAGATCGAAAAAGACCTGTTCAACGCGATGTTCTCGCAAGGCAAAGATTTTTATACGCTCGCCGCGCCCTCGTCGCATTTGGACACATATAAGTCGTTCGCATCCTCCTGCAAGTCGGAAGCGCGCGCAACGCGCACGGCACTGTCCAAAAAGCTCGACACCGTTTCGAGCGTGCTTGCCGCGGCGGCAATGCTCATCACGACTATATGCGTCGGTGTGGGCGGACACCTTGCCACGCCGCCCATGGTCATGATGATGATATTCCCCATAGTCGCCGTGCTCATGTTCAGAACGACGGCGGAGCTCGAAACCGCTTGGGAGCGGATGATACGGTATCCGTTCTTCGTAGTTTGGGGAGGCGCGCCGCTCGGCGTGTGCCTGGCGTTCGTTCCCACGGCAAGCGCGGTCGTTTTGGGCTACGCCGTCGCCGTCGGCGTCGTAGTCTTTAATATACTCGCAAAGCGCATCGACATAAGGAGCGACGAAACGACGGCGATATACGGGCGGATCTGCGCGTTCAGGACTTTTCTTTTGGAAGCGGAAGTAGACCGCTTGGAAACGCTCATCGAGGACGACCCCGATTACTTTTTCAACATACTGCCCTACTGCTACATACTCGGCATAACCGAAAAAATGAAGCCGAAATTCGACAGGATAAACCTCGAAGGTCCGAGCCGCGAGCTCGGCGAACTCCGCGACGTTTTGATGTTTTAGTCCGTCCGACATATCGCGCGCCTTAGTCTTTAAAGCGCGCGCCCGACATATATTGTATCATGGCAATCATATGGTTCATCATGCTCGCGGCGTCGCTCGGCTTGACGCTGTTCACCGACCCGTCGGCGTCGGTAAACGCCATGATAGACGGCGCACACGGCGCAGTAGAGCTTTCACTCAACCTGATGGCGCTGTACGCGTTCTGGCTGGGTTTTTTCTCGCTCATAGAGCGCTTGGGACTGTCTCGCGGGCTGGAAAAACTCCTGCGTCCCGTCATTTCGCGGCTGTTCCCGTCGTGCGACGCGGAAGCTCGCAAGTACATAACAATGAACGTTTCCGCCAACCTGCTCGGGCTCGGCAACGCCGCCACGCCCATGGCGATATCGGCGATCAAGCGCATGGACAACGGCTCGCCGCGAGCTTCGACCGACATGATAATGCTGACCGTCATATCCGCCACGAGCCTGCAACTGCTGCCCACTACGGTAATAGGCATGCGCGCGACGGCGGGCTCGGCAAACCCTGCGGACTTTCTTTTTCCGTCGCTCGTCGCGACAGTGCTGTCCACTTTTATAGGCATAATCGGAGTAAAGCTGTGCTCCAAAATATTCGATCGGGAAAAGCGCGTCGGCGCGCGCGAAAACCGCCGCGAAAAGAAAAGCCGTAAAAAGCGCGCCGCAAAGAACGCGATTTCGGAGCAGAGCCGATGAGCGCGTACATAATCCCCGTACTGTTTTTGATAGTGCTGACGCTGTCGCTCGTGCGGCGACGCGAGCCGTACGGCGGCTTTATCGACGGTGCGCGTCAGGCTGTGAACCTTACGATAAACGTTTTTCCGTATCTGCTCGCCATCATGGTCGCCGTCGAAGCATTCCGCGTTTCGGGCGCGTCGGCGTATGTCGCGAACGCCGCAGAGCCCGTGCTGAACTCCGTCGGACTGCCCAAAGAGCTCGCCGAACTGCTTTTTCTACGACCCGTATCGGGCGCAGGATCGCTCGCCATACTCGACGGGCTGTACGAAACGTACGGCGCGGACAGCTATGTCGGGCGGTGCGCGTCCGTCATTTACGGATCGAGCGAAACGGTGTTCTACATATCCACGATCTACTTTTCGCAGTCGAGCGTGCGCAAACTGCGCTACGCCATTCCAGTCGCTCTCGTCGCCACATACACCGGCTGTATCGTCGGGTGCTTTCTGCTGCGGTTTTTCTGATGTTTGCCGCGCAATAGATATTTATTCCGTTTCCGCGCATACTATCGGCGGAGGACAACTATGGATAAAGAACAACAGGTAAAGACAGAGCGCGAGGTCGAGTTTTTAAAACAACTCCACCAAGCGGCGCAAATGGGCCGCGACACGCTCGAACACGTCAACAACAACATCGGCCCGGGCGAACTGCGCACCGCCGTGGAAAAGGACATCTTCGATTACTCGGAAGTCTGCTCGGAAATAACGCGCAAGCTCGCCGCGCGCGACGAAAAGCCGGAAGCGGTCGGAAAGATATCGCGCGCCATGGCGGGCATGATGATCGACTGCAAAATCAAGGAAGACACGCCCGAAAACGAGATCGCCAAAATGATAATCGACGGCACGACAAAGGGCGTCACCGAATGTACGTCCAAACTGTCGGCGTTTTCGGATATCGACAGCGACATCAGAAATCTTGCGTACAAGTTTTTGTGGATACAGCAAAAGAACATCGACGAGATGAAACGCTTTCTCCACAACTGACACTCGCTATCAGACGGCGCAGGAATGGCAAAAAATACCGTTTGACCGCATAATTTTACGAAAATTCGACAAAATATCCTTATAGCATATCCGCTTCGGATACGCAAAGGAGGAAAAATGGATAAGCTGACATCCGGAAAGATCGCGCCCAAGACCGGCGAATACAACATCGTTTCGTCCAAGGGCAAAGTCGTCGGCACCGTCCGCGTCAAAAAGGGCAACAGAATGCCTCCGACGCGCCACACCGGCAGCCATTTCGAAATCGGCTAAACGCCAAAACAAAAACCGCCGCACGCTATCAAAAGCGATAGGCGGTTTTGTTTTATACGACTGAATATGGCGCGCATTGCAATTCCGCGTCGGCTTATTCGAGGAGTAAACTTGCTTGCTTGCACAATCACAGATTGAATTGAAATTATTACGTATTCTAATGAAGTGAGATGGTAAGCAATGGGTCGCGCAGCATTTGGCTGCCGACGTGGACAAATTTGGTTTTATACACCGCCGCTTGCGGCGGAACACCCGTAGGGTGCTCCAGGGCAAGCCTGCGTACAATTACAAGCGAGAACGTAAGCAATGCTTCGTGCAACATTCGGTTGCCGTGCGGGTCTATTGCTTGCCCTGGGGTATAATACCTAATTTATTCAACGCTTTTAAGCGCTTCGACCATGGAAATATTTTTCATGCGCCGCGCGAGAATGAACGTCGCGACGAACGAAAAAACAAATGTCAACACGATACAGCCGAGCGCGACGTACCAGGAGAAGAAGCTCGATATAAACACGTTAAATGAAGTCGTAATGTCAACGAGCCACATGAGCAACCCGTAGCCGAGCGGCAAACCGAGCGCGCACCCGATACCCGTCACCACGGCGTTTTCGGCTATGAGCATATTCGCCGTTTCGTGCGGTTTATAGCCGAGCACCATGAGCGTGGCGATCTCGCGCGTGCGCTCTTTCAGATTTGTCGCGGTAATGTTGTATATGACCGCGACGGCGAGCACCGCCGCGCCCACGACGAAAAGGATCACCGCATAATCGAGCAGCAACATTCTTTTTTCAAGCGCGGTATACGATTCCTCAAACGACTTCACGTCGCGCACTTCGGCGTAACTTTTGAGCTCGGCGACGGCGGTGTCGAGCGATACCCCTTCTGCGAGCTTCGCGTAAACGGTATCGGCAAACAGCCCTACTCCGCACTCGGCGAACATTCGGTACGATGTGTAAGCCTTGAGCTCGAAGTATTCGTAAACGACGTCGGTTATCACGACGTCGAACGCCACCGCCCTGTTGTCGAGCGAATATCCGCTTACAGACACCGTATCGCCTACTTTAACACCCAGCTTGTCCGCCAGCGTGTGCGGCACGGCAAAGGTGTCGTCCTCGAGCGTAAGCCTGCGCTTGCCGCGCTTGTCGGCGGTCAGCCGCACGCAGTCCGCGTCCGTGTACTTGTAGAGCGCGGCGTCGTCCGCCGTCGGCAACGCCATTATTGTCATGTCTGCGACCTTTCCGCCGTACTCGAACCGTCCCGAAAAATCGGGCACGAACGTAAGTCCGCCTATATACTCCGCGCCGTGATAATCGGATATTTCGTCGAAGTCGAACGTGTCGAGCGCGACGGCGGTGTCCGTGACGACGGTCAGATCATAGCCGACCGACGCGTCGTACCGCTCGAATGAAAACGCCATATTGTCCTTGAGCCCGATAAGCGCGATGAGCAGCGCGATACAGCCTATTATCCCCACCGACGACAGCAGCATGCGTATCTTGTGCAAAAACATATTGCGCAAATTCATTTTTGCGCCGAAGCCCAGCCGCCGCCACAGCCACGTCCACCGCTCCGCGAGTATGCGCCGCGTCTTTTTGGGCGGCTTCGGGCGCATCGCCTGCGCCGGTTTTGCTTTAAGCGTGTGGTGGCAGGACACAAACGCCGCGAGCGACGCGAGCGCCGCCGCCACGACAACGCCCAAAATAAGGAAAAGCACGCTGACGTGCGAGGCCGTCGGCGGCATGCAAAACTGCCGCGCATACAGAATGTTTATAAGATACGGTATCAGCAGTATGCCGACGACGCCGCCCGTAATGCCGCCTATCACGCACGCGAACAGCGCGTAGAATATGTACGAAAAGTACACCGCGCCCTTGCTCACGCCGAGCGCCTGTATCACGCCTATTTGCATGCGCTGATTTTCCACCGTTTTGGACAGCGATATTATCGTTATGACCGCCGCGACCACAAAAAATATCGACGGAAGGATAGCCGCAAGCGCCGCAATGGTGTCGTTGATGCTGTCGAAAGCTACCACCGACGGAAAATTGCCGCGCTCGAGCGAATACATATACAGTCCGGCGGCGCTGTCGGCGTGCGCGAACATTTCGGTTATGTCGCCGATATCGGACAGCGAATATCGCCCGAATAACTCGTCCGGCTTCACTCCGTCTCCTATGACTTTTATTGCGTTGTATACCTTTATGTCGCTCGGGATATTCGAGTAGTCGAAAAGCTCCGTCGCCGTTCCCGAAAAATCTTCCATAACCACCTTTGCGTTCGGTTTGTATGCCGCTATCTCGCCGTAATTGACGAGCGCCGAGATAAACTCGTCCGGCTGCGCCGCGGTGTTGAGCGTGTTTACTTTGTAGACAGTGTCGGGCGCGTGATAAATGCCGCTAACCGTAAACGTGTAATCGACGCTTTCGTATTCGGGGAAATATCGCACGGTCTGCTCGTCCGTGCCCATCACTATAGGCCGCAATGTGATCGCGCTCAGCGTGTTGACGGCAAAAATCATTCTGTCGCCTATGCCCATTCCGTGCGCTTCGGCAAAGACCGTGTCTATTATCATCTCTTTTTTATCTTGCGCCGGCAGCCGCCCGTCGAGCAGCGTCGGCTCGTCAATGCCGTCCGTCAGCGTTTCTATATGCATATCGTAGCGCATGCCGCGAAAGACGACGCGCGTGTCGAAAGAATTACAGCCTGCCGCAACTTCCACGCCGTCCACTGCGGCTATCTCGTCCACCGCCGCCGAATTGACAAACATGTACTCAGCGCGCGCGGTGGCGTAATTACTGCTCGCGTAATAATCGTTCACCTGATGCGTAACGGCGTTCGACCCCGCCGTTATGCCGGCAAAGAAAAAACACCCGATAAATATCACTATCGTTATCGAAATAAAGCTGCCTATGGTTTCGCGAATATCGCGAAGCGTTTTTAGCATTATGTATTTTATGGCTCGACACCCCGTTGCGTTGCGTTTACCACTCTATCTCGTCTATAGACCGCCTGTCGGCGTTGAGCTCGATGTTTTCCACCTTGCCGCTGCGCACGTGTATCACCTTGTCCGCCATGGGCGCGAGCGCACTGTTATGCGTTATAAGCACCACTGTTTTGCCGTACTTTTCGTTGACGCTTTCCAAAAGCTTGAGCACCAGCTTGCCCGTCTTGTAATCGAGCGCACCCGTCGGCTCGTCGCAGAGCAAAAGCAGCGGATTTTTGGCAACGGCACGCGCAATGGCGACGCGCTGTTGCTCGCCGCCCGAAAGCTGGCTCGGAAAGTTGTGCGCGCGTTCCGCCAGCCCGACGGCGGCAAGCGTTTCCGCAGGGTCGAGGTGCGCGGAAGTCACCGACGCGGCGAACTCGACGTTCTCGAGCGCATTGAGGTTGGATATAAGATTGTAGAACTGAAAGACGAACCCCACCTTTTCGCGCCGATACAGCGTGAGCTGCTTTTGCGAATACGCCGTTATATCGTCGCCGCCGACGGAAACGCGTCCGTCCGTGACGCTGTCCATGCCGCCCAAGATGTTGAGTATCGTGGACTTGCCGGCGCCCGACGCGCCGAGTATGACGACAAACTCGCCCTCGTCGATAGTAAAATCTACGCCGTTGAGCGCGGGGATCTCCACCTCGCCCAGCTTGTATATCTTGCTTACGTTTTCAAATTCGATAAGGCTCATACCGCCTCCGCCGACGAGCGCGCGCCGGACGCGCACTCGAATATCTTTTGTGTTTTAAGCCTGCCGTAATACGCAAACCACCTGTCCATAAGCTCCGACTTGGGCGCGAGCGCCGTAAGGTCGTCTATTATGCCGCCGACGAGCGCGCGCAGCGCGACGTCGCTTTCCGTTTCGCCGCCGCCCGACGCCAAATCGTCGCACACAAAATCGAAGTATACGCCGTCCTCTCTCGCGAACTCGTCGAACACCGACTTGATCTCCGAAAACTTTTCCGCGGCGTCCATGTCGTTTTTGAGTATCAGCGCTATCTCGGCGCGCACGACCTTGAGCCGCTCTACGGCGAGCAGCCTGACTATTTCGTCCTTGCTCTCGAAGTACACGTAAACGGTCGCCTTGGAATAGCCCGCCTCTTTTGCGAGCATGTTCATATTCATGCCGCCGTAGCCGTGCTCGACGAGCAGCCTGTCTGCCGCTTCCATCAGCACGCGTCTGTGATATTTGGCGGCTGCCGCCTTAGTTTCGCTCGACATTTCTCACCTTTATCCAATGTGTTACATAAGTATATAAAATTTTTGTCGATTTGTCAAACGTGCCCGATAGCACACGTCTTATATATCGATCGCTTCGACTTATCCCTATTCCCTATTGCAAAACTCTATCCTTTCGCGGCGGTCGAGCGGATATCGGAAAAGCGCCGTTCCGTCTAAATCTTCGGCGTGCATATCGACGGCGGTGATGCCGTGGTTTTCGTACGTCGTGTAGTAATACACGCCCTTGTCCGCATTACAGCACGAAGTGTATATCGTAATTTCGTAGTCCTTTTCGCCCACGAGGCAGCAACCGCGCTGCTGCTCGACCGAACCGAGGATATGAAAAAATTGGTTTACGCTTTCCGCGTCCGACTCCCCCGACACGGAATTGAGTTTGGTGAAAGCGACCCTCACGAACCGCGACTGCGAGGACAGGTCGCCGGGGAGTCCCATAGCGCCCATGCCGCGGCTGTAGGCTTTCAGCGGCAGTTTTTCCGAAAACAGATTTTCGGGCTGTTTGGGCGAAAGGTGCATATAGTTGTTAAGATTGAACATCTGCTCGTCGAACGGCGGATTGTTTGTGAGCACGCCCGCCGGATCGTCGTAGATCTTCATGCCGTCTTTTACGCACTCCACGACTATCGCCCTCGACCTGTCCGCGATTATCCAATGCAACTGCGAAACGGGCAACTCGTCCGAGTACGCCTGATTTGTTATGTTGATATTTTTAAGCAACGTCAACGCCTGCTCCACATCGGCGCACTTGCCGAGAATGTACGGAATAAACTCAAACTGCGCGATATTTACTTTGTCCGCCGCCGGCGCGCCGTAAAAGGCGTTGCCCACAAAGTTCAGTCCCGCCATGCAAAGGCCCTTTTCGTTTACGGCGTCGTAAAAGAGCGGGATATCGCGCACGAACGCCATGCCTATCATGGCGTAATGGCTTTCCATGCCGTCGATATTTCGCATAGGAAACGGGAAGTTCCGCGGCATTACGGTCACTTCTTCTTTATAAGAAAACTCGTAGTCGAGCGTGCGCCCGAAATAAAAGTCCTTTGTTTTATACGTTGCGGCTGTGCACATAATATCTCCTATTTTAATTTACATTAAACTGCGTCAACGCAACCTACGTTGCGACAGCGGTCTATAGATAATGTTCCTTCATGAACTTTTTATACCAATACGTCATATATGCTCTCAGGTCTTGAAGGGTCAACGAATTAAGTCCGCGACAATGCCTAATAAATTCGCACATCAGACCCTCCGTAAACACGCGCGTTTCGATCTCTATGAACTCCCTGTTCTTTATGTTCGGATCGGCATTGATGAGCTCCGTCAATTTGTTTATGCAAAGCGTCATAAGCCTGTTTGCCGAAAAAAGAAAATCATCGGAAGCGCATATCATCTTATAGTTTTCGTCGTTTTCCCGAATATACTCGAAGACTATATCGAAGAACTTTTCGTAATCGTTCGACGCCAATAGCTTTGTATGGGTGAAAAATTTATCTATGAGCTCGTTTTCAAACGCCTCCACAACGCCGTAAATGTCATCGAAATGCGCGTAGAACGTAGCGCGGCTGATCTCGGCGCGAGCGGTCAGCTCGCTGACGGTTATCTTTCCTATCTCTTTCTTCTCCGCCAGCATTTTTATGAAAGTGTTTTTGATAAGTTTTCGCGTCTTGACCGACGAATTGTTTAAATTGCGTACTTTCATATCCCTCCTTTGTGTACAGTTTTCGGAAAATGTCTATATTTTTACACTGCGACAAAACTGTACTTTACTTGTAAGGTCAAGCCTATTATAATCGACTTAAAAGAAAATGTCAACAGTGTAAATATAATTACAACGGCTGTTTTTTCGGGCACGTCCGCCGCCGCATTGCATGCAATATGTAAATCGGTTGCGGAAAGTGACGGGGAACTACACATACGATTTTCCGGAAGGTCTGCTTATGACAAACGTATCGATCGGGACGCTGTCGCTTTACGAAATATTCGCTTACTTTTTCTTCTACGCTTTTTTGGGGTGGATAGCGGAAGTTTGCTATCATGCGATCAAGCGCGGGGACTTTGCCAACCGCGGTTTTCTGAACGGACCGCTATGCCCTATTTACGGTTGCGGCGTCACGCTTATCCTGCTGATATTGGGAAACCGGGCGGAAACGCCCTGGGCGGTACTTTTGATAGGGATCGCTTTGCCGACGCTGTTGGAGCTCGTCGGCGGCTGGGCTATGGAAACGTTTTTCCACAATAAATGGTGGGACTATTCCGACCGCAAGCTGAACTTTAAGGGCTATATCTGCTTGGAGTTTTCGATTTTATGGGGATTGGCCGCGGTGTGCGTCATTTGCGTTTTGCATCCGCCGATCAAGCGGCTGACAAATCTCATTCCCGATCCGTATGCGACAGTGGTAATAAGCGTTTTGCTGGCGGCGTTCGTCGCGGATATCGTCGTTACGGTTTTGCAGCTCTGCAAATTCAACAGCAAGCTGAAGGAATTGGACGAGGTAACGCGGTTCATGCGCGCGGGCTCGGACGCCGTCGGGAAAAAGCTCGCCGAAGCGACGATAGCCGTGGGCGAAAAGACGGGCGAGGCTAAAGAAAAACTCGCCAAGGCGCATGAAAAAGCCGTTGACGCGATCGTAGAAAAAATGCCCAAACGCATTTTAAACGCCTTCCCCACATTGCGGTCGCGCAAAAACCCGAACGCCGTTCCGCTCGCCAAAGAGAGCGCAAAGCGGATACGGTTGCGGAAAAGAAATCGCGCAAAGACGGGCGCGGAGAACGATAACGGCGGCGGCGCGGAGAATACGGACTGAACGTTGACGATACATTCGGTGCGACAGAATATCTGCATCTTAATACTTGCATTTTCTCTGCGCATATGATAATATTTCGGTAAACTACGCGCGCCGAAGCCGCACCTTAGGCTCGGAGCAGCGTTCTCTTTAGGAGGTATCATGTTTGGATTTTTCAAGAAGAAAGAAATGGACATTGCCGCCGCCGAGGCGTTCTGGTCCTGGTACGTCGAAAACGACGGGAAGCTCATCGACATGTTGCAGGCGCGCGACATGGGGATAGTCAACCTGGTCGATTCGCACATAAGTCCCGTTTTTCCGTACCGCAAAAATTTCGAGTTCCAAATGGGCGGGCTCGTTGACGGCAAGTACGAGCTCATGCTTTTCCACTGCGGCAATAAATATCTCGAGCGCGACCTCGAAACGCTTAAAAGTATGATGCCGGCGGAACTGTCCGACCACATCACGCTCGTCATCGAAAAGTAATTCAGAAAAAGTTAAATCTTTCCCGAGCACGCTTATTTTTGCGGCGGCGTGTGTGTTTAACATGCCCTATTGTACTCGGCGCAACGCATTTAGCAAAAACAGTCAAGCATTAGCGTGCTCGGCTGTTTTTAATTCGGCATTTTCTCATGTAAACCGTTCACCCACGCGTGCGCAACAAAATTCGCTTTTGCCGCCGAATTTTGTTGATTTTAGTTATTTTTTGTTATAAAATATTTAAAAATATAAACAAGGAGGAGCAGACGTGAAAAAGTTGGAAATCGTTTTGGTCGAAGACGATAAAGCAGAACGCGAAAATATCGTCAAGGCGATCGAAAACCTACCCGACGATTTTTCCCTTGTCGGCTCTACGGACAACGCCGCGAAAGCGTTCGAGCTCGTGACTGACACTCTGCCCGACGCCGTGATATTGGATCTCGAACTGCACCGCGGCGGCGGCGACGGCTTGAGCGTCCTCGAAAAGATCAAACACTCCGGCATGGTGCGCGCTCCGTTTATCCTCGTCACAACAAACAACATCAGCGAATTGGCGCACAGCTGCGCGCGCGAACTCGGCGCGGATTTTATAATGACGAAAAATCAGGACGGCTACAGCGCGAAAGCCGTATGCGAGTTCCTTAAAAACATAAAACCCGCAGTGCTGAAAAGGCGGGGACAAAATGCGGACTCGCCGGATGAGGAAAGCGCCACCGAAACGGCAAAGCGCATCCGAAAACGCCTATGCGCCGAGTTCAACAAAGTGGGCATAAGCACGAAAGTAAAAGGTCACTGCTATCTTTTGGACGCCGTCATGCTTGTTGCGAAAGGACGGGCGTCGCATATGCTCGACATTATTGCGAATAAATACGGCAAAACGGAATCGAGCGTGGAGCGCGCCATGCAAAACGCCATCAGCCAAGCCTGGAGGACCGCGGACATAGACGACCTATACGATTACTACACCGCAAAAATCGCGCAAGACAAAGGAGCTCCTACGGTGACGGAGTTCGTTTATTACTACGCGCACATAATCGAAAACGAGTACTGACAGCGCCGCGGCATGCGGCGCCCGTTTTCAGCGGAACATAAACAAGGACGAAAACCAATTAAAGAATCTTGCCCACATGATTGCGCCTCCTTTTTCTTGTATTGGCTCACGGGCAAATTTGCTTGCTTGCAACAGTAAATTTGCGACGTGCGCAATGCTATTATATCTAAGGAGAACGCGCAAGAAAGTTGGTTTTCGGTCGTTGCTTTTCGTTGGTTTTTGTACTTTTTACGCCGATTTTTGTTGCTTTTCGTTGGTTTTCAGAGGACGCCATGAATATTATTCTCACAGCAATCAAATATGCCGTAATGCTGATAATCGCATTTTTCTCGTTTGCGCGACTGACAAAGAGCAAGGTGAACGCGGCTATCGCAATAGACATCGCCTTCGCCGCCGCGCTGGGAATAGGCGCGGCATACGCTACGTACTACATAAAGGCGCTTGCGCCCGCCGCATTGCTGCTGTCGATATTTTTATTTACGCTGCCGCGCTACAGACGGTCGGTCTTGACCACGGCGACATCGGATATAATAGCTTTCGGCATAGCGATAGCGGTTTACGGCGCGTCGTATCTTATTACACTGCCTATCGGCTTAGCGGTCTTTGTATTATGCGACGGCGAAGCCGCGCGCGATATAATAATGATATCCATAATCAGCGCCGCGCAAATAACGCTCGCGATACTGTTCTTCCGCAGTAAGCGCATCAAAAGCGGCATCGATGCCCGCGGCGAATACATAAATCTGATGCTTTTGGTCAGCCTGTTGGGGATATTCATATTCTCGCTTTTGTTCGCCGAGGACGTGACCGCGTCCGTGATCCCCATAATTTCAGTGACACTGCTCGTGGGCGGAATACTTATCGCGACCTACGTGTCGAAGCACATCACTCAAAATTATCGCAAGCGCATATATAAACGGAATGAGGCGCTGTACGAGCAGCGCATAAACGCTTTGGAAGCCGAGCAGGCGGAACTGAAAAAGCAAAACGAAGAACTCGCCGCCGTGATCCACCGCGACAATAAACTGATACCGGCGATAGCGACAGCCGCAAAAAGGCTCGCGGCGGACGTCGGCGGCGGCAACGAGCTGACGGAAATAGTCGACAGGCTCGAAGCCGTGGCGAAAGACCGCAATCGCGCTATCGAAAATGCCCGAGCAAACTCCGATCGAGCCGCCGTGCCCAAAACCGGCGACGCCGCGCTCGACGCAGTGCTGTACTTTTTGTACAACACCGCCGCGCGCGAAAACATTTCGATTGGCTTCCGCATATCCGAAAACGCCGTGCCGCTGTTGCTCGAAAGAGCGACGGACAAAATAGATATCAACACCGTGCTTTGCGACCTCGGCGAAAACGCTTTGATCGCCGTCAAAGGCGTCGCCGACGCAAAAGTCCTCGTCTCGATTGACGTCGAAGACGGGCAGTCGCCCTGCGTCTGTTTTTACGACAACGGCGCACGCTTCGACGATAAGGTGATAGCCGATCTCGGCAGGCGCCGCGTCACCACGCACAAGGACGACGGCGGAAGCGGAATAGGGCTCGTTACTCTGTTTAAAATACTGCAAAAATACGACGCCAGCTTCAGCCTCGACGAAAGGCTCGAAGGCGGCGACTACGTAAAATGCGTCAAGGTCGCGTTCGACGGCAAACGCACGACGTCCGTGCTTACCGCCGACCGCACTATACGTAAAATCATAGACCCCGACCCTATCGGGATATCGGCGTGACGGCGGCAAATGTTTTTGCATATTTTAGTTGCGTTTAGCTATGACACGTGCTATAATTTTCTCGTCATTACACTGAGGAAATTCAAGGAGGCAAAATATGTTTGAAAACGCATTGTGGAAAAGCAAGTCCGGCGGTCGCCGTCGCGCGATCTTGATGCTGGCATGTCTTGTCGTTCTTCTCCCCTCGCTCATCCTGCTCTTGGTGAGCGCGTCGGGCAGCAACAAGACGCTCATGGTCGTGGCGTGCGTGCTGACCGTAGCGGCGATAGTCGCTTCCGCAGTCATACTGCTCTTGGGCCGCTTCACATCGCTCAAGTGGGATGTCGCCAATCTCGAATTTGCGGCGGCGGAAAACGGCTTGTACTTCACGAGCCTGGCATATCAGAACTCGTACTTTTTTGCGGAATGGGCGGAAGTGGCAAGCTACTCGCACGTCGCCAAAAACAACGGCTTGACCACCGTGACCGTCAACTTTACCGCGCCGCTCGACGCCGGCTCGTTCGGCAAGATAAAATACATGAAAATGGTAGGCGTCAGCGAGTTCGACAAACTGCAAGCGCTCTTCGCCGAAAAAGAAAAACCGGAAGTGACTGTACGGGGTGGCGACCTCAGTTGAACACGCCCTAAGCGGCTCTTTTGCGCTTTGTCGGCGTTAAGCTCGCTCGACGTAGCGCCGAGGCTACGACATCGCTCGCTTGCCTTGACAAAGGCAACAAAATAGCTCGCTTAGGGTACAGGGTATTTTTACGAGCAAAATCGCGAGGATAAACGGGCGAAACGGCGCGAAATTGTACTTGACAGTACTATGAGCGCCGCTTCGTGCGTTTAGACCGCGATTTTGCCGTAAAAACGTGTTCTACCGGGGTCGCCACCCCGTAAACGCGAAGTAAAATTTACATAGATATATCGCGAATTAAACAAGCAACGTCTTTGCCGCATACGGCAAAGACGTTGCTTTTAATTATGTCGTTTTTATGCCCTTTTCACGAGTTCGGCAAGCGCGTCCTTAAAAAATGCGCGCAAACCCTGCACGACGGCAAGGTCGTCCGACTTTTTCCCGAGGTCGTAATAGTATTTACCCGTCGCGATGTCTATTGACAACGGATCGAGCGGAAACCCTTTTACGCGCTTTTCGTGCGCGACGGACGCAAGTATGAACGGATCGGACGCAAGGCTGTCGTCCATTCTGCAAAAACGGGTATTCGCGTCGGCGATGAAGCAAATGGCGTTCACGTATCTTGCGACGAGTTTTCCGCCGTACCGACGCGAAAGCTCGGAATAGTATTCGGTCATCTGTTCGTCGGTGAGCACGCTGCCGCCCACGCGCCGAATATGCGTGCCCGGCTGAAGCGCGTCGGGCAATCCGTCGAAATACAGTCCGCTGTCGCACGAAAAGACGGGCGCGGAAAACGCGCCGTAGTACGCCGCCGCCTTTATGCACGCATTTTCGAGCGGATCTTTGCCGCTTTCGTCTATGCTCGGAAGATCGGTCGTTGTATCGAGTCCGACGAGCTCGAAGTTCAGCTCGTCGGCGACAGATTTCATGAGCTCCAGCTTC
Organism: Roseburia sp.; assembly: GCA_023665905.1. Classification (GTDB taxonomy): domain Bacteria; phylum Bacillota; class Clostridia; order Christensenellales; family Pumilibacteraceae; genus Anaerocaecibacter. The sequence continues at coordinate 21,016 of JAMPDA010000022.1, forward strand.
GCCCGATTTGTCGTTCCGTAGATTATCTTCATTGTATATTTAATACTCCGCGGCCTCGCTTGCGTTACGGACGCGGCGCACCGATCTATTTCAGGTCGTCTTTCGTGCGCGGAAATTCTATGGTGTCGCGAATATTGGTCATGCCCGTCACGTACATCATCATGCGTTCCAAGCCCAGACCGAAGCCGCTGTGCGGCACGCTTCCGTACTTGCGCAGATCGAGGTAGTTGGCGTAGTCCGAAAGCTTCATTCCGCGCGTCTTTATCTCCTCGAGCAGCTTGCCGTAATCGTTTTCGCGCTCGCTGCAACCTATTATCTCGCCCACTCCGGGCACCAAAAGGTCGGTCGCCGCGACGGTTTTGCCGTCGGCGTTTTGCTTCATGTAGAACGCTTTTATCTTGCGCGGATAGTTGACCACAAAGACCGGTTTTTTAAAGTATTCGTCGGTCAGATATCGCTCGTGCTCGGTCTGCAAGTCGAGTCCCCACTCCACGGGATACACGAACTGCTTGCCCGACTTTTTGAGTATTTCGATCGCGTCGGTGTAGTCCACGCGCGCAAACTCACTGTCCACCACGTTTTGGAGCTTGTCTATCAGACCGTTCTCGAACCGCGCGTCGAAGAACTCAAGCTCGGCGCGGCAGTTTTGCAAAAGCTGTGCGATTATGCTCTTTATCATGTCGGTCGCGATGCCGATTATGTCGTTGATGTCGGCGAAAGCGACCTCCGGCTCTATCTGCCAGAACTCGGCGGCGTGGCGCGGAGTATTGCTGTTTTCCGCGCGGAACGTCGGACCGAACGTGTAGATCTTGCCGAGCGCCGTCGCCATGACCTCGCCCTCGAGCTGACCGGAAACGGTAAGTCCGGCAGGCTTGCCGAAAAAGTCTTTTTTGTAATACTCGTCCTCCGTCTTGACGCTCTTGTCGAAGCCGACGGTCGTCACCTTAAACACCTCGCCCGCGCCCTCGCAGTCGCTGCCCGTGATTATGGGCGAATGGACGTAGTAGTAGCCGTTCTTGCGGAAAAATTCGTGTATGGCGTGCGACAGCTCGCTGCGCACACGGAACACCGCGTTAAACGTGTTAGTGCGCACGCGCAGGTGCGGTATCGTGCGCAGATACTCCATTGTGTGCCGCTTTTTTTGGAGCGGATACGAAACGTCGCTGCCGCCCAAAAGCTCCGCTTTTTGCGCGCGTATCTCTATCGCGCCCTCGCGCATGCCCTCGGCGACCGTGCCCGTGACGGAAAGCGCCGCGCCGAGCGCCAGCAGTCCGCCGAGCGCCGCGTCGTCGAAATCGGCTTTGTCGAAAACTATCTGCGTGTGCTTGAGCTCGCTGCCGTCGTTCAATTCGGCAAACGCCACGTTTTTGCTGTCGCGCGAGGTGCGCACCCAGCCGCAAACCGTAACGGTCTTGCCGATATAGGACTTGTCCGCCGAGATCAATTTAAGATCGATATGTTGCATGTATCCGCCTCTTGTGTCGTATTTCACTTCAATTATAATGCAAGCGGCGGCTTAGTGTCAAGACTTTTTTACTTCTGTACCAAAACGTGCGCGGCAGCCGAGAACGGACTACCGCGCACGCGAAAAATATAATATAGCTTTAAACGCTAAACGCTTTTCGACTTATGCCGAAACGTGAGTACGGCGGCGACCGAGAACGCCGCGGTGTACGCGACGACGACGAGCAGCGGCAGCCACAGCTTGCCGAAGTCGCCGGACAGCGTGTAGCGTATCAGGTCGTACGAGTGCGCAAACGGAAGGACGTGACAGAACACCGAAAAGCCGCCGCCTATCATGTCGAGGTCGAACCACATTCCGGAAAGCAGCGCCGCCACCTGCACGACCGCCGAGCACACCGGCGGCGCGCCCTTAGCGGACAGAATGCTCCCGAACAGCACGCCTATCGCTATAAACAGCACGGAGAACAGCAGCGAAAACAGCACGGCAAGCAGTATGTTCGCCGTCGGCGTCAGGCCGAAGCACAGCGCGGCGATAAACGTAATGACATTCTGCGCCGCCGCTATCGGCAGGGCTGACAGCGTATACCCTATTATATAGTCGGAAGACCTCATCGGCGACGCGAAAAGCCGCGACAGAAAGCTCTGCGACCTGTCGTTGGATATCAGTATGGCGCAGAGCACGCTCAAAAACGACGCGCCGAACAGCAGCACTCCGCCGGTGAACCTGTCAACGCCGAACATCGGCACTTCCGACGCCGCGTCGCCTATGCTCTTGACGATTATCTGCATAATGGCGAATATCCCGACGGGCAAAGCCAGCCCGAATATCCAGCTTATCGGCGACCGCGCGGTCTCCGTCATATTGCGCTTTGCAAAAACCCAAGCTCTACTCATCGATGTACGCTCCTTCGCCCGACAGCCTTAAAAACGCGTTTTCGAAATTGCTTTCGCCGCTCTGCTCGATCAGCTCGTCGGCTGTTCCGATCGCGGCTATTTTTCCGCCCGTCATGACGGCTATCCTGTTGCACAGCGCCTGCGCTTCCTCGAGATAGTGCGTCGTAAGCACCACCGCCGACGTTTTGGATATCTCGCGGATATGCCGCCAAAGCTCGCGGCGGCTCACCACATCGAGCCCGAGCGTCGGCTCGTCGAGAAACACCAGCCGCGGCGAGGTTATGAGCGCCATTCCTATGGAAAGTCGCCGCATGAGCCCGCCGGACAGCTTAGACGCTTTATCGGACGCGCGATCGGCAAGCTTTAAGCTTGCCATGATCTCGTCGGCGCGCGCTTCCGCTTCCTTTTTGTCCGCACCGTATATGCGCGCGACAAAGATAAGGTTTTCGCGCACGGAAAGGAGCGGCGCGACAGCCGTTTCCTGCGGACTGACGTTCAACAGGCTCTTTGCCTTTTCGCGCTCTTTCACTATGTCGTGCCCGAACACGCACGCCGTGCCGCTGTCGGGCGTTACAAGTCCCGTGCACACCTTGATAGTGGTGGACTTGCCCGCGCCGTTCATGCCGAGCAAGCCGAATATCTCGCCTTCCCCGACGGAAAAGCCGACGCCGTCCACCGCGCGGATCTCGCGCTTCCCGTCGCGAAAAGTCTTGGTTATCCCCTCAAGCTTTAACGCTTCCATTTATTTCTCCTTGTAATACGCCGAAAGCGCACCCGTCATTTCGCGCACCAACGCCTTGATCTCGTCCTCGGTCACATGCAGTTTGTTCCCGGACGCAATGGACGCGAGCCCGTGCAACGCCATCCACACGCAAAGGTGGAGCCGATACGTGCGCTCGCGCGGCAGGCCCGTTATTGCCGAAAGCCGGTCGATGATCTCTGCCGTGTAAAGCTTGTGGGCGAGATCGTCCAGCCCGTCGTATTCGTAATGCCGGCTGCCGAACAAAAACTCGAATAGATTGCCGTGCTCTGCGGCGAACAGCACGTACCGCGCCGCCGAATCGTCCGCCGCGCCCTCGCCGAACACGTACGCTTCGAAAATCTCGAAGCCGCGCTCTATCGCCGCGACACGCACCTCGTTCATATCCGCGAACTCGCGATAAATGGGCTGCGTGGAAACATTGAGCCGCGCCGCTACCGACCGCGCCGACACCGCGCCGAATCCGCTCTCCTCTATTATTGCCATCACCGCGTCGATCACGGCGCGCCTGTCCGTCGCTGCTTTTCGCGGCATATGTCCTCCGATCGCATAATACATAAAATAACATGCGTTATTTTATGTATTATAGCATGACGGGAACGGCGTGTCAAGCGTTATCGCCGTATTTTCAAAAACTATAACAGCGCATAAATTACAAAATGCGGCGCATACTAACGGCACTATGGAAAACAATTCGATTATTGCAAAAAACGAAAAACGCCCGTCGAGCATAGTGCTGTTTTCGGTGATCATGCTCGCGACCATGGGACTCGGACTTACCGTCGCGTACTGTTCGGGCATACTGAACGGCACGGCGAACCTTGCGCCGACGTCGTTCACCCTTCCGAACTGGGTAGTGATAGCCATTCCGCCCGTGCTGTTCTTCGAGCTGGCGATGGGCTTGTTCTTTGCCCTGCGCGAGAACATCTACACGGCAAACGGCAAGATGCTGCGCGTCTGGACCTGGATATTCTGGTGCACGCTCTTCCTGATGACCGCATTCACGCCGTACTTTATATTTAACGGTATGCCCATCGCCGCGTATATTATGGCGACGATAACGACGGCGCTCGCCATAGGCACGACCATACTCGTCTATCGCCAAACGCTCGCAGGCGGAATTATGATGACGGTGTTCCTCGCAATAAGCATGCTCGTCATGATATATCTCGGATATTGGGTATTCGCGTAAACCGCATTGTTTAAATACTGCAAAACGCAAAACGGTCGATAAATATCGACCGTTTTGCTATATGATAAGGGGGAAAATGATGAGCTGATTCAGGATAGACGCTTAGCACCGCAGCATCGCGTCTTCTTTCACATTATATGTAATAAATTTTATGATGTCAAGCAAATTTATATGACTTTTTAAAAAAAATTTTAATGATTTGCTCGCCATAACTCATATGCTCCTCGAATAACCGCATTTGCTACATAGAAAAACCGACAGCGCTCTCGCCTGCCGATTTTGATTATATTTAGCTATTTAACCGTCGATATTGTCTATCAGCCGCGATTGCCCATTGCCGACGCGATCTGGGCGGCTTGGTCTTTCCTCGCCTGCTCGGCGTGTTTTTCTATAGCGTCGGTGGCGCAGTCTTTAAAAGCCTGCGCATTGCATATCCCGGGAAATTTCCAACCGTTAGAGCCAGGGCTTTGGATTTGCACCGTCGCATACTTGAATATATTGCCGAGTATGCCTGCGGAAAACGTGACAGAATCGATTTTGTCTATCGGAATATCGAGCGTATCTATCCGCAATATACCTATCTTACCCACGACGCGCTTGTTTGTTACGGCAAGGTGCGAGGTAAGCATAGTGAGCAAGCACTTTATAAACGGAATACCGCCTATCACTCCGACAGCTGCCCATATAACGTACATCAAAGGGCGTGGGTCGTCATTTACTTTTTCACCCAACACCGCTTCCGCCGCAGTCGCTTCAGCAATCTTTTCACTAAACACCGTTGTCCGCAACACTATCGCTACAATGACAAGTGCGATAAGGAGCAATATGCTCGGCAGCAAATACAACACACTGATTCTGGCTTTTACTACGAGCTCCTCGCCGCTCCTCATATTTTTTTCGACGTAATTCATATTTTTCTCCTTTGCTTAATTATAAGTAAAATATTACTTACACGCATATTATATTAAGTAATATATCTCTTTGTCAAGCATTTTTGAGTAATTTTTTACTATTATTTTTAAAAATGGGAGAAACCGGGCATGTTGAGGATACGGACGTTGCGCAAAGAGCGCGATATAAGTCAGCGCGAGCTCGCCGAGCACATCGGCGCGAGCCAAAAATCGATAGACGGGTGGGAAAAAGGCAAGGTCGAACCAACCGCAAAATTTATTTGCGCGCTTTCCGACTTTTTCGGTTGCTCGGCGGACTATCTGCTCGGCAGAGAGGATGATTTCGGCAATGTCAATGTTGAAAGCGACCTGACCGAAAGCGAAAAAAAGTTGCTGTCCGATTATAGGCGGTTGAACGACGGAGAACGGGAACAGGCGTCCAAATTTATGGCGTTTTTGATAAACTGCCCGTAGGGTCGCGCACACCGCATGCGAATTGCAAGCAAATTCCTTCGCTTCGATCATACATTAACGCACAGTAAAACAGAGCGACTGCGCGCCACTCTGCTTTTGATTAAAAGTTGAACACCCCCTACCCCACTCTACACACAGCAACACAGTATTCGGGCAGGTCGCGCGGACAAA
>JAMPDA010000023.1 GCA_023665905.1 Roseburia sp.
CCAAGCATTGCGGAGCAATGCGCGTGGAGAGATCCAGGCGATCCGCCGCAAAGTGGAGCGGTCAAACCGCCGTACCTTTTCACTTTTCCTTTTTACTTCTTCACTTAACCATGCGCGCTTTTCCAATACTACAAAAAGTGATTTAATAATCGGTCGAAGCCGACAAAAACGTACAATTTTCCGCTTGCGGTGTTTTGCGCACGAGGCTATAATAATTGCAATGAAAAGCATTGTCATAACCTCCGGCAAGGGCGGAGTCGGAAAGACCACCGTGACCGCGTGCCTCGGTCGCGCGCTCGCGCGGCTCGGCAATCGCGTTGTTCTTATGGACGCCGATTTCGGCTTGAACAATCTCGATGTGGTGCTCGGGCTGGAAAGCCGCGTAGTGTACGACATAGCCGACGTTATATCCAATCGCTGCCGCGCCCGTCAGGCGCTTGTCGAGGACGGAACGCGCAATCTTTTTTTGTTGCCGTCGGCGCACGGATATCTCGGCGACAAGGTGACGGCGCAAAACTTGAAACTGATACTCAACTCGCTGTCCGTGTCTTTCGACTATGCGCTGGTGGACTGTCCGGCAGGCATAGAAACGGGTTTTCGGCGCGCTATCGGCGCGTGCGAGCGCGCGATAGTAGTCACAACGCCGCATATCAGCGCGTTACGCGACGCGAACAAGGTCGTCGCGCTACTGTCGTCGTATAAGTTCACGCCGACGCTCGTCGTCAATCGAGTTCGCGGCGACCTGTTAGCGGACGGAAAAATCCCCGGACCGAGCGAGATATCGGACATCATAAAGGCGCAGGTGGACGGAGTGATACCGGAAACCGACGGCGTGTACGGACCGGACGGCATGCCCGAAAAGCCGTTCGACATACTTGCGCGGCGCATACACTTCGGCACGGGCGAAACGCTCGACCCGTCGGCGCGATACAGGGGAATTTTGGGCGCGTTTCGGCGCAGGTTCGGCAGGGGGTGATATGTCATGTCGGATAAGGAAAGAATATTGCGCGTGCTGGAAAACGACGCGATGGGCGCTGTCAACTCCGTGCTTCGGGTCGCACAAAGCGACGTGGCGGCGCTGCTCGGCGAGTTCATGAGCGTGCGCAGGCTGGATATGACCGCCGACAAGACGGATATCGGCTACAGAATAACGATAGCGGTCGAAGCGGACAGACTGTACGACGTCGGCAAGATAGGCGGTTGCGAGTAAGTCGTTACGGAGTTTTGCAGATGGATTTTTTGCGTTAAAAACGTATACGCTCGCCGCCGCGTCATATATTATAGCATGGACAAATATTCGGGATGCAATATCGTCGAAAGCGTGGTGACGACGCCGCCGAAGCCGCCCGCAAAAGCAAAACCGCGTCGCGCGTTTTTCGGGTTCGCGGTCAGGCTCGCCGTAGCGGGCGTCGTGATCGCCGCGCTGTGCGCCGTAAAGTTCGTGCACGTCGCGCCGTTTTCGACGGTGGGCGAAATACTGCGCGACATATTCTGTTACGACGTGTTCGGGCGGACGGGCTTCGGCGAAATGCCCATATTGGCGCGGATATTCGGTGGCTAAACGCAAACGCGAAAAATCGGAGTGCGGCGCCGCCGCGTCGGCGGAAATATCCGTATATATTTCACCGGTCATGCTGTGCATGGCTGTTTTTTTCGTCGCGTTCGGCATGGTGTACGAGTTTGCATGTTCTCTTGCCGCGGTCTTGCTCCACGAGCTCGCGCATGCGCGCGTAGCCAAAAAATTGGGGTATTCGCTGACCGAGATAAAAATAATGCCGTACGGCGCGGCGCTGTGCGGCAAGGCGGATATGCGCGCCGCGCACGAGATCGCCATAGCTATAGCAGGGCCGTTGTTCAATCTCGTCGTCGGAACGGCGTTCGCCGCACTGTGGTGGCTCGTGCCGACGAGTTACGCGTTCACCGAAACGTTTTGCAAGTGCAATATCTACATCGGGATATTCAACCTATTGCCTGTGCATCCTCTCGACGGCGGACGTATCGCGCTCGCGCTTTTATCGATAAAGCTCAGGCGCAAAAAAGCGTATGCGATCATGCGCGCGGTGTCGGCGACGGTCGGGCTTGCGTCGCTCGCTCTGTTTGTCGTTTCGGCGATATACGCGCTCAATATCTGTTTTTTGAGCGTGGGCGTGTTCATGCTCGCATCGGCGTTCATACCCGACGCACGAGCGGAATATTACGCGCTGTTCGGCATGGCAGGGCGTGCGGCGCGGCTCGAAAAGCCGCTAAAGGTGCAGCGATACGCCGTTTCGGCGCGCGCGACGCTTTCCGAGCTTGTAAAAATGCTCGATCCCGACAGAATGGGGGAGTTCGAAGTGTTGGACGATGCCCTCGAGCGCTGCGGCTTTATCGACGAAAAGCTGTTACTCGAGGGCGTTAAGCGGCTCGGGTACGAGGCGAGCGTCGGCGCGCTTGCCGCGATGTCGAAAAATGCGGTAAACGACCGAGTAAAAACATAAAACGCTTGATTTTCGGTAAAGATTGATATATAATTGTCATATGGACTATTTGGAAAGCGCGCGCATGTTGAGCGGCAAAGCGCTCGACGAGTTTGCGCGAACGCTGTATGACAACGATCCGAATATGTTTAACCGAGTAATAGTCAGCCTTATGCGGCGTGGCGCTATGCAAAGCTACGAAAATATCGCCGCCATGCTCGCAAATGTCGTTCAAAACGAAAGATCGGGCGGTCGCGACTATTACACGGCAAGATACGGCGAGCCGCGTTCCAAGCGGCACGTCGATATGTTTATAAGCATTTGCGAGAGCGCAGGCTGCACGGAAGACGATTATATGGCGGTTTTGCTCGCCGCGCAGTACGGCAGTCTTTCGGGCGCGCTTTATCGCTGGGACGAAACCGTGGACATGTACGTTTCGCGGCGCGCCGCCGAGGACTTTTCGCTGATGGCGGACTATATAGACAAGTACGACAAAAAGTACGCAAAGTACGCCGTGCTCGCAGAGGTGGACAGGCATAAAACGCTCGTGCGCCTGCTTGATAAAGCGTTGTACGAAAAAAACGTCGATAAGACCGCCGTGCGCGATATTTTGATGGACTACGGCAGCGAGATAACGCCGACGCTCATCGACCTGTATTCGCGGTCGAAGGCGCGCGACAGGATATCGATAGCGCGGCTGCTTTTGCTGTTTAAAAACGACGTGCGCGTGCGCGAGTTTTTGGACGAAACGGTGAGGAACGACAGTTCCAAAACCGTCCGCGCGGTGCTCGACGGAGCAAAGCGCAAGCGCCGCGGCTCGCCTGCGGATTTTATGGAAAATCTCATGATCGACGGCAGACCGTTGCTGTATATGGAGTGGCGCGAACTGCTGGGCGACAGGGAGTACGGCGAAGTCGCCGACAGGATATTTTTCTGCATGCGCGAATTCGACACGGGCGTAAAACGCGTTCTCGTGTACAACGACGGACATTTTCTCAATATGTCGGACAGGCACGTAAAACTCGCGCCCGAGCAGCCGATATACGTTTTGCATCCGCTCGACGTGCCGACGCACGCAAAGAACATACTGGGCATGGACATAAGTCAGCCGTTTTTGCAGGTGGCGCGGCCTATTTATCACGCCGTGTCTGGCGAGGCGTACTCGTCGGACAGGCTTTCGGGCACCATGATAGCGCTCGACGACTTTGCGTATAATCTCAAACAATACGGGTTTACGGTCTGCGACAAGCGCGTCGAAACTGAACCGGACACGGTTATAAGGCGTATAGGCGGATACGTGATAGGCGTCGAGATAGACGTGCCCAAAAATATCGACACCGTAAGTTGCGGACGTCTTACGTACTACGACGCGAGCGACGTCGTAAAGCTCAATCGCAAGGTGTATATATCGGCTACGCGTCCGCTGGCAATTAGCGACGTTCCGCGCCGAGAGTTCAGCGAGCTGACGTACGCGGCATATAAACTGTTCGGTTGCGTATGATGTCGCCGTCATGCCGTAAAATCGTTAGACAAAATCGGCAAACAGTGCTATACTGTTAAATACACAGGCGTTCGGCGGCGTTTATGCGGCAGAACGATTAAAACTCCGCGCGTACTCGCGCAAAAAATACCAAAGGTGCGTTTTGAAAAGTAAGATCCTCGTCGATTACGAATCGTATATGTGTAGCGTCGCTCTGTTGGAAGACGGCGTTTTAAAGGAGTTTTACGTAGAAGACGCAGACATGAACCGCATAACCGGCAATATCTACAAGGGTCGGGTAGTCAACGTTTTGCCCGGGCTCCATTCGGCGTTCGTGGATATAGGCGGCAGGAAAAACGGCTTTTTGATGGCGACGGACATGCTCGAGGACCGTACGGCGCTTACGCGTTCGGGCGCGGTGCCGACGCACTTGAACGTCGAAGAAGGCGATTATGTGCTCGTTCAGGCGGTAAAGGAGCCGACGGGCGGAAAAGGACCGCGACTGTCCGCCAACCTTTCCATTCCCGGGCGATACGTCGTGTTCATGCCGACTATAGATTTTATAGGCGTGTCCAACAAGATAACGGACGAACATGAGCGCGAAAAACTGACGGATATACTCAAAAAGAACAGACCTTATCCGACGAGCGGACTTATTGCGCGCACGGCGGCAAAGGACGCGCGCAAGTCCGACATAACGGACGAAATAGCGTACTTTAAATCGATGTACGAGTCCATACTCGAAAAGTACGACGCGGCGAGCGGCGTGGAAAAACTGTCGCAGGACGGCGACCTTATATTCCGCACGGTCAGAGAGGTGCTCAACTCGTCGGTGGAGGAGATAGTCTGCAACGACGTCAACGTGGCGGACAGGCTCAACGGATATATTTCGGAAAACCTCGCGCACGGCGTAAAAGTGACTGTAATGGAAGACTGCGACGTGCTTAAAAAATTCGGCGTGCTGTCGGAAGTAGAAGGGCTTTTGCACAACAAAGTGGAGCTCGAAAACGGCGGCTCTATCGTCATAGACCGCACCGAAGCGCTTACGGTCATAGACGTCAACAGCGGCAAGTTCACGGGCGATACGGATAGGGAGCAGACCGTGTTCGCGGTCAACAAGGAAGCCGCCAAAGAGATAGCGCGGCAACTTAGGTTGCGCAATATCGGCGGCATGATAGTTATAGACTTTATAGACATGCAAGACCCGCTCCACAACGAGGAGGTCGTCGGCATACTTATGCGCGAAACGGCGTCCGATCGCACGCGCACGCGCGTTTTGCCCATGACCGAGCTCGGTCTTGTCCAAATGACGCGAAAAAAATCGGGCGTGGAGCTCCAATCGGTGCTCACGCGGCCGTGCGTCGCGTGCCACGGCACGGCGCACACGGTGTCGCTCAATTTCATGGCGCGAAGAATCAAGGCGCAACTGCAGACGATATTTGCGGACCCCATAGTGACCGCCGCCGTCGTCACCGTAAATCCCGAGCTGTTCAAGCAGATGGCGCACGGCGATTGGTTTGAATCGCTGTCTGGCGCAAGTCGGGTGGGCGCGGGCAAGCGAATATATCTCGTGGCGGACGCCGGTGTCAATTCCAACTCGTTCAAGATAGGCGCGCAGAGCGAAGCGATACTGTCTTTGCCGGACAGCGCGTATCTATTGACTTAGGCGGCGCGTATGAAGTATATCAACAAGGAATACGGATTTGCTTTTCGTCCGCCGTTTTTCGATAAATTTCACGAACAATCGGACGTCGGACCGAAAATAGGCGAGGAAAACTATCCGCAACGCTATATAACGGGCGTCGGATACGATTACGGCGCGATAAACGGCGCAATGCTCGTCGGCAAGCACGGATCGATGTGGGGTATCCGCGTGCTTTACTATTCGGGCAAAAAATGGCTGGATAACGACGACTTTGTGGGCAATATGGGCAGTTCGAGCGCAAACACCGCCGACGGCAGTTTTGCGCACTTTACTTCCGGCCCATTAAGCGTCAAGTGGGTGCGGCACAACGACAGATCGTTGGTGCTTCAGGTCGGCTCGCGCCGCAAGCTTCGCGTGCGCATAATATTCTATCCGTGCTACGACTGCCCGGGCGAGCTGTCGATAGAGGGCGCGTCCGTAAGCGGCAGAAGCCCGTATATAGCCGTCGTTCCCGGCACGGTGGAACTTACCGACTCCAATGCGGTGTTCCGCGGCAGATATCGCGTGGAGGACGACTCCAAGCGCGAGTACTTTTATGCGGAATCGTACATGCCGCCGTCGGACTCCGCAAACGGCGCGTTCAATGAAGCGATCATGGAGTTTGTCATAAACCGCCGCCAGCCGAGCGTTTACGTGTTTGCCGGCGTGGGCGACGAGGACATATTCGAGGCGGAGCTTCCGCGCTTCGACCGCGTTAAGAGCCTTATAGAAACGAGCGAGCTCCGATACGGCGTCGATAAGACGATGGGTTCGGGCGAGCTCGGCGCGCCGATAGAGCGCATGCTCAACGCGGTGCTGTGGTCGCGCGTGTACTATCCGTATCTGCAAACGGAAATATATTCGCCCAAGCGCACCGTGCTCGACAAGCATTTCGACATCGACGGAACGGAGGAGAACTGCTCGGCGGTGCTCGGCTGTTATACGGGCGCGAAGAAAGCCGTGCAACAGCTCAGCTACACCATAGAGGACAAGATCATGGCGGTCTTTGCGGTGTGGCACAACTACATGCACATGACGGATAAGAGCGGCTTGCTTTTGCAGTTCCGCAAGCTGGCAAAGCTGTATCCGCCCATACCGACGCCCGTCGTTTGCGAAAAAGGCAAGAACGACGTGGCGTACAAATGGAACGACTCGCCGCTGAAGGAAAAATTCAACCCCGCGCCGATGTTCAGCCTCGACATGTCGTCGCTGAAGCTGTTTGCGTTCGACGTTCTCGAGCGCATGGCGTCGCTTTTCGACCTACCGGAGCGGGAAAAGTACGCCGCCGCAAAGACGGACATGATAAAGGTCATAAACGACACGTTCTGGTGCGAGGGCGAGGGAATGTACGTAAACCGCTACACTTCCGGACAGTGGGCGAACTCGGTGGGCGCGACGTCGTTTTATCCGCTGCTCGCCGGCGCCGTCGATACGCCCGAAAAGCTCTCGCAGATAGTAAACAACCTGACCGACCCGAAAAAGTTTTGGGGTGACTACGTTATCCCCACGCTCAGTATAGACAACAGGGAATACGGCAAAGCGTCGAAGCCGGACAACAACGGCAAGCGCACTCCGCCGTATCTCGAATATCGCGGCAGTATAGTGCCGTATGTCAATCTTATAGTGTATCACGGGCTCAAGCGATACGGCTTGGACGCCGTCGCGGGCGCGTTTGCGCAAAAATCCGCCGCGCTGTGGGCGGCGAACGAGTCCGACAACGTGGAAAACTACTCGGTGTATCTGCCTATGGGCAAGCGCGTGCGTTCCGAGGAGTATCTTTCCGCCAACGGGAACATGCTCGCGCTTATCGGCATGCAGGAGCTTATCGATATCGAGTATTTCCGTCCCGACCTTAAAAACGCGCTGGCGTTCGGCACGTTCATAGGCGGAACGAACTCCGTGACGAATATAAAGCTCCTCGACCGCACGTACGCGATAGAAGTCACCGACGATAGCACCTCGCTCATCATGGACGATATTTGCATGTTCAGAGGCGAGGGCGGCAAGTTTATAGTGCGCAACTACATCATAGACGACGCAGGCGGCGGAGAGTTTATGATAGACGCCTGGCAGAACATCAGCATAAATCTAAATATCCCGACCCATTCCAAAAAGACGGTCAAATACTTTTTTATCGTTCCTCCGGGCAAGTTTATCGTCAAAGCCGCCGGCGGAATGGTCAATATAACCAAAATAGAAAGATAACGAAGCGCTTTTCCGCATTGCGAGAAAGGAAAGTCGGGCGCGCAAGCATAACTATTAATATATGAGTGTAAACAAAACAGCTGTATCTATCCGATACAGCTGTTTTCGCGTGATATTTTACTTGTTTGAATTTAGGCTTAGTACATGCCGCCCATGTCGCCGCCCTGAGGCGCTACGGGCGCGGGGGGAGTGGGGATATCGCAGACGGCGGACTCGGTCGTGAGCAAGGTCGAAGCGATGGACGCGGCGTTCTGCAGCGCGGAGCGAGTGACCTTTGTCGGGTCGATAATGCCTTTTTTGACGACATCGCAGTAAACGTCCTTGGACGCGTCGTAGCCGTAGTTGACTTTGTTCGCCGTGAGAACGTTGTTCACTACGACGGAGCCGTCCACGCCGGCGTTTATGGATATCTGCTTGAGCGGTTCTTCGAGCGCTTTGCGAACTATCGCCGCGCCCGTCTTTTCGTCGCCATCGAGCGTCGCGACGAGTTTATCGACAGCCGGAACTGCGGAAAGCAACGCTACGCCGCCGCCGGGAACTATGCCTTCTTCTACTGCGGCGCGCGTGGCGGCGAGAGCGTCCTCTATGCGGAGCTTCTTTTCCTTCATTTCCACTTCGGTCGCCGCGCCGACGTTTATGACGGCTACGCCGCCGGCGAGCTTAGCCAAGCGCTCTTGCAGCTTTTCGCGGTCGTAATCGGAAGTGGTGGACTCTATCTGGGCGCGAATGGACTTGATGCGCGCGGCGAGCTCCTGCGGATCGCCCTTGCCCTCGACGATAGTCGTGTTGTCCTTGTCCACCTTTACGGTCTTGGCTCTGCCGAGCATGGTAACCTCGGCGTCCTTGAGGTCGATGCCCGTTTCGTTGGAAATGAGCGTGCCGCCGGTGAGCGCGGCTATATCGCGCAGCATTTCTTTGCGGCGGTCGCCGAAGCCGGGCGCTTTGACGGCGACGCAGTTGAACGTGCCGCGCAGCTTGTTCACGACGAGCGTCGCGAGCGGCTCGGATTCGATATCGTCTGCGATTATCAAAAGCTTAAGACCCTGCGAAACGATCTTTTCGAGCAGGGGAAGGATCTCCTGTATATTGGATATCTTGTTGTCAGTGATGAGAATGACGGGGTTGTCCAAAACCGCTTCCATTTTTTCGGTGTCCGTGCACATATACGGGGAAGCGTAGCCGCGGTCGAACTGCATGCCCTCGGTGAGGGTGAGGTTGGTCGTCATCGTCTTGGACTCCTCGACGGTGATGACGCCGTCCTTGCCGACCTTTTCCATAGCCTCGCCTATAAGCTCGCCGATCGTTTCGTCGGAAGCGGAGATAGACGCAACCTGATTTATTGCGGTCTTGCCGTCGACGGTCTTGCTGATGGACTTGAGGTGTTCGACAGCCGCATTGGTCGCTTTTTCAATGCCTTTGCGCACGACCATAGGGTTGGCGCCCGCGGCGACGTTTTTAAGTCCTTCGCGGATAATGGCTTGCGCGAGCAGGCAAGCGGTGGTCGTGCCGTCGCCGGCGACGTCGTTTGTTTTAGTCGAAACTTCTTTGACTATCTGCGCGCCCATGTTCTCGAACGGGTCTTCAAGCTCGATCTCTTTGGCGATGGTGACGCCGTCGTTGGTTATGAGCGGCGCGCCGTACTTTTTGTCGAGGACCACGTTGCGGCCTTTGGGTCCGAGCGTGATCTTAACGGTATCTGCAAGGGTATTTACGCCTTTTTCCAGCGCTTTACGGGCTTCGTCGCCCGTTTTGATCTGTTTTGCCATAATAAAACTCCTTATATATTAAATAGATAGGGTAGAACTAATCGACGACTACTGCGAGCACGTCGCTTTGGCGCATAACGGTAAACGTCTTGTCGTCCACTTTGAACTCGCTTCCGGCGTACTTGGAGTACAAAACTTTGTCGCCGACCTTGACGACCATTTTGACGTCCTTGCCGTCCACAAGTCCTCCGGGACCCACTGCGGTCACACGCGCGATCTGCGGCTTCTCCTGATCTTTTGCGAGTAGAACGATGCCGCTCTTTGTCTTTTCTTCTGTTTCCAAAGGTTCGATAACGATACGGTCAAATAAAGGATTTATTTTCATACATTCACCTCCGTGTATTTTATGACCATTAAGTACTATATACTTTTGTCTGCCGCTTGTCAAGCGAATAATCGGCGAGTACGCGAGCGTATAATAAAAAAATTCGGTCGGCGGCGGTCAAAACATTTGACCGAAAATGTAAAAAAGTGTTGACAAAATATGAACAATGTGTTAACATTTATCTGTATAACCACATAAATGTGAACAAATTGTAAACATCTTTGTCGATTTTCGGTCGGCTTACAGTCAAGAGGTGGGTGCCTACATGAAAAAACAGAGGAACCGTTCGGCAGTCTTAACGACTAAAGGTTTTTTGATAATACTCATGAGCGTCGTCGTCGCGATAGCGATAGGCGTAACGTGCGTGCTTGTTTCGTTCGGAACATCATCCAAGCGCATGTCGGTGGACAGCGAAGACGGCAGCGTTTATCAGTCTACTACATACACGCCGGCGTCGGGAACTAATTACAATAGCGGATCGATTCTCTACAACGGGGATCAGCTTAAGTATACCAATACCTCCTCGGTGTATTCGGTCACCCTGCCCATGGGCATATATAAAATAGAAGTATACGGTGGCGCAGGCGGCAAAAACGGCAACGGCGAAACCGGCGGTTTGGGCGGATATGCGCGCACCGGTTTGACGTTGAAATCGTCGATGACGCTGTACATGTATGTCGGCGGCAAGGGCGGCGACGCCTCGGGTGCGACCGGCGGCGCAGGCGGAGTGACTGCAGGCAGAACGTCGGGCGGCAAGGGCGGCAACGGCACTTCGGGCAACGGCGGCGGCGGCGGCGGCGGTAGGTCGCACATAGCGCTCACCAGCACTTGCACCAGCGGCGATTACTCTTGTTCCGCGCACCTTTTGATAGAAGCGGGCGGCGGCGGCGGCAGAGGCGGCAAAGGCAACGGTTCAACGCCGAATGCCGCGGCTCAAAATAGCGGCGGAACAGGTGGTAACGGTAGCGGCGCGGCTAATGCGGGCGCCGGCGGAACGAGCACCGCAGGCAGCGGTACTTCGGGCGGCGGCGGCGGTGGTGCTACTACGTCCGCGGCAGGTGCCGGCGGAGCTGTTCAGTGCCCGACTGCTGTGTCCAGCAATGACGGCACGTATTATCCTGCCGGCGGCGGCGGCGGCGGTGCGGGTTATTACTCCGGCGGCGGCGGCGCAGGCGGCAGCAGATACGGCAACAGTACGCGTGCTGTCGGCACTAACGGCTCGGCGGGCGGCAGCTCCGGTGTGGGCGGCGCAGGCGGCAATGGCGCAAGTAGCGCGAGAGGTTGGTATTCTGGCGTCGGCGGCGGCGGTGGCGGCGGCTCCGGCTACATCAAGTCGGGCGCGCTTTCGCAAAACTCCAACGCGGTTTTGGGCGCCGTTACCGTAAATAACAAATACGTCAATCAATCGGTCACTGTCGCGTCCGGCACCAATTCGTCCGACGCGGCGGGCTATATCCTCATCACCGCGCTCGAGGTCAACAGAGATCCGACCGAAACGGCCACGGTTTACAGCTTGGGCGAAAAGACGCGCGGCACGTATACCAATATTTCGTTTTCGGCGTCCGATATCGCGAGAGACCTCAACGTCAACGGTACGGCGAGCGGTCAAAATCTGCGTTTTTCCAACGGCACTACGACCAATCTCGATACGGTGAACACTGCGGCGAGCACATCGAGCTCGTCTAACAGCGGCGTGCCTATATATCTTAATTCAACAAAAACGGTATCTGCCGTCGATTATATTTCCTGGAAGTATAACAGTTCGACGCTGAAGATAGAAATAACCGAGATAAAGCGAATACCGCGTAAAAACTACACTACGGGTTGCACCGATGACAACATACTCAATCTATACGTGCACGTAAGGGACGACTACGGCGGCACGGCGTCGGGCGCGAGCGCCAAGCGCGGTTACGCCCTTATACACTTTACGCTTACGATAAAAGAAACGAGTGAAGCGTATCACTACAGCGTAAACGGCTCCGACACCGCAAATATCAACAAAAAGACGACAAATACTACCAACAAAGTCCGTGTCGGCAAGTCGGCAGGCACCAGTCTTACGAGCGTAACCGGCAACAGCGATGCGACATACATCTACAATCCCAACGGATCCGGCAAATATACGGCGTTCGTCACGGGCGATATGAAGGTATATAACTCCTCGGTTTATACCACAGCTTCCGCCGTGGACGGTATCAGCGTGCAGTTGCAGGCGTCGGACCTTATAACCAACTTTAAATCGACTTACGACATGGCGCTCATATCTTTGGACAGCACGACGGGAATTACAAGTTCCAACTCGTCGCGACAGTACAAGATACGCGAGCTCGACAACGAATCGGGTTACACGTCGTACAAAGTGACGAACGCGCGCAAGAACGATTCGAGCGGAACATACATACCAAACGCGTTTACGCAGATAACGATAGTCGGCATGAAGTCGGGCTCGAACTACATAGTGCTTCCCGTAACGCTGTACGTGGTGGAAAAAACGGGTGCGCGCGGCACCAACTATCAGTCTACGTACTTTACGCCCGTTTCCATGAACATAGTGTTCAAGGTGACGAACGCGCGTCCCGTCATGAGAAACATGAACAGCGTGCCCGTCATCAGCACGACTGCTCTCAATACGATCACAGTCGGATTTACGAGCGGCACCAACGCCATAAACCTCAACACTTACTTTATCGACAGCGACGTCACGTCGATGACTTCTTCCACGCACAAGATAATGGAAGTCAAGCTGCCGACGAGCGAGTATGTGCAGGTCACTAAAGACGGCAAGGTCGTGTCCGTTTCGAGCCCTTCGAGCGGAATGTATTACAACGCGATAAAAGGCGCGGGATATCCGACGAGCGCCGCGTTTACCGCCGCCGCTACGAGCGGCGAGCTCGGCAGCGGATACGAAACCGGTTTCCCCACGGATATAGTCACCACGGGCGCCGTAAATTCCGATAAAGCGTTTATACAGTATTCGTACACGCAGTCGGCGCTTAGCGTATATGCTCTGCGCGCGTCGCGCTCCATGTATGCGAGCGGACGCAGCGGCGGAAAAGCAATAACCGCCGACGGCAGCAGTTATGCCAACAATACGTACGCCAAGAATCCCGGGCACTTCTACCTACTTATAAGGATCAACGACCTCGGCGACAGCGACGACACCGGCATATGGCTGCCGATAGCCGTTCTGATAAACAACTCCGCGCCGACGCCCATCTCGACTGAGCGCGGCAGCGCCGGCGCGAGCATAATGCCTACCGCAGAGGGCAATGTGAACGCCGAGTTTGTGTTTTCACCCATGGGCATTACCGCAAACGGCACGACGTACCCCATAGGCAAATACAAAAAGAGCGACGGAACTCTTACGTCGGACGGCTTGCAGGCGCTTGCTTCCGACGCCGATAACTTCTATACGACCACCATGCTTGCGGACGGACATCTCAACGATCTGTTAAAGGTCACGGACGGCAACTCAACTTTGCAGGGCAGGGTGAGCAATAACTCGGATGGGCGCTTCTTTACCGTTACTACGGAAGACATCTATATCCCTGTGTCGTATTTCGACGGCAGGGTTACTACGAGCGCCGCAAACGCTTCCGCAACTACCGTGAATATCGGCGGCGTCGATTATAAAACGATCAAAGGCGTAAGGATAAAGCTCAACAGCTGGACGTTCAACCGATACATGTATCAAAGAGTTACGGTCACCGACCAAAACAGCGCCGGAACTGCGTCCAACACTCCCGTATATATTGCCGTTAAGGTAAATAACACCGCGCCCACCGCCGTTGCGGAAGCGAGCGCGGCAAAAATCGATTACACATACAACGGCACGGATATCCTCATGCAGTATACGGCAGGAGAAGTTCCGACGATAAGATACGACATTCCCGTAGACAGCACCGTATTTATCACGCCTTACGACATCTTGACCGACTACGACATGACGGAAGCCGGAATTGCGTATCCCGAAAAGGGCTTTACGCTCAACGGATTTTCGGGTGCGTACAACAGCAATACCAAGGCGTTTACGGTCGGCGGCGTCGCCGGCAGCGGCGATCTTGCCGTAAGCGCGCTCGGCGACGGCAGAAATTCGGCGTACTACGATTATTCGTCCGGCACGTACAAAACGGCTATGATCGACGCCTTGAGTGGTGCGACGAATAAAAAAGGTCTGAACCTTTCTCAATCGTACTCTACATGTTTTGCGGCTAACAACCGTTTCGGTTCGCCCGGCACAAAGAGTTTGGGCGTAGACAGGCTGTACTTTAAGCGCACGGACGACGCGCAGTATCTCGACGGATATACTTTCGATCCGTACACAAACACAAGTATAAACAAGTTTACCGAGCCGAATGTTTCCAACGGCACGTACTTGGATCTCAACTTCGGTAGCAGCATATACATCGACGGCACACGCTATTATTTGGATTTCCTAGCTATCACCGGCAAATCCCGTATGCAGGTGGGAATGAAGGCCGAATTCGAGCTTGAAATTCGCGACCGCACCGGTTCTGGCGCGGCAGGCGCTTCGTACGGCATCAAAAAGATAAAAGTCGAAGTTCGCGTCGTCAACAGCACTCCGTATCTGAGCGATCCCGACGCGATCCACACCGTTTCCACTACCGCTACGTCGTACAACGATAACGGCACGACAGTCGATGTGCCGACGACGCTCTCCATTGCGGTCAAGAAAGAGCAGACTGTAAACAACGTGCGCGTATTTGCGGACGACAGCTTCTTAAAGGACAACGAAGATATCGATATCATGTTCATGCCCGAAAAGGGTGTGCGAGTCTTCGACGACACCGACAGCGAAACCGACGGAATATCGTATACCGAAGGCGGTATTTCCGTAGCCGCCGGCAGGGCATATCTCGGCAATTATCTGGGCGTAAATATAACGTCCGATACGATCACGCTGACGGCGCTGAACTCCACGCAAAAGGTAAACACGCTGTGGCTCGAGTTTTATGCGACTGACGGAAGGTCGGACGAAGAATTCTCCGTACTCAAGATACGCGTCGAAGTGCTCAACTCCAAAATGACGGTCAATTACGGCGACGACGGCTTTGTAAAAGGCGAGGCCGGCACCTCGACCAACGGCATGAACCTCTGGGTCATCGACGCCGTTAACGCGACCGACGCCGAGTCCGATAGATATTTTGCGCCCAATTCTTCGTCGGCGGCAAAATTCGCCGGTGATAAAAACGTATCCGCAGCCAAGATAAAAGCGCTCACCACAGACGCAGATCCGCTTCAGGGCGCGGTGCTTTCGCCTGCAGTCGGTTTACTCATTCCTTCGGCGCAGAGTAGCGCTCTCAAAGATTATGTTCCCGATATAAGCAGTTCGGTGATATTGAATTGGCTCAACGGCAATAGCTCTAACGCTGTTGGCTCTACGCACGAATACGTGGATCTCGGTAGTTGCAATATTTGGTTCTTCGACGGCACGGCGTGGAAGACGCGCGCCGATGTCGTGACCGAGCTCGGCGAAACCACGCTTTCCAATGTAGGCTCGGCTGTCGCTTCCAAATATTTCGACGCGAGCGGACGCTGGAAGGTTACCGATTGGGTGATAAGCGTAAAGCCCAAAAAGGCGTTCCCGTCCGGACAGTATTTGCAGCTTACCGTGCTTATGCGTGACCAAGCGGCGTACGGCGGCGATACCTTCAAATTGGATACGTCGTTCAAAAACGGCAGCGCAGCCGTCGTGGACGGATATACGACTTACTCGTATCAAATGACGATAAAATCCCCCGGTATCGTCACGTACAATTATTACGACCAGTTCGGCGGATACTACACCGTAGCTGACGGAGTTGACGGCAACATCAACTATGTTTCCACCGTCAAAGATACAGGTAATGCTCCGGGCACAACTTCCGGCGAAGTGTACGTAAACGGCAACGATTACGAATACGCTACGGGCGAAACTGCGTTCAAGTATTCGCACACCATAAAAGTCAATAGCAGTGAGGATATCAAAACGTATATCCCGATGAGCTATATGGCGCTCAGAAACGGTTTGGTCAACGAAGTGGGCGGCAACGTCGTGTACGAAACGACCGAATATGTCGCTTACGATATCGGCGGCGGCTCGCCTTATGATCGTTACGATCTTAACGCCATAAGCCCTGCCATAACCATAAGCGACGGTGAACATGAATGGAGCGGCAATGAGTATGGTGACGATTATGCGCTTTCCGAAAATCCGTACGTGCAGATATTTTCGTACGCGAACGGCGTCGGCAGCGGAGATGAGGACTACAGCAATTCTAAAAGTTCGCCGTATTTCAACAACAACCTTGCCGTAGCGAATAAAAAATCCGTTGAAGGCACAGCTTCGGAGATTTATACAAACGCCTCGGTCGGCGATAAATTTGCAGACGGCAACGCTCTGTATCTCGCGGCGCAGAGCACATCGTTGCTGGAGCATCAATTCGGCATCTACCTTACCAAAAAGACTACGCGTGCGAGCTCGGTCAACCTCACTCTGTCCGTAAATGTTGCGCTCTGCCAGAATGACAACGGCCGCACTAAGATAAACTACGGCTCGGGAACGACGGAAGCGGAGCGCGCCGAGGATAAGGAAAAGAAGACCGCGACGGTTGTGTTCAACCTCGAGATCGGCAACAGCGAGATATCGCTCACGCCGGACGCGTCGAGCTCCGTCGCCAACGCCGTAAACGGCGACGCCATCAACGGCTATTATACGTATGTGGAGCTGTATAACGGCGGCACGCCGTTCAGTTATACGCTTGCAAAAACAGCAGGCAATTCTACGTACAACAAGAATGTCGTGTTTGCGGACAACGATACCGGCGACCAGGCGTACTTCTACTTCGATTCCACCAAAAAGCTCGGTTCTTGGTCGAGCGGCGAGAGCGCTTACAAGCGCGCCAATACATACGGTTCCGAAAAATATACCAATACGGCGCCGGACAACGCAGTGGCTCAAGCGTCCATGCGCAAGTATTTTACGGATCGCATCAGCACCCCGGTGACAACGTACAACGGCAATGCTACCGATAGTTTTACGCCTAACGGCGGATTGTACGGCACCGACGACGAGGGATACAGCGAGTATTTCGGCGTAGCCGTTACCGAGGGCGGGACCAAGCTTTCTATCACGCCGTATGCAAAAACCGTGCTTTCGGGAGTGTCGGAAGCCAATTACGCTGCGCGCGGACTTGTAGTTTCGGAATCGAGCGACGGCACGGTTACCAAGGCGTATTATCCGTTGCACATACTTATTTACGATAGCTGCGGCGACGGTTGGAACAGCGCATCTTACGTTTCGCTCGAAATTCGCGTGTGCGTGCTCAACGCCGCGCCTATGCTCAAACAAAGCTTGACGGAAGCCACGGCGCTCCGCAACGAGTCGCGCATAACGCAGCTCGTAAAGACTCAACTTAACGGCGCGACGGCAGGCGATAAGGCAGTCGAAATTACCGTAGGCGTAGGCGAAGGGTCGGCATATGCGCTCAACGTCAGCGAACTGATAAGCGACAGCGACCTTTTGGTCACGAACAGAAATAGCTATTGGAGCATCCCCGCGGGCACATCTGCCTTTAAGCAGGAAACGGGCGATATCTTCGCTACGCCGTTCTATAACGGTGTATTAAGCGACGCATCCGCTGCCAATACCGCGCTTCGCGGCGGCACGATGAAGTTCTTTGATTACAAGACCAATTCGCAAAGCAGCGCGCAGCCCGACGTTATGATGACGATGAACTTCGATGGCTCTGCGCTTACGACCGCGTCCGTGCCGAGCGACAATTATATTCGCTTTAAGGTAAACAGGCGCACCACGTACAAAAACGGAAATAACATCGTTTCGCAGTCGCAGTTCCTTATATCGCTTAAATTCAAAGACAGTTCGGGCGCCGAAACGAAAACGCTGTATATTATCCTAAATGTGGAAAACAATATTCCCACGGTGCGGTTGGCGGACGTTACGTCCAACGTCACGATGCGAGTAGGCGATCACTTTACATTGCTTACCACGCCGTATGACTACTTTAGCGGTACTAATGCGGACGTGGATGCAAGCGCTTCCGCCAACAATTCGTATACATACTCCAGTTATGTTTCAAACTATAACAACTTTGTGAGTGATAAGAACGAATATCTAGGCACCGGCGCTTACCCGTCATACAGCCAGCTTACCGCGGCAAACCTTGCGCAGCCGGCGTACAAACTGCGCAGCAGCAGAACCGACGAGCCTGCAAACGCAAATCTCGGTTATGCCGGCATAGCCAAGGACGATACCCCCTGGGCGTTGCGCATAACCAATGTTAAGGCGAGCTCCGATGGATTGTTATGCAACGTACAAGACCTTGTGACCAACGAGAACCAAAGCGGTAAAGGATATTTGAGCCTCAATGTTATTGCCGATAAGGTGTGCACCAATGTGCAGATCGTTGTAACACTGTCGGACGGCGAGGCGAACGGCGCCATCCAGTTTACGATGTACGTAAGCGTAGCAAGCTCCAAGCCTACGCCCATAACTTCCGTCGAAAACGGGCACACGGCGACGCTCAATCAGGGACTTGCCTTGCATTTTGATGCGCAAGATAACCGAAACGACTCGTACGAATACCGTACGGACAGTAACGGCGACGTGGTCGTTTCCGGCGGCTTGGTCGAAGCGCTCGGCGTGTACGATCTGTACATGGTCGCTTTGAGCGATTCCACTTCCAAGACGAGGTCCGTGCAGATAAGCGACAACGGAAACACCAAAACCGTGTCCGCGTACGAAACGCTTCAGGTCAATATAAGGAATGTAGCTCGCGATCTCGACGAAGACGATAACAATAATATAGGCTTGTTCCGCACGGGCAAGAGGTTCTCGCTAAACGGCTTCCCGATGGAGCCGGAGAGAAACAACGATTCGGTGTATGCAAACGACAAGTATAAGATAGAAATACTCGATTCGCTCGAAACGAGCTTTAGGATAACATGCTTAAGCTTCGACGCCTATACCGATTGGGACGAATTGTCCTTCTACGTGCGTGACAACGGCAACGACATCATGGATAATACCGTCAAGATCGTCATACGCATTTGCACGCTGTATTCCGCCGTAACCAATAAGCACGCCATTCAGAACGCGCAGCCGAACGGTAGCACTTTCTATACGGCATACGCGGAAACCGTAAACGTCAAGTCGTACGACGACTTCTCGGGCTTCAGCGTCGATATCGACACTCGCGATCCGGAAGGACCCAACGGCGAGCGCACTATCGTAGGCGTTCAGAGCACGTATCAGTTCCTGAGCTATAACGGCAAGCCTGCTTCCGTGGATCAGACCGCCGACGGCTTTATAAGCGATCCCGACGTAGCTTCCTCGACCGCAAACCTCAATTACGACGTCAAGGTGTACGCGTTTGTGGATCTTAACGACGGCGCAGCCGTGTGCTTGAAGCCTGCCGATATCACTAAGAAATACTTTGATGTCGGTGCGGCGCGTCAGAATCCCACAAACTACTTCAAGATCTCCGATAAGTATAAGTCTACCGAGCCGGGCAATGCCGACAGGGAAGAAATTAACGGATATCTTGTAGGCGGTAAGCATGCGGACGGCACTTCGTATGACTCCGCATTGAACCCCGATCTGCTCGAGTATATCAACAATTACTTCAGCTTCGAGATGGGTGCGGACGGCGTGTCGCTCACGTTTACGCCCGTTACGGCTAACCTCAACACGCAGATACTTTTCTACGTAGAGGTGGAAAAATACGTCAACCCTGCCGAAAGTCGCTTTGTCCTTCCGACCGCAAGCACCGCTATTTCGGGCGGCTCGCTGTTCTATGTGCAAGTGGAGAACTCCGCGCCCATAGCCAACGACGACGCCGATACCGTTTCCGCGCGTTCCTTTACGGGAAAAGTCAACGACTATGCGTTCTTCTCGGTGTTCGACAGTGAAGACCGGCTTTCGCCTATGTTCCGCGACTCCGACGTCGAAGACACGGTCACCATCAAGGGTCACGAGTCCGGCACGACAGCCGCCGACTACAACGACGCGTTCTCCGGCGTGCCGGCAACGCTCGATTGGCGCAGCGGCAACGGCAAAGCGCGCGCCATAGATATCGTCGCCAACAACGGCGATAGCCCTAAGAACTATAGAAAGAACAGCGCTACGACGATATCCATACCGGCACATTCGCTGCTCGTGTATATCAACCGCCGTATCGACGTCAAGGATACTCAGGGCGTGTATCAGGAAGCTGTGTCGTTCGATATCAAGTTCACCGGCGAGGACAGTAAAAAGAAGACGGCGACGTCCACTCTGCACATCACGATAGTCAACTCCGACTTTACGGTGAAAAACGACGCGCTCAAGAGCGTGCTGGATAAAGACGGCTACGGCTATACGCTGTCGCAGGGCGTGGACGAATACAGCTATGTCCTCGACACGTATGTCACCAAGGACAATCCGGCGCTCGAGCTCAAGGTGTACGAGTGGCTGTCCGACCCCGACAACCCCAACAATAACGCTATCACCGACGAAGATTCGTACAGGCTCGTCAGCAACGATGACGCGCACAAGGCGGACTACGTTACGGACGGGGAGTTCGAGGTATCTACGATCATCGGCACTACTAAGACGCGGCTTGCCAGCATAACGCCTGCGTTTAAGGACAACGACAAAAACCACTTCCTGTCGATAACCGTTTCGCCCGAATCGTACCTGCGCGGCTATACGGGCACGGCGTACTTGCAGATACTCGACCGAAGCGGCAGCGGTCTTGCGGATAACGGAAGCCACGGCGTGTTTATTACCGTCAATGTGACTATCCTCAATTCCGCGCCCGTGGCGTTGCATCCCGGCGAGATAACCGAGTATGCTATCGTGGGCTCCACGACGGACGCTCTGTCCGATATCGCTATCGATATCGCGGACTTCGTTACCGATCCCAACGACACCGACAAACCGAGCCAAGCCGGAATATCGGATACGTATCTCCGTATAGTAGGCGTAGACATACTGCCGTCCGAGTCGCTGACGTCCACCGCGGTAGACAGCATGCAAAACAGCCTGGTCGTCGTCGGTTACGATCCCAACGACCCGTACAACGTTAAACTTCTCATAAAGCCGCAGACCGGCTTCTTCGGCACACAGTCCGTGCAGATAACTGTCGCCGACGACGATGTGGGAACAAAATCAGTCACATTCACCGTCCGGTTCAAGGTAAGCTACAACTTTGCCGAAATCGGAGGCTTAAATGACATAACGGTCTTGCGCGGCATGACGACTACGCTCACGCCCGAGCTCCTCGTTTCCGAATTGGATAATACCTATGTGGCAGGCTCTAAGAGCGCACCGCACGTTGTCGCTTCGTCCGATATGGGCATATCCACGTCGGCGGACGGCGACGACGACACGACGGAATTGCCCAAGTTCAATCCCGGCGCCGACTACGTCGTCACCAAAGTCACCGTGCCTGCGTCGTATACCGATTATGTGCGCGTGACCGAAACCGACGGCGTATGGAAGTTCAGAGCCATTCGTTTGACGCAGCAGAGCGACATAGAGCTCAATGCGGAATTCACGCTCGCAAGCGACGTCGGCAAGGAAAACGCGGTCGCGTATCCCGCCAAGTTCAAAGTCCATATCGATGAGAACCCCAAGCCCGAGCTTATAGAAGCGTTCAAGAACGGCTATACGTTCTATCAATCGGGCGACGGCTATCTGCTCAACGATGACGGCGTGGTCAACCTCACTCCCGACAAGATGTTCACGGATAACCCGGGCGACATACTCAAGTTTATCTCCGCCAAGTCCGACATTCCGGCGCTTGTGGACGTCAGAGTGACCGCCGAGGACAATCTCGAGATACAGTTCTTTGCCAACGGCAGGGCGCAGATCACCGTGGAAGTGTCGGATACCACAGACGAGGCTAAGTCCTTCACGTTCACCGTTATCAATATCGACATGCCCAATCCCACGTTCTGGCAGAGAATAGTGATAAGCTTTGAATCGCATACCTGGATATGGATAGGCGTGCTCGGCGCAGTAGTGCTTGCGATCATAATACTCATCATCGTCATTATCGCGCTTAAGCATCGCAAGCGCAAACGCGAGGAGTTGGAGGCGATATTGATGTCGGAGATGGAGCTGGAGGAGCAGATGATGCGGCTCGCGGCGCCCGGCGCAACGGCTTATCAGTCGTACGGCTATCTGCCGCCCACCATGAACGCTCAGCAGGATCCCAACCTCATGCTCGGCACGGGCGCAGGCTTCGATCCCACGACTCCGCCCATCGAGCTGAACCCCGGTGTCGAGTCCGCTCAGCCTACGCAGCAGCCGCAGTCCGGTCCCGTCAACTACGGCGGCAACGGCAACAACAACGGTTTCCCGCCCGAATCGGGAATGTAAAAAGGGAAGTAACGGTTAAGTAATTTAAGCGCTTCGAGTTATCTCGGAGCGCTTAGCTTTTCTGCGGACCAGACGTTGCACCGCAACCACCGTCATGTCACCTCGAGTGTAGTGGAGAGATCTTTGGCGTAGCCGCAGGGTAGAACAGTCAAACCACCGTCTTGTCATCTCGACCAAGCATTGCGGAGCAATGCGCGTGGAGAGATCCAGGCGATCCGCCGCAAGGTAGAACAGTTAAACCACCGATTTGTCATTCCGAGCGCAGTCGAGAAATCTTTGGCGTAGCCGCAGGGTGGAGCGGCTTTATTACAGCCATACAATAATCATGCGCGGCAAAGCCGCTGGATTTCTCCGCTCCGCTCGCTAACGCTCGCTCCGGTCGAAATGACAAGGAGTTGGTTAGAGTGCGCGGCGTTGGGTATGTACAAGCGGTGGTTGGACTTTGCCGAAAGTCGCGCGGTTAAACCACCGTTTTGTCATCTCGACCAAGCATTGCGGAGCAATGCGCGTGGAGAGATCCAGGCGAACCGCCGCAGAAATGAAAACTCAACCACCGTCCACTTATTCATTTTTCCTTTTTACATCTTCACTCCGCGACGCATGCGTCGCGGTGCGGCGCTTACGCGCCTGGATTTCTCCGCTCCGCTCGCTAACGCTCGCTCCGGTCGAAATGACATCAAGTGGAAAAGACTTCCGTCGCTTCGGTCGAAATGACATCGGGGTGGTTTGGCTGTCGCTCGCTTCGGTCGAAATGACACGGAGTTGGTTTGACTGTTCTCGCTTCGGTCGAAAAGGCAAGAAGTCAGTTTTACTGTCCTTGCTCCGTACGCAGATTTTTTGCGAAAACGCGTTAAAAACAGTTGTGTTTTTCGCGCGGTTGAGTTATAATTACAGTGTTATAGGGCAGTTAAAAATCGTGTAAGCGTTGATTTGATTTCTTGCTCGGCTTGTATACGGAAACGTCTTTTACGTTCTTTATATATATCGTATCATATTAGTACCGTGCGTCGTTTGCATGTATCGGCTCAGTTTATATCGGCGCAATGCCGTTTGGATATTGACGGTGTTTTTTAAACACTTTGTGTAAACATGGTTTTATCGTAATTTACGATTATAAATTACGTGTAATAAATTACGGAGGCAAAGATTTTTGCAACAAAAAAAGATAGTAGAACCCGTTTTGCGGGTCGTGTTTTTGGGCGGAGTGGGCGAGATCGGCAAGAATATGACCGCGCTCGAGTTCGGCGGCGATATAATAATCATCGACTGCGGTTCGACGTTTCCCACATCGGACACGCCGGGAGTGGATTTGATAATTCCCGATCCGGCGTACCTGCTTTTGAACAAGGATAAAATACGCGGCATAGTGGTCACGCACGGTCACGAGGACCACATCGGCTCGATACCGTATTTCCTGCGCGAATGTAACGTGCCGGTGTACGGCACGCGTTTGACGCTTGCGCTTATTGAGAACAAACTGCGCGAAATGCACATTGACAATGCTCGGCTCAACGTAGTACAGCCCGGCAATGTGGTGTCGCTCGGCCGTGCGTTTAAGGTGGAATTCGTCAAGGTGTCGCACTCCATAGCCGGTTCATGCGCGCTTTCTATCTCGACGCCCGTCGGCACGGTGTTTCATACCGGCGACTTCAAGGTGGACTACACGCCTATCGACGGCAATATGATAGACCTTCAGCGTATCGCCGAGATCGGCAGGCAGGGCGTTTTGCTGCTGTTGTGCGAAAGCACCAATGTGGAGCGCCCGGGCTCGTCCATGAGCGAAGCTACCGTCGGGCGGTCTATGCGCAATATCTTCAACGAAAACAGGGGACGACGGCTTATCATCGCAACGTTTGCGTCCAATATCCACAGATTGCAGCAGGTGATAGACCTCGCGGCGGAGTTCGGGCGCAAGGTGGCGTTTTCGGGCAGGTCGATGATAAACGTGGCGGAATGTGCCACGCGTATCGGCGAGCTTAAGATAGACCGCAGTCAAATAGTGGACATCGAAAAGGTAAAGAACGTAGACGACAAGGATCTCGTCATTTTGACTACGGGCAGTCAGGGCGAGCCGATGAGCGCGCTTACGCGCATGGCTATGGACGACTTTTCCAAAGTCAAGCTCGGCTACAACGATACCGTCATTCTGTCGGCGCACCCCATACCTGGCAACGAGCGCATGGTGTACACCGTAATAAACAACATCTATCGCCACGGCGCGCGCGTTATTTATGAGAGCTTGGCGGAACTGCACGTTTCCGGACATGCCTGCCGCGACGAGCTTTCGCTTATTCACGCGCTTATAAAGCCGCAGTATTTTATTCCCGTTCACGGCGAACATCGGCACTTGCAAAAGCATGCCGAGCTCGCCGTTGCGCTCGGCGAGCAGCCCTCGCATATAATCATAACCGACATAGGCGACTGCGTTTATGTTTCGCCCAAGACCTTCAAGATAGGCGAGCAGGTCGCTTCCGGCAGCCTGTTGGTGGACGGGCTGGGCGTCGGCGACACCGACAGCTCCGTGCTTCGCGACAGAAAGCATCTTGCGGAGGACGGGTTGCTTTTGGCGGTCATCTGTATAGACGAGCTGTCCGGCACCGTTTCCGCAATAGATATCACGTCGCGCGGAGTGGCGTACGACAAGGACGGCGACGACTTCTTCGAAAAGTGCAGAGAGGCGGTGCGCCGCATACTTTCGTCGTACGATCTTCGCGACTGCGATCGCGGCACGCTCAATAATACCATTCGCAAAGAACTGAAAAACTATATATTCAAAATGACGCGCCGCAATCCCATGATACTTCCGATGGTGATAGATTGTTGACGCGCGGCTCGGGTAAGGCGTTCTCGCCGCGCGGCGGCGCGTGCGGCGCCACAAAGCCTGCCGCGGAGATAGTTGCGCCGGCAGGCGATATGAAAAAGCTGGATGTCGCGTACGAATACGGCGCGGACGCGGTTTATCTTGCCGGAAAGAAGCTCGGCATGCGCGCCGCGTGCAAGAACTTCGATTACGAGGCGCTTAAGGCGGCGTCGCTGGCGGCGCACAGCCGTCGCAAAAAGTTCTATGTCGCGCTGAATATCTTTCCGTTTGACGAAGACATAGATACCGTTGACGAGTACGTGGACTATCTGCTCAGCCTGCACGCCGACGGATTGATCGTTTCGGATATAGGGCTCATACGCCGCATTCTGAAGGCGCATGCCGGCGTGCCGGTGCACGTGTCCACACAGGCGAACGTGCTCAACACCGATACCGCGTTGTTTTACGCCGATCTCGGCGTAAAGCGGATCGTGCTCGCGCGCGAGCTGTCGCTCAAGCAGATACGCCGCATACGCGACAGCCTGCCCGACGCAGTGGAGCTGGAGGCGTTCGTCCACGGCGCGATGTGTATATCTTATTCCGGCAGGTGCTTGCTGTCCAACTATTTGACAGGGCGTTCGGCAAACCGCGGCGAGTGCAATCAGGCGTGCCGCATGGTCTTTACGCCCGAGCGCGACGCGGAAAAGCTGGAGCTTGTGGAAAGCGACGGCTCGTATATCTTCGGCGGAAACGACCTCAACATGATAGAACACCTAAAAGAGCTGAGGGACGCCGGCGTTACTTCGTTCAAGATAGAGGGCAGGGTAAAGTCCGAGTATTACGTCGGCTGTATCGTCGGCGCGTACAGAAAGGCGCTCGACTGCGTTCTGCGCGGCGAGACCGTGCCTGAGATATACGCCGCCGAAACGGCAAAAGCTCCCAATCGCGGCTTCAATACGGGCTTTTATTTCGGACAGCCGAACCGTGTCGCGATAGATCCGCCGTACTACGAGTTTTGCGGAATAGTGATGGACAACACACCCGAGGGCGCGGTGGTGGAAATGCGCAATCGCTTCGTCACGGGCGAAACGCTCGAGGTGCTTTCGCCGGACGTTAGATATCTCAATAAAGCAATAACAGTGCCCGTAATGAAGACCGAAAACGGCGACGAAATAACCGACGCCAAAATTCCGGCGCAACGCGTGCTGCTGTGCGGCGTGCGGCTTCCCGAACTGTCCATGCTTCGGCGCGCACCGCGGAAGTAAACACGAGTAAATAGACGAATGCAGTGTTAAACTTTCGGCTTTTACTCCCGAAAAACTCGCGAAATCTTTTAGCGCCGTCGAGCGTCCCGCATTAAAACGCTTGCCGTTTCCGAAAATATATGATATAGTATTATCGAGATGACCGGACGGTTGCGTTTTTAACGAGGAAAGTCCGAACACCGCAGGACAGAACGCCGGCTAACTACCGGTGAAGGCGACTTCAAGGAAAGTGCAACAGAAAATAAC
>JAMPDA010000024.1 GCA_023665905.1 Roseburia sp.
GACAGCCACAGGCTGATTAGCGGCAATCGGCTCACAACTATGGAGTGAGTACGCAAGCAAAGTATCGCGCAGCATTTGGCTGCCCGCGATTTTACCGTAAAAACGTGTTCTACCGGGGTCGCCATCCCGTAACGCAATAGCATATGCCTTCATATACTAAAAAAGAAGCCGACTTGGGAATGACCGTGCGTTGTGTCGGCTCGGAAGGTGGCGTATGCAAAAACTGGTCGTTGACGGCGGCGCGCCGTTAAAAGGAGAAATACATATTCAGACGGCGAAGAATTCCGCGCTGCCTATAATTGCCGCATGCATTCTTACCGAAGAGCCTGTGATAATCGAAAAGTGTCCGCATTTAAAAGACATCGACGCTATGATAGATATTATACGGCATTTGGGCTGTTCGGCGGAGTTTTATGGCGACGATCTGCATATATGTTGCAGAGATATAACGCTAAACGTCATAAATTCCGATTTGACGGGCAAACTTCGCTCGTCGATATTTATTATGGGCTCTATTCTTTCGCGCTGCCGCAAGGCTTATATAAGCCACCCGGGCGGTTGCGAGATAGGACTTCGCCCGATAGATCTGCACCTGTCCGGACTTGCCGGTCTTTCGGTCAAGATAGTGGACGATTGCGGCGTCATATGCTGCGACGGAGCGGACATGAAAGCCGGCGTTATCAATTTCGATTTCGCGTCCGTCGGCGCGACGGAAAACCTAATGATGGCGGCGACGCTTTTGGACGGGGAGACCGTTATAGTGAATGCGGCGCGTGAGCCGGAGATAGCGGACCTTGCAAAATTCATCAACAGCTTGGGCGGAGATATCGCCGGCGCGGGGAGTTCGGTCATAAAAGTCCGAGGGGTAAAATGCCTGCACGGCGGCAAGTTCAGACCCATGCCGGACAGAATTAGCGCAGGCACTTTTCTTGCCGCGGCGGCGGCGACGGGCGGAAGCATTACCGTAAAGAATGTCGTGCCGGATCACATATTCGGCATAACCGAGCGTCTGAAGATGACGGGTGCGCGCCTGTCCGTGCGCGGCGACAGCGTAAAGATAACGGGCGCGGAAAGGCCGCATCCTATACACACGCTCGAAACAAACGTGTATCCGGCTTTCCCTACGGATATGCAACCGCAGTTCTGCGCACTGCTCGCGCGTGCGAGCGGAAGCTCGGTCATCGTTGAAAACCTCTTTGAAAACCGCTTCGGATACACGTCCGAACTTTCCAAAATGGGCGCCGCGATTACGGTCAAGAACCGCGTGGCGGTAGTTCGCGGCGTACCCAAGCTCTGCGGCGCGATATTAAAGGCGCAGGACCTGCGCGGCGGCGCGGCGCTCGTTATAGCCGCACTGTCCGCGGAGGGCAGGTCGGTGATTTACGGCGCGGAGCACATCGACAGGGGGTATGAGAGCATAGAAACCGCTTTTGTATCGCTCGGTGCAAGCATAAAGCGCACGGAGTGCGACGCGTAAAGACTGGCGCGCAATGAGCTCGCCGTATACATACGCGCCGAATGTTTATAAAACACTTGATTTTTGCCGTAGGGTTTGATATACTTACGGCATGAGGAACAGGAAACTGATAGCATTATTATCCGTCGTTGCGACGCTCGTTATAGTCATTATAGCGTGCGGCGCGACTTTTCTTGTTCGTCATGTCGAAGCGTACAATTATTACGAGAGCTCGCCCGAGTTCGACGAAAAGATAATAGACGCCGCGGCTATCAAGACAAACAGCTCTATGTTCTTTTTGGACGAGCTCGACATAAAGAACAGGGTGGAGAGCGAGTTCGTCAATGTCGGCGTCGTCAATGTGGAGCGCAAGTTCCCGGACAGAGTGTCCATAAACTACATAGTATACGGCAGTTCGTTTCAGTATCTCGCCGAAAACGGATACTGTCAGTGCTACGCTTCGGGCAGGATAGGAAGCACCTCGAATGCGCCGATAGGCGGATACTTTATCGTAAAGCCGCGTAACACGGTGTCCGAAAGCGTGGGAAGTTATTTCCAAAGCTCGGACGGCTTCGACAGGAACATAGTAAACACCTTGATAGAATTTATGTACTCGACGGGACTTAACGACAGGCAGATCGCCGAGCGCATCGATTTTGTGGACTTAACGCGCGACGGATATGTGTATATTCGCACCTCTGCCGGCTGTTCGATAGAAATAGGCGACGACGGCGAAATGTTCGGCGCGCTCCTCGAGGAAGGCTGGAGCTGCTTTGCCGACCCCAAGCCCGATTCGCCCGTGGAAAAGTCCGCCGGTCTTATTCGCACATACGTCAGCCGTATCGACGCGGATAATTCCAAGATAACGAACACGTATTCCGCCACGGACGGCGACGCGTACTATCTGGAAAAATACGTCAACGCGCAGTGACGTGTGAAAATCGGCGGCGTGTGCGATATATTTTATATAACGTACTTGACAGGAAGTATGCTGTTGTTGTATAATATTTCAGTTAATTCGGTTAATGAGGTTCGGTCTTGAAACAAAGCGTTGCGATATTGGATTTCGGCACGAGTAAAATCACCGTATTGATCGGCGAGCGCGGAGTAAACAACTCTATTTGCATCGACGGTATAGGTGTGTGCGAGTATGCCGGCTTTTCGGGCGGCGAGTGGTTCGCGCCGGATAAGCTTTCCGCATCGATCGTGCAGGCGGTGACGTCTGCCGAGAGCAGCGCGCGCCAAAAGATAAATAAGCTGTACATAGGCGTGCCTGCCGATTTTTTAATGTGCAAAGTCAACGATGTTACAATGTCCGTCAACAAAAAGCGCCGCATAACCGACGGCGACGTGGAAAATCTCCACAGCCAGGGCAATATTTTCGGCGACGATCCCGAGTGGACGGTCATAAACATTCAGCCCATATATTACACTTTGGACGATAACCGCAAGCTAATCGCGCCCGCCGGCATGACGTCCTCCAAGATAGGCGGCAGCATATCGTACATACTCGCGAAAAACAGCTTTATAGAAACCGTCGATCGCGCCGTAACGAGCTGCGGGATAGAAGAAACCGAATACGTTTCGGCGTCGCTTGCGGAGATACTGTTTCTTTTCGACGACTACAGGCGCGACAACTGCGTCATGCTCGCCGATATAGGCGCGCTCGAAACTACGCTTACCATAGCTCGCGGCGACGGTATATGCCGTCAGTATTATTTCCCGTGGGGTGGCGACAGGATAACGTACGCGCTCGAGGACAGGCTCGAGATCCCGCACACCACGGCGGAACTACTGAAGCGCAAGCTCATATTGTCGCTCGATCCCGACTTCTCTCTCCCGAATGAAGAGAATGACGTGGAAGACGACGACGGAAAAAAGAGCGCCGAGCAGCAAAAAGCCGAAAATATAGTTATAAAGCGCGAATACTCGGTGGAAGTCAATAACGAAACGTACGCTTATCCCGTTGCCGATACCAACGAGATAGTGCGCAACGAGCTGGAGCGCCTTGCAAGATACATATATAAGGCGCTTAAGGGTTGCGATTACGATTATCCCGATATTACGCCGCTGTCCGTGACGGGCGGTGGGATAAATCATATCCGCGGCGCTTGCGAATATCTTTCCGACTGTTTAAACAGGGAGGTCGAGCCAATAAAACCGGCGCTTCCCATGTACGAGCGTCCGCAGCTTTCTTCCGCGCTCGGATTGATGGATATGGTACTTTCGAGCGAGGTAGACAGCGGCGTCGGCTTGATAAACAAATTCAGACGTTGGCTTGCTAAACGCTGAACACGTATAAAGGAGAAGCATTATGACATTTGAAACCGCGCGCACCGGCGATTTTTCACAGGACAACGACGGACGCTCGAACGATACTTTGTCGTCCACGGTAAAGACCGTTATTATAGGCGTCGGCGGCGGCGGCAGCAACGCCGTTGACAACATGATCGCCGCCGGCGTTAGAGTAAATCAGTTCATGGCGATCAACACCGACAGGCAGGCTTTGCGCGCCTCAAAGGCGAAAAAACGCGTGCAGATCGGTTCGGAGATCACCAAGGGCTTCGGCGCCGGCGCAAATCCCGCGGTCGGCAGGCAAGCCGCTATAGAGTGCAAAGAAGCGCTCACTAACATGATAAACGACATGGACCTCGTGTTTATCACCGCAGGCATGGGCGGCGGCACGGGCACGGGCGCCGCACCCGTTGTTGCCGAGATCGCGCAAAAGCTGGGCAAGCTTACGATAGCTTTTGTTACGACGCCGTTTGAATACGAGGGCGAAATACGCAAGCGCAATGCCGAAGCGGGCATCGCCAAGCTCCGCGAGTTCGTGGACGCCATAGTTATCGTTC
Source organism: Roseburia sp. (assembly GCA_023665905.1). Taxonomy (GTDB): domain Bacteria; phylum Bacillota; class Clostridia; order Christensenellales; family Pumilibacteraceae; genus Anaerocaecibacter. The sequence continues at coordinate 4,309 of JAMPDA010000024.1, forward strand.
CCAACGAGCGGCTTGCGAGCGTCGCTAAAGGCATGACGGTCGAGGACGCGTTCCGCTACGCCGACGACGTGCTCCGTCAGGGCGTGCAAGCAACTACCGTGCTTATCAACAACACGGGCAGGATCAACGTCGATTTTGCGGATATCCAGACGATATTGCGCAAGGGCGGCGACGCCATTATCGGCATAGGCAGAGCGAGCGGAGCAAACCGCGCGATAGAAGCGGTGCGCCGCGCCGTGAATAACGCCGTGCTCGGCACGTCCATAGAGGGCGCGACGCGAGTTATCGTAAATATCGAAGGCGCAAAGGTAAAGATGGAGGAGAACTCTCAAGCCGTCAATCTCGTAAAAGACATTTGCGCAAAGGGTGCGAACATCATATACGGTTCGGGCGTAACTCCCGAGCTTAAAGACGAAATACAGGTCACTATAATAGCGACGGGCTTCAACAGAGCGACCGAAGCGCCGCAGCAGGAAGCGCAGCCGGCGGCGCAGACGCAATCCGTGCAACAGCAACAGCCGCAGCGCACTGAACCCTCGCAGCAGCAGGGCACGCTCGTTCAGCAGTCGTTTTTCGGTCAACCTCAGCCCATTACGCAGCGCCCTACGCAGCAGCGCAGCAACAACGGCTTTGTAAGTCTTGACGACGACTCGCAAGACAGCTGGCTCAGCCGACTTCGCGGAAAGAAGTAAATAATAATCAACCGAAAAAGTGATAAATACGGTATTCACCGAAAAATGAGTACCGTATTTTTATTGCTTAACGTCACAAAAAGCGATATAATGTACTTGCTTTAAGAAGCAATCAACAGCGTTTTAACGGGGTGTAGAATGTCTGATTACAACAAACGCTCGACGACAAACGAAAAACAGCGTCGTAAACTTTTGGCAAAATCGTATAAAGAAAACCGAAAGCAAGATTTTTTGTCGTCATTGCCTATGCCGAAAGCATTGTTTTATAAGTTGTTTGATTACTTGGACGAGCAGTTGAGCGTAAGAAGTTGCAATCACACTCTTGAAATCACCCTTGAGTTTTTACAAAAGCACGGTCAACCGATAACCGAAGTTACGGAGTGGCTATATTCGAACGGCGGCGGATGCGATTGTGAAGTGCTTTGTAACATAGAAGATAAGTTCGAAGAATAGAACACAGATATTGGCGATAGCTGTATTCATTCGGCATATTCGTCGGCGTTTAAGATATTGACAAAATCGGCGGTAATGTTTCAAAAACATGCGGTCGTTTTCGACAGAAACGGAACGACAAACGTCGTGCCGTGTTTTCGTGGTCGCGGATACGGACAGCATCTTGTGAATTATTTACTCGCAAAAGTGCAAGGGCAGGCAAAATTTGCAACTGTGTCGGGCAAAGTAAAGAATGTTACTAACCCGGAAAGACTGTATCGAAAATGCGGCTTTACGGGCAATGATATTTGGCATATTTTAAGTAAAAATTAATTTACGATTTATCGAGATGCTATATAACGGTGCATAACTTATCTATTATGTTGACGAAAACTCCGTAGCAAAATAAAGCACGTTCTGTTAAAAACAACAGAACGTGCCTTTTACGGGGTGGCGACCCCGGTAGAGCACGTTTTTACGGCAAAATCGCGGGCAGCCAAATGCTGCGCGATGTGTTGCATGCGTACTCACTCCATAGTTGTGAGCCGATTGCCGCTAATCAGCCTGTGGCTGTCGCTCATAGTACTGTCAAGTACAATTTCGCGCCGTTTCGCCCGTTTATCCTCGCGATTTTGCTCGTAAAAATACCCTGTACCCTAAGCGAGCTATTTTGTTGCCTTTGTCAAGGCAAGCGAGCGATGTCGTAGCCTCGGCGCTACGTCGAGCGAACTTAACGCCGACAAAGGACAAAAGAGCCGCTTAGGGCGTGTTCAACTGAGGTCGCCACCCCGTACCCATGCAATAGGATAAATCAATTTTCTTTTTGATACCATTCACGATTTACGAAAGTTTCCTGTAAATTACTTGCGTTTGTTGTGGGATCGGATACGTCCATATCGTTCGGCGCATTATATCCGTATTTGCTTTGCCAATTCGAGGTATCTTCGAATGTAATTTTATCTAATTCGGAAACTTCGAAAGCAAAGGCATGAATGGCGTATTTATTTCCGTTTACCGCCGCAGGTAAAGTAATTTCATCTTCGTTTCCCAGATAGTCCATTAACATATAATTATCGTTTTCGTCTTTCCAGAAGACGAAATTTCCGACTTTTTCCACTGTGCTCTCGTGGCTTTCTGCGGTAAGCGTCCGGAAGTAGCTTGAAAGCCGGTCGGTATAATCGGGTGTCATCCCATTGTCGATCTGCTCTTGCGTCATTATCAATCTCGTAAGCATATGATTGTCTTTGAACGCGTTTATGCCGAGGCTATCCAAACTTTGCGGCAAGGTCACGAGCACAAGTCTGCACTCCGCAAATGCGTGTGCTTCGATCGTTGTCAAACTTTCGGGCATATTTATGCGGTAGAGAGGGGAGGATTGAAACGCATGCGCTCTTATCGTTTCCAAACCGTCGGGCAATTCCGCCGTGCGGAGAGCCGTTTCATAAAAAGCGTAATCGCCGATTTCGGTCACTCCGTCCGAAAGTTCCAATTCGGTGATTATTTTGTACTTGTAAAATGCGTAAGGCATGATTTTCGTAACGCTTGACGGAACGGTTAATTTCCCTTCGATCGTTTCGCCGCCGATGATCAGTTGCGCGCCTTTGGCAAGAGGATTTGCGCTGCCGTTGCTAAAATCGATATCGCACCAATCGCCGACCGTTCCCGAATAGATTACCGTTTTCAGCTTGTTGAATGAATAAAACGCATTTTGCTCGCACGCTTTCAACGTTGCGGGCAATGTGACGGATGTCACTGTGTGAGAATAGTCGCTTACGGCATTCGGGTTTGCAAATGTTTCCGTTTGCAAAAAGACGAGTTCTTTCGGCGGTTCCGCATGAAGAGTGTATGCGAAGTCGGCTTTGCAAATGGTTTCAAACGTTGCGGCAAACTTTGTCGGTTTACATTCGGTAAAGGTGTTGTAAACAAATGTGGCGGATTTCGCGGCAATCGTCAGTTCTTTCAGAGAAGGACTTTTGCTGAACGTTTGCGCGCCCAGAGTAAGACTGTCTTCGCCGAGAAATTCCGCTTTTTCCAAAATAGGACAGTTGTCGAATACAAAATCGTCGAATACGGCGTTCGCGTTTACCGTCACGCTCTTTAACGAACCATTATTTCCAAACGCATTGTTGCCGATTGTTTTTACGGAATCGGGCAGTGTAACCGTTTCCAATGCCGTAGATCTGAAAGCGAATTTCCCGATATCAGTCACTCCGTTTCCGAAAGTAACTGTTTTCAAATTATCGCAATAGGCGAATGCTTGTGTGCCGACCGTTTTTACGCTGTCGGGAATGATCACGCTTTTGATCTTACTGTCTTCAAAACCGTGATCTTTGATCACGGTGACGGGCTTTTGACGATATGCTGCAGGAATTATAATATCCGCATTTTCCCAATTCCCGTCGTTCGGCAGGGATACGCTATAAGAACTTTCGTCGGCGGAAAGCTCATATTCAAGTCCTTTCGTGCCGTCGATGTTGTCATCGTCATCGTTCTGCGTATTGTGACAAGCTGAAAAACCGAACGCGCAGATTACGGCGCATACAAGCGCCAATAGTGAAAGAACGGCTTTTTTCTTCATAAGTTTACCTCCGAAAACTATAATTTTCAACAAAAAAGTGCGCCAATCGAAATCAGCGCACGAAAAGCGCAAACCCCGACTGTCGCCAAACATATCTTACGTCGTACGGATTACTGTACAAACATAAATGGAACTTGCGTTTTTGCTAAATTCATATTGCTTGTACAGCAAAAGTATAACACCTTGCTTATGAAATTAAAAACCCGTATCCCTAATTTGGGTGTAAGATATATTTGGCATATTCAATATAGCACATTAAAAAATATTTTGCAAGCATAATGATATGGTAAACCCGAAATTCGGATCTAAAAGTTCAAATGCCTTTGAGGTTTTTCCGTATGGTTTTTAAATCTCAAACTAAACGGCATTTTTGCGCAGCGCACGGCAGGTGAACGCTTACCCGCGAATTTTTGTGTCGTTTTGTCGGCGTTTAAGATATTGACAAAATCGGCGGTAATGTTTCAAAAACATGCGGTCGTTTTCGACAGAAACGGAACGACAAACGTCGCGGTGTCTGCTACAATGTCCATATGAACATTCACCCGACCTCAACCGAACACACCCGACAGTGGGCTGTTTTGGGCTCTTGCTACGTTAAGCTCGCTCATAGTAGGTCCACTACAATTTCACTCGCTTGCCTTGCAATAGCCTCAAAACAGCCTCGCTTCGGGCGCGTAGCGTTTTTATGGAACAAATTGCGAGGATGGACGTGCGAAACGGAGCGAGTCGCACCCACTGTGGTGCGTCGAACGACAGCCACAGGTTGACCCTATGGCAGTCGCTCATTATATAGAAGTGAGAATGCAAGCAAAGCGTCGCACAGCATTTGGCTGCCCGCAATTTGCCCATAAAAATGATTCCATTGAGGTCGGGTGAATGTACGTTTTGTAAAAAAAGTCTTTACAAATCGATATATTGCTGATATAATGTAAGCTATATCGAGGTTGCTTTGAGATCGGAAACTTTTAAAAAGGGCGTACACGTTCCGCATAATAAATTTACGGCCGATTCGCCGCTTACGGAGTGCCCTGCGCCGAAGACGGCGTATATTCCGCTTGCGCAACATATCGGAAAGCCTGCCGTCGCCGCCGTCGCGGTAGGCGACGCAGTAAAAATAGGCACGCTCATAGGCAGAGCGGACGGCGCGTTTTCCGCAAATATTTTTTCGTCCGTGTCTGGCACAGTCAAGGCGATAGAACCGCGAAAGACTCCGACGGGGCGGTGCGAATACATAGTTATCGAAAACGACGGGCGCGACGACACGGAGCTGCTTCCGCCCGTAAAGGATAGGACCCGCGACAGTCTGCTCGCGCGCGTAAAAGAAGCAGGACTTATCGGAATGGGCGGCGCGGGTTTCCCGTCGCATATCAAATATTCGCCGAAGTCCGCGGTCGATACGTTTATAATCAACGCGGCGGAGTGTGAGCCGTATATAACGTGCGACTACAGACTGCTTGTGGAAAAGACCGAAAACGTGCTTTCGGGCGCGCAAATGCTCGCCGAAATACTCGGGCTGAACGAGTTTTACATAGGCGTCGAGGACAACAAGCCGCAGGCGATATCCGCGCTTACGGAAGCGGCGTCGGCGAGCGGCATACGCGCGAAGATAGTGCCGCTCAAGAGCAAATATCCGCAGGGCGCGGAAAAACAGCTGATATACGCCGTAACAAGGCGTAAAGTACCGCTCGGCGGATTGCCGGCGGATGTCGGAGTCGTGGTCGGCAACGTGCATACGGCGTACGCGCTTTGGGACGCCGTGGAAAACAACGTGCCGCTGTATCGCCGTGCGCTTACGGTGTGCGGCGGAGCTGTGACTGAGCCCAAAAACATGTGGGCGCGCGTGGGAACGCCGTTTTCCGACTGCACGGCGCTTTGCGGCGGAATAAAAGACGACTGCGTAAAGACGATTTCGGGCGGTCCGATGATGGGTTTTGCGCTCGACAGTATCGATTACTTTGTCACAAAGACGACGGGCTCGCTGCTGCTGATGAGCAGTGCGGAAGCGGGTATGCATAAGCCGTCGGCATGCATAAACTGCGCGAAATGTGCAAAGGCGTGCCCGATGCGCCTAATGCCCATGTACATAGACGCGTACACGCAGCGCGGCGATTATGCGACCGCCAAAAAATACGGCGCGACGAGCTGTATAGAGTGCGGCAGTTGCGCATTTTCGTGTCCGGCAAAGCGCCCGATAGTTCAGTCCGTGCGGTTGTGCAAGCGCAAGGTCAAAGAGCTCGGACTGTAAACTGCAAGCGGTATAAATCGAGTAAATTAAAAGGAGGTCACGGCTATAAATCATGCAGACTGTTTCGGCGTCGCCGCACATAACAAAACAGAATAACTCAACGCGCAGAATTATGCTCGACGTACTGATAGCGCTTATGCCGTGCCTTATCGCCGCGGTCGTGTTTTTCGGTTATCATGTGCTCATCAATCTTTTTACCGCGCTGGTGTTTTGCTTCGGCACGGAGCTTTTGTACGACCTCATAAGGTCTAAGGATTGGACAAAAGAGGGCGTTAAGCGGTCGAGCGTCACCGATCTTTCGTTTGCCGTGACCGCCGTGATCCTTACGCTCAATCTTCCGTCCGTCATGACGGTGTCGTCTTGGGGAATGAACATTCTAAACGCCGACGGCGCTGTCGTGTTCGGTTTCGACACCGTGGCGCTTGTCGCGCTCGGCTCGATATTTTCTATCGCCGTAGTCAAAATGCTGTTCGGCGGCATAGGCAGGAACTTCGCAAATCCGGCGTGCACGGGCAGGGTATTTTTGTTTATCGCATTCGGCGCGTCGGGCGCGTTTACGGCGATCGAACCGCTGTTCGCTTCGCCTGCGGCGACGGGCGCGACCTGGCTGGGTACGCGCGGCGCAGTCGGCGGATCGGCGCTTCTCGATATGTTTTTGGGCAATATCGCGTCGGCGGCGGTGGGCGAAACATGTGTTATAGCGATACTTATAGGCTACGCATATCTTTCTATCCGCAGGGTAATAGACCCGAGAATGCCGCTCATAGCGATCGCGTCGCTCGTGCTGTTTGCGTTTCTGTTCGACGTAGTGCCTTCCGGCGCGCGCGGCGCCGATATGTTCTATCAGACCGCGGCGCATGTGCTGTCCGGCGGACTGCTGTTCGGTTCGGTGTTCATGGCGCCCGACTACGCCACAAGTCCGAACACGTTTGTGGGGAATGTGGTGTATTTTGCCGGTATAGGACTTATAACGGCGCTCATTCGCGCTTTCGGGAATTTTCCGGAAGGCTTTTCGTATGCGCTCCTGATAATGAATCTCATTGTGCCGCTACTCGATAAATATATCGTGCCCAAGCCGTTCGGCTTCGTAAAATCAAAGGCGAAAACGGAAAGAAAGAGCAAAAGAGTAAAGAACGCCGAAGCGGCGAGCAAGGGCGGTGAAGTATGAGCAAGCCTGTTTTGAACGCGCTCAAAGCCACTGCTGTTCTGATATGTATAACGGTCGTATGCGTCGCCGTCCTTGCGCTGTGCAATATGTATTTTCCCAAATACGTGCCGAAGCTCGACAGCGCGACTGCGAGCAGTATCAACGCCATATGCCCGACGGGCATGGACGACGCCGCGGCGTTCGACGACGGATACATAGTGATGCTGTACGAAGACGATTACGGCGTGTCGCTCGACGACTACAATAAAGCCAATAAATCGAAAAAGGCGGAAATACTCGCGGTTTACGGCGAGCCGAAAGGCGAGCATGCCGGCGCGTACATAATAGAAGCTAAGTCGGAAGGGCGCGACGGCGACGTCGTTATCCTCACCGCATATGTCGAGGGCACGATCGTCGGCGCTACGGTTAAAAAGCAGGGCGAAAGCTATTGGAGCAAACTGCCCGAAAATCTTTTCGATACGGTCGTAGGCAAAAGCGGCGACGTTGATCTCGTAGGCGAGATAGGCAAGACGGGCGCGACGCTGTCGCTTACCGCCGTAGATCGCGCGCTCGATCTGTCGGGAGCGTTTGCGCTCGATCATAGCACGGCGATACGCAAGGCGTTATCCGAAAAGGCTGTCGCAGGCGGAGGCGATAATGACTAAAAGCGAACTGAAAAAGACGGCGCTCGGCGGCATAACCAACAACCCCGTGTTCGTGCTCGTGCTGGGAATGTGCCCGACCATAGCCAAATCGAATAACATAATTAACGCCGTTTCGCTCGGCATTTGCACGGCGTTCGTGCTCATATTCTCCAATGTCATAATTTCGGCGTTGCGAAAGGTCATTCCGGACAAAGTGCATCTTCCGGCATACATAGTTATAATAGCGTCGCTTGTGACCTTTGTGCAAATGATCGTGTCGTCGTTTTTGCCGTCGCTCAACGACAGCATAGGCGCTTTCATTGCGCTGATAACCGTCAACTGCATTATTTTGGGCCGTGCGGAAGCGTTTGCCGGCAAGAACAAAGTTCTGCCGTCGCTCGTTGACGGCGTGTCCATGGGTCTTGGGTTTATCGCGTCGATAACGCTGCTCGGCGCGGTCCGTCAGCTTTTGACGATAATATTCGGCGAGGGCTTTTTCGACAGGACGATGGGCGGCTTCATAATACTCGGACTGATGATGGCGCTGTTTAACTTTATTTTCGCCTGCGTCAAAGAGCGGCACGACAAAAAGCTCGCGCTCATCGAAAGGGAGGTGTGACCGTGGATTACTTTCTGGCTGTAGTTTCCATAGTTATATCGGGCGTGCTGACCAATAACGTCGTTCTCAATCAGAGCATAGGAATCTGCCCGTTTTTGGGCGTCAGCAAAAAAACGCAGTCGGCGATAGGAATGGGTCTTGCCGTGACCTTTGTCATAACGATCGCTTCGTGCGTGTGCTGGCTGCTTTATACCTTTGTTTTGGAGCCGCTGTCGATAGGGTATTTGAGTACCGTTGCGTTTATACTCGTAATAGCGTCGCTCGTGCAGCTTCTCGATATCGTGCTCAAAAAGCTCGTGCCCACGCTGTACAATTCTCTCGGCGTGTACCTTGCGCTCATAACGACCAACTGCGCGGTGCTCGGCACTGCCAACTCCGTCATTTCGCAAGGGCTCGACTTTTTCATGACGATGATGACTGGCGTGTTCGTCGGGCTCGGCTTTACGGTCGCTTTGATACTCATGGCAGGCATACGCGAAAAGCAGGAGCTGTACGACGTACCGCGGCCGTTTGTGGGATTTCCGATAGCGCTCGTGACCGCAGGCATCATGGCTATGGCGTTTTACGGATTTTCGGGTCTGTCGTTTACGTAAACCGCGCGCGATAGGAGAGAATATGGAGATATTTTTAAATATAATCGTTCCGATACTCATAATAGCCGTGTTGTCCGCGCTGTTTGCGTTTTTTCTGTCGTATCTCGGCGACAGACTTGCCGTAGAGCGCGATCCGCGCATCGACGAGATAGAAAAGAACCTTTCGGGCGCCAACTGCGGCGGCTGCGGATACGCAGGATGCTCGCAGTTCGCCGAAGCTTTGTTCAAAGGCGATGCGGAGCTTTCGCGTTGCAATCCCACGTCGCCCGACAACAAAAAGAATATCGCAAAAATCCTCGGCATGGGCGATATCGACAGCGAAGCTACGGTCGCGGTGGTGCACTGCGCAGGCGGAAACAGGGCGGCGGACAAATACGTATACAACGGTTTTACGGACTGCCGCAATGCGCAAATGCTGGCGGGCGGTCCAAAGTCGTGCGAATACGGCTGTATGGCGCTGTGCGCGTGCGTTAAATCGTGCCCGAACGGCGGAGTCGTTATAGAAAAGACCGTCGGTGCGGCAAAGGTGGACAGACCGCGGTGCACGTCGTGCGGAAGCTGTATCGGCGCTTGCCCTAAGGGAATAATCGGGCGCATACCGAAGTCCGCCAAAGTGTACGTCGCATGTTCCAATAAGGACAAGGGGAAGGACGTCGTAAAGGTCTGCAAGGTCGGATGTATCGCGTGCGGAAAATGCGAACGCGGCTGTCCTTCGGGCGCGATAAAGGTAGTCGATAATCTCGCGACGATCGACTACGCCAAATGCACGGGGTGTCTTAAGTGCGTGGAGGAGTGCCCGCGCAAATGTATAGCTATTACAGATTGATACTAATCGGCGGCGTATGCATCGTGTGCTTAGCTGCAAGCGATAATTGCGCGCTTGCGCAGACAATTTCGCGCCGTAGCTCACGAAGTATACGGGCTGCGTGCGGTGTGGCAGTTTGGTCATGTAGGAGGGTCTACACTCCCGTCACTGCCGCACCGCCAGCTGCCCGTCTGACGCGCGCCTCCGCCGCCGTGGCTAATGTCCTGTATTTGCAGCTTGCTTTGGTGTCGTCTAATTAAATTCAAACAGCCTCTTTCAGTCAAGAAAGAGGCTGTTTGAATTTATGCGTTTATGCGTGCGCGTTAGCTGATTTTTATACGCCTTGAGCTATCATCGCCTGCGCGACCTTAAGGAAGCCTGCGATATTCGCGCCCGAAACGTAGTCGGTGGGCTTGGCGTATTTTTGCGCGGCTTCCGCCGACTTATCGAATATGCCTTTCATTATGCCTTTGAGCTTTTGATCGACTTCCTCGAAAGTCCAGGCGAGCCGCTGTGAGTTTTGGCTCATTTCGAGGGCAGACACGGCAACGCCGCCGGCGTTAGCCGCTTTTGCAGGCATAAACAGCACGCCTGCGGATTGGAACACGTTTATTGCCTCGGTCGTGGACGGCATGTTTGCGCCTTCGCCGACTGCGAGCACTTTGTTCTTGACGAGCTGTTTCGCGTCGTCGGCGCTCAGTTCGTTCTGCGTCGCGCAGGGCAGGGCGATGTCGCATTTTACCTGCCAAACTCTGCCGCTGTCCTTGTATTCCGCGCTCTTAACTCTGTCGGCGTATTCTTTTATTCTGCCGCGCTTAACTTCCTTGATGTCGCGCACTACGTCGAGGTTTATGCCCTTCGGATCGTAGACCCAACCGTTGGAATCGGACATGGTGACTACTTTTCCGCCGAGCTGCTGCACCTTTTGCGCGGCGTAAATGGCGACGTTGCCCGAGCCGGATATCGCGACGGTCTTGCCTTTAACGGAATCGCCGCTCGCGTTGAGCATGTTGTCCACTATGTAAACAAGCCCGTAACCCGTCGCTTCGGTGCGAGCGAGCGAGCCGCCGTAAGTCAAACCCTTGCCGGTCAGAACGCCCTCGTACAGATTTTTGATGCGTTTGTACTGTCCGTACATGTAGCCGATCTCTCTGCCGCCGACGCCGATATCGCCTGCGGGTACGTCCGTATCTGCGCCGATGTGCCGCGCAAGCTCGGTCATAAAGCTCTGACAAAATTCGCGGATCTCGCGTTCCGACTTGCCCTTGGGATCGAAGTCGGAGCCGCCCTTGCCGCCGCCGATGGGAAGACCTGTGAGCGAATTTTTGAATATCTGCTCAAAGCCCAAAAACTTGATTATGGAAAGATTGACGGACGGGTGAAGCCTAAGTCCGCCCTTGTACGGTCCGATGGCGTTGTTGAACTGAATGCGGAATCCGCGGTTTACGCGCATGTTGCCTTTGTCGTCCGTCCAGGGAACGCGGAACATGATCTGACGGTCGGGCTCGGTTATGCGCTCCAATACGGCGTTCTGCCGATAAACGGGATCGCTTTCCACCACAGGCTCGATAGTCGTCAAGACCTCGTCAACGGCTTGCATGAACTCGGGCTGTCCTTCGTTGCGCTTGGCAACCGATGCACGTACTTCTTCGATATAAGACATAAAATTCTCCTTAAAAATACAAAGGCGCCGTAAATGCTACAGCGCCTTTGCTTGATTACACACTAAGTATAGACCGCAAAGCCGCGTTTGTCAAGCGAATTTTGCCGCCGTCATAACAAAATGTTGTATTCGGCGCCGCTGCATAATACTAATTTATTTTTATAACTTTACGATATGCGCCGAATATAAAACAATAACTATGCGCCTTTGCGATATATTAAAACATAAGCATTTTACGAAAATGCGGTATATTAAAATAAAAGTAGGCGTTTTTTGACCGTTTTTGAGCGGTTTGTGACACTTTTTGGAATGTGCGCTCAAAAACGAAATTGACCGCAACGCTTAAAAAATGATATAATGTCAATAATCTGTTAGAATACGGTAGGTGAAAAGAAATGGTCAAATTTATTGTGGATTCCACTTTCGGGTTGTCCGAAGCGTACGCAAAGGAAAACGATATTCAGGTAGTCAGCCTGACATTATTGTTGGACGGTAAAGAGTACGAGGAGGGCTACAAAGAGGAATGGGGAGCGTTCTATTCCGATTGCGCGTCTTCCAAGTCCGCGGTAAAAACGTCGCAGCCTTCGCCCAAAAAATTCCAAGACGCCGTCGATAGGATATTGGAAGGGGATAAGGACAGCGAGATCATAATCATGACTATCGCCGACAGACTGAGCGGCACGATAGGCTCTGCTAAGATCGCCGCCTTGCAGTATCCCAATAACAGGATCGCGGCGGTGAATACGCACGAAGCCGGACCGTCCGCATTGATGTTTTTGCAGGAGATGGTCGCGGCGCAAAAGTCTGGCGCTACATTCGACGAGCTGTTGGCGCTCTGCGACGATTTGAAGGAGCGCATTGCAATGCAGTTCATCCCTGCGTCGCTAACGGAGCTTGCGCGCGGCGGCAGGGTCAATAAACTGCTTTCGCGCATAGGCAATATTCTAAAGATAAAGCCCGTTTTCGAGTTCGCAAAGAACGAGTTGTCTGTATACGCAAAGACGCTCGGGTTCAATCGCGCCGTGTCCGCCGCAATAGATCATTTGCCCAAAAAGTTTGACCGTCTGCTCGTTTATTATATAGGCGACGACAAAAACATACAGGCGCTCAAGGAGCGGCTGTTTAAAAAATTCGGCATGGCGAGTATCGATGTGGAACCGATGTGTCCGGTCGGCGGCGCGCACATAGGCATAGGTACTGTGGGTATTGTTACGCTCGCGAGCAAGGAATAATATAATCACAGCAATTTAATAATATCGATACCGTCCGAAAGATATTCGGGCGGTTTTTCTTTTCGTCGTATAGCGGCGGAGCGTTCTATTTTCGGCGTCGGGCGAATACCATGTTTTTAAGGCGCTTTGTCTTTTGCGCGCACCGCGTGTAGCGGTGGTTTTACGTGCAGGCGAGCGGTCGGACATAAGCTTGCAAAACAAGTCATATGCCGACAAAACATCCGATTTTCCGCATAATAAAACATGGTAATATAGGAGATGTCCGATGAGGTTCATTGTTGTCAAACGACGGACGATAATACTTGCCGTTTTGGCGGTTGTGCTGTTGGTATTCGCATGTACGGGAGTGTACTACACCGGCGCGGCGGCTATCTACAACAACGTAAGTCCCAAAAAGGTCCCGATATACTCCGTCGAGACGGACGAAAAAGCCGTCGCTTTGACGTTCGACGCCGCCTGGGGCGCGGACAAAACGCTCGGAATAATGCAGACGCTGGAGGAAAAGGACGCGCGCGCAACATTCTTTTTGGTGTCGTTCTGGGCGGAAAAATACAGCGATACGCTGAAAACGCTGGCCGCTTCGCCTAACATCGAGATCGGAACGCACTCGGCGACGCACCCGTACATGTCAAAGCTGTCGAAAAGCCAGATGGCGCTGGAACTGTCCACGTCCAAAGAGCTTATCGAGAGCATAACGGGCAAAACCGTGCAACTTTTCCGGCCGCCGTACGGCGATTACTCCGACACGCTGCTGACTACCGCAAAGGAGCAGGGACTGTACACGATACAGTGGGACGTGGATTCGCTCGATTGGAAGAACCTGTCCAAAGAGCAGATAACGTCGCGAATACTCAGCGGTTGCAGGAACGGAAGTATCGTGCTCATGCACAACGACGGCAAACACACGTTGGAGGCATTGCCCGCGGTGATAGACGGACTGCGTGCCAACGGGTTTACATTCAAGACGGTCGGCGAGCTCATCTACAAAGACAACTACACTATCGATCACACGGGCAGACAAATAAGGAGTTAAAACACATTCATGAAAAACGACAAACCCACCAACACCGTTTTCCTGCAAGGACGCATCGTATCGACGATCGAGTATTCTCACGATCTGTACGGTGAAAGATTTTACGAGTTCAAGCTAAGCGTGCCGCGCCTGTCGGAGCACTTGGATGTTATTCCCGTAACGGTGTCGCAAAACTTGGCGGAAACTCTCAAGCAGAACGATCTTATCGGGCTAAGCGGACAGTTCCGCAGCTTCAACCGTCCGGAGGGCGAACGGTCGCGGCTGATACTCAGCGTGTTCGCGCGCGAGATCTTGGCGCCGCAACCGGACGTAAACCCCAACGTCGCAGAGCTCATAGGATACATATGCAAGCCGCCGGTGTACAGGACCACTCCGTTCAACAGAGAAATATGCGACGTGCTTTTGGCTGTCAATCGCGCGTATTCCAAGTCCGATTACATACCGTGCATAGGCTGGGGAAAGAACGCGCGGCTCATAAAAAACGCGCCGGTAGGGCAGAAGCTCGAGGTTTCGGGCAGGATACAGTCGCGCCAATACAACAAACGGCTGGAGGACGGAAGTACCGAAATACGCACCGCATACGAATTTTCGATCGGCGCGGTGGAGTTTGTCGCCAAAGAAAGCGAGGTCGCATCCACTTCCGACGAGTAAATAATTGAGATAAATAATCGGAAATTGCTTTTGAATTAACTAAAATAGGTGGCGTAGGCGCGCGTCAGACGGGCAACAGTTGGTGAGGAGCCGACGGGAGTGTACACCGACGTACATGACCAAGGCTCCGAACCAAACGTAACCCGTATCACGCGATGCATACGCCACCTAGTCAGTCGTCGTCGCTGTCGTTTTGCGCTTCGAGCCGGCGTCGCTTAATGTGAACTACTCGCCATATCACGACCGCGGCTATTATTATCGTTATTATTATAACCACGACCGCCACGATGAGAACTATGTTTACGCCGTTGTATTTAAGATAGACCGTTTCGACATAGCAGGTCAGAGTGCCGAGCTCCGGATCGAGATATTTGACCTGCGTGTAGCGCTCAGACGAATCGAAAGCGCCGACGATCTCCACTTGAGTGCCTGTATCGAGCCTCACGGAAAGCTCTACGTACTTGCCGTCGTCGAGGAAATACGTGGGCGCGCTCGTGCTGCCCTCGTACGATATGATCTCGGCGTTGTATGCAGGGCGTATAAACACCGGTTCGTAGTCCATCATGCTGAGGTTCGCGCCGAGAATAAATCCCTCGTATCCGCCGGAAATGGATATCCTGTACCACAGGTGCCCGTAATCGTCGCGATACGCATTTACAAAGTCCAAAACGGTGAATTTGGTGCTGCGCTCTACGGCGGAATATCCGGCTACGGTGTTGGCGTTCGGGCTCGGCCACATGTACACGGGCGTTGCGCTGTTGTAGACCGTACCGTCTTTTGAGGGCGGCTCGACGTAGGGGAGCGGCGCGGACAGTGCGTTTTTATGCACGTAGCCTTGAATGAGCTTTCCCGTTTCGAGGTTGTCTATAAGTATCAGCGCGTACTCGCGCGTGTCGGCTATGTCGTACTGCGGAACTATTACGTTGCGACCTTTTGCAATGGTGTATACGGACGGAGTTTCCATCGGCAGTGAAAATACTTCGATGTCCGTAAGCGCGACGCGTATAAGTCCGCTCGCTGTTTCCGTGCGCGTGGGGGATTTGCCGCCGACGACGTTGGGCACGGCGTAGTTTTCGTCGATAAGGTCTATATCAAGTATATCGAGCACGTCCGCCTTGCCGCCGGTGGTAAATACGCGGTGCTTGTACGTGTCCGCGATTATTATGTCGCCGTAGCCGACATAGCTGTTTTGGACGGTGCTGAGCAGTATCTGTCCGCTCGAAAAGCCGAGGCGATACGCCGCGCCGCCGACAGTCAACCCGTACGTTTCGGTGGGCGAAGCGCTGCCTCGAGCCGTGCGCGTAATGCCGTCAACGGACAGCGCAAAAATATTGCCGTTGATGTCCGCCGCTATCGAAAACGCGTCCGCGCTCGTGTTGCAGTACGCCGCTTCTGCGGCTTTGCCGTCGGTCACGGTTATCTTTTTGACCGCCGCGCCGTCGAGCGCATATAATTCTTCGCGCCCTACGCTGAGGGTGATAGCCTTGTAGCGCGTGTCCGATATCTTGTTTGCGGTGCGTCCGTTGTCGGAAAGATAGAGCCCGTCGTCTGCGAGCGCGAAAATGCGTCCGTCCGCGTCCACGGCTATCTGTTTTATAACGCCGTTGCCGACGGTGATAGTCGCGCCGTCGGACGACAGCGCGCGGATCTTATTGCTGTCGTAAGCCGCGTAAACGTTGCCGTTCGCGTCGCACGCGACCGAAACGGGCGAATCGACGTCGATACGGCTGTAAGTTTTGCCGTATACCGCAACGCGTCCGTTTATATAGTCGGCGACATAAAGTGTGGAGTTTTTTACGGCAGCCGATGTGGGCATATTGAAGAACCCGTCGGCATCGGACGCCGAGGCGAGAAGAACGTTGTCGCGCGCCAGCTCGGCGGACAGCTCGTGAAGCGCGCCGAGCGCGTCGAGCGTGTACACGCAGCCGTGATATGCGAATATATCTATAGTCTGCGAGTCGGGCGCGGTGTACCTTGCCGAAAGTCCGCCGCCCGACGCCGTGTAGCCGGTTATTTTGTTGCGCGTGAGTGCGTAAAGCGCCTCGCTCCCGTCGAGCGCCGTTAGGGAATATATATTGTCCGATTGCATTACGAGAGAAGTAAGAGCGCCGCTCGTCGTATTGATACGGCAGATATCCTGCTTATTGCCCGAGAACACCGCCGAATCGACGGCCGCGAACACGGAGCCGTTCATGACCGCTACAGCCGACGCCTTGATGTCCGTATAGTCGTAGGACTCGAGTTCGACGACCGTCGCCTCGTTTTCGTCGAATGAATTTTCGCCGAGCGGCAGCATGTAAAGCTTGTCGGCGGACAGCGCGTAGATCATGCCGTTTTCGATGTCGAAGTCGGCGATAGGGTCGGAAGCGAACTCGGAAGCGCCGTCGGCGTTTCGCGCAAAAATAACGCCGTCCTCGAGCGTAACGTAATATGTGCCGTATCTGTACGCCTTGTCCGCATCGGCGGAAAAGTTATCAGTAACGACGTATCCGTCGGGCACGGCTTTGGCGACAGACGAAATGCCCGTTCTGTCGGAAACGAGAATGCCCGTTTCGTCGGCGAAAACCGATCTCGCACCGTCGAAATAGCGGTAGTTTACGGCAGAGCCGGCTATCTCGACAGGCGTAAGCTCCACAGTGAGCGATGCTTCCGCCTCGGCAGTGCTTCGCGGAGCGAAAGCCGCCGTAAAAGCCGCCGACACCGCGCATACTACGGCCGCCGCGCATATTTTGAGTGTTCGCTTATTCATACGCATTATTTTATCACAGCGTCCGAAAAATGTAAAGAGTTTTGACGGATTTTGTCGCGTATCGCGGCGTCTGCGCCATGATATAATTAAGGATAAAACCGTCGAGGCGGCGGCGACGGCGTCGGGATATGTATAAAAGTTACAAAAAAATGTATATTTTTTATGCAAAATACCCCCTTTACAAGCTCGAAAAAGTGTGGTATACTCTTATGAAGTATAAAACGAGTAATCTGTACATGGGCTACCGTGTGCTTTGAGGGTGAATTATTTTGAACAACATCGCTATAATCGACTTAGGTTCCAACTCGGCGCGGCTCGTACTTGCGCATGTCGTAAACGACAGTTATTTTGTCGTGTACGACGAGCTTAAAGAGAGCGTGCGTCTTGCCGAGGATATGGAGCGCGAAGGCTATTTAAAGCAACCGCGCATAGCGCAGGCTGTAAAAACTCTCAAAATGTTCCGCAAGCTCTGCGACGCTAATAAGGTGGACAAGGTGTACGCGTTTGCCACCAACGCCGTCAGAAAGGCAAAAAACCAGCGCAGCTTTTTGGAGGAGATCAACACCGTTTGCGGCTTTAAATTTACCGTGCTTTCGGAAGATCAGGAAGCGGCGCAGATTTATTACGGCGTCATAAATTCGTTGGAGATACCCAAGGGCGTAATAATGGACATATCCGGATCGTCCTTGCAGCTTATACAGTACAACAGGCGAATGATACTCAACCGCGTCATTTTCCCGATAGGTACGATGAATTTGTCCGTGCTTTTCAACGAAAACACGACGCCGCTTCAACAGTCGCAAATGATAGAAACGTTCATGCGCGACAGGTTCGAGAGCGTGGAGTGGCTGAAAAACCTCGATCCGGAGTTTAAATTCGTAGGCGTGGGCGGCTCGTTCCGCAATTTGGCGAAGATCGTGCGGCGTATCGAAAAATATCCGCTCGATATGGTACATAACTATCACATCGGCGTGCAGACTTTCGATAAGGTCTACGACATGATAAAAGTCCTCGATGTGGAAAAGCGCAGTAAGATAAAAGGTCTTTCCGCGCAGCGCGCCGATATTTTCTGCGCGGCGCTTTCCTGCATAAAGAGCTTTCTCGGCTTGACCGATTTCGACGAGATAGTGATATCGGGCGCCGGCATACGCGAAGGCTTTTTGTTCAACCACGCAGTTCCCACGACGGTGGAAAAGCCGATATCGGATATACTCGGTCATTCCATATACACGCGTCTTTATTATTACGACCTCAATATACCGCACGCGGAGCATGTATGCAATCTCGCGATACAGCTGTACAAGCAGCTCCGCGTTTTGCACAAGCTTCCGCGACAGTATGTGCGCGTGCTCCGAATAGCCGCGCTGTTGCACGAATCGGGTGGCTTGATAAATTTTTACGAGCATTACAAATATTCGGCATACTCCATACTCAACTCCAATCTGTACGGGGTGTCGCACCGCGACCTCGTGCTTGCCGCTTTTGTTGTGCGCGGACACAGCCTCGACGACATATCTATAGCGGAGTGGAACAAGTACAGCGGAATAGTTCAGGAGGAGGACCTCGTCGCCGTCATGCGGCTTGCCGTCATCTTGCGCATCGCCGATTCGCTCGACAGGTCGATGTCCGGCTCGGTCAAAACGATAACGTGCGACGTGCTCGGCGACTCCGTGATCATGAAGACGGAAGTGGAGGGCGACTGCTCGCTCGAAATAAAAGCGGCGCTCGGCGCAGGCGCGGACTTTGCGCGTGCGTACAAGAAAAATCTTGAAATATTGTGACGTCGTATTGGCGACGGCATCGCCGCGCCGACGCGAGCTGATAAAGAAAATAGGCTTTGTGCGTCCCGTTTTTATGCCTGCGGATGTAGACGAGGTGCGGCTTTCGGACGCTTGCGAAACGGCGACGGAAAATGCGCGAAGAAAAGGCGAGTGGGCGGCGGAGCGCACACGGCTTCCCGTGCTCGCATTCGACACAGTGGTCGGTCTTGACAGCGAGGTTTTCAACAAGCCGCGCACGAGAGATGAGGCGATCGGTATGTTTAAAAGGCTATGCGGACATACTCATACGGTCGTCACTGCGGTATATTTGCGTGTCGGCGCGAAAATTATCGAAAAAAACGAAAAAACTTTGATCGGTTTTGGTGCATTCGATAAGGATTTGGTGTATAATTATGTCGATAGCGGCGCGCCTTACGACAAAGCAGGCGGCTATAATTTGGACGACGCGGAGTTAAGACCGCTCATTACGTGTGTATGCGGCGACCGTGACAATGTGATCGGGCTTCCCGTCGGACTTACGGAAAAACTCTTAGAGGAGAATTTGGCGATATATGGCGAAGATGGAGATAGCGATTGACCTCGGCACATCGTTCACATCGATATACGTATCGGGAAACGGAGTGGTCCTGCACGAGCCGTCCGTTATAGCGTACCATTGCAGCGGCGGAAGAAGAAGCGTCCTCGCGGCGGGCAACGAAGCATACGCCATGATAGGCAAAGTGCCGGACAAGACAAAGATCGTCTGCCCGATAGTGGACGGCGCTGTTAAATTTCCGGAAGACTGCGCGAAAATGCTGTCCGAATTCATGAAAAAGATCTTGCCGCAGTCGTATATAATAAAGCCCAAGGTCAGCGCGATAGTGGGCGTGCCGACGGGCGTCACCGTTGACGAGCGCAAGATGTACGAGGAAGTTCTCATGCGCGCCGGCATAGACGAGATATCCATGGTGAGCAACATCATGCTCGCGGCAGTCGGCATAGAGCTTCCCATATCGGCTACCTACGGCGGATTTATCGCGTCCGTAGGCGGCGGCGTGACGGATATCGCCGTGGTGAGCCTTTGCGGCGTCGTTACGGGCTGCTCCATAAACATCGGCGGCGACATGATAGACAAAACGCTGTCGGACAGCATAAGCGGCATTTGCCAACTTAAAGTCGATCTCGGAACGGTACGACGTGTAAGAGAACAGATATCCAGCCTTATACGCAACGACTGCGCCACGGCTACAGTCAGCGGCATAGATCTGCAGACCAAGATGATACGCTCGCAGTCCGTTTCCGCAGGGCAGATATACAATGCTGTGTTTGTATACTACAAGAACATCATCGACGCTATGCAGAGCGTCATCAACACCTGCTCGCCGGCGGTCGCGGCGGAAATACAGAAAAACGGCGTCAATATCGTGGGCGGCGGCTCCAAGATACCCGGGCTTGCGCGCATAGCCGGCGAAAAACTGAAACTGCGCGTGCATATTCCGCAGTCGCCGCAGTACGCGACGGTCTTGGGCGCGGGCAAGCTGCTTTCGGACCGCTCCCTGCTCGAAGAAATAATATGGCATGCGTAATGTAAAATAATCAGAAAGAGCTATCGATAGGCTATGCATCAATTTCTCTCAATTCGAGCGCAGCAGATAGGTCTTTGAAGTCGCCGAAAAGTGGCGCGGTCGATCCGTCGTCACTATTTCTTTTTGCGTATTCACTTTAACAATGCGGCGCTTGCGCGCCTGGATTTCTCCGCTCCGCTCGCTGTCGCTCGCTCCGGTCGAAATGACA
>JAMPDA010000025.1 GCA_023665905.1 Roseburia sp.
GGCGCAAGAGGCGTAACGGGCGCAACGGGCGCAACCGGTGCGACAGGCGCGACGGGAGCAACAGGTGCAACGGGCGCGGCAGGTCCGCAAGGCGCTTCCGGTCCGCAGGGCGTACAGGGCCTTCAAGGCGTTCAGGGCATTACGGGCGCTACGGGTGTTACCGGACCCACGGGCGCGACAGGCGCAACAGGCGCTACGGGCGCGGCAGGTGAAAACGGTGCAGTCGGCGCGACAGGCCCTACGGGTGTGACGGGTCCGACCGGACCTACGGGAGTGACGGGAGCAACAGGCGCTACGGGTGCGGCAGGTGAAAACGGCGCAATCGGCGCAACGGGTCCTACGGGCGTAACGGGTCCGACCGGGCCTACGGGCGCGACAGGCGCGGCAGGTGAAAACGGCGCAGTCGGCGCAACGGGTCCTACGGGCGTAACGGGTCCGACCGGGCCTACGGGCGCGACAGGCGCTACGGGTGCAACAGGCGCTACGGGCGCGGCAGGTGAAAACGGCGCAGTCGGCGCAACGGGCCCTACGGGCGTAACGGGTCCGACCGGACCTACCGGCGCGACAGGCGCAACAGGTCCTATAGGCGATGTCGGCGCCGACGGTGCGGCAGGCGCAACCGGACCTACGGGAGCTACCGGTGCAACGGGTGCGACGGGCGCCACGGGTGCGACGGGTGCAACAGGCGCTACGGGAGCGGATGCGGAAATAGTTGCAGCCGCGCCGGTTGCGGATGCGACGAACGCTACCGATGTAGTCACTCAGTTCAACGCGCTCCTCGCAAGCCTCAGAGCGGCCGGTCTGCTCGGGTCCTGATAGGCGCAAGCTGCGGCAACGCACCGCACGCCCTTAAAGAACAGTAATATAAGATGCGACAAAAAGCGGTCTGTAAGATGTATCGTCTTGCGGACCGTTTTTTGCGCCCGTAAAACGGTCCAATCAAAGTCCGTCGGTCAAACGGGCGCGGCGTATTTTTTGAGAAAAATTCGACAAAATACACAGTGTACTCTTGCATTTATCGACGCTTTGGTATATAATTAATCAGTAGACGTATGCCTATCGCTTTGCGTGGCGGGTCTTATCGATTATTGACTACCCCGAATAAGCCGTTTCGGACCGTACGTAGGAATTTTCTCGACGGAAAGGGCGGCGGATATACAGCAATTACGAATATTCGCGCATTATAGCTACGCGGATCGGCGTAGCGCACCGTTTTTGCATTTCAATATTACCCAACGGTTTTTTCATACGTATAAAATGAACATCAAGTTTTCACCTCCGGATATCACCGATGCCGAAATAAAGGAAGTTTCCGAGGCATTGAGATCGGGCTGGATAACTACCGGCCCGCGAGTTAAAAAGCTCGAGAGAGCGATTGCCGAATATGTGGGCAGTCCGCATTGCGTTTGCCTGAATTCGCAAACGGCGTGTGCCGAGATGGTGTTGCGTATCCTCGGCATAGGCGAGGGCGACGAGGTCATAACTACGGCATATACGTACACCGCGTCCGCTTCCGTCGTGTGTCACGTCGGTGCGAAGCTCGTCCTCATAGACACGCAAAAAGACAGCCTCGAGATGGACTACGACGCGGTGGAGAAAGCCGTTACCGAGCGCACAAAGGCGATAATCCCCGTCGATCTGGGCGGCGTGCCGTGCGATTACGACAGGATATACGGCATAGTAAACAGAAAAAAACATCTGTTTAAGCCGTCGAACGACATTCAAAAAGCGATAGGGCGTGTAGCCGTTCTTGCCGACACCGCGCACGCGTTCGGCGCGGAGCGAAAGGGCAAGAAGGTCGGAAGCATTGCCGATTTTTCGTCGTTCAGCTTTCACGCCGTCAAAAATTTAACTACCGGCGAGGGCGGCGCGCTCACCTGGAAGCATATCGACGGCGTTTCGGACGACGACCTTTATGCGCGCTTGCAGCTGCTGTCTTTGCACGGGCAAAACAAGGACGCGCTCGCCAAAACGCGGCTCGGCGCTTGGGAGTACGACATAATCGGGACTTGGTACAAGTGTAACATGACCGACGTCGCCGCCGCTCTGGGCTTGGCGCAGTTAGATAGATATGGGGAGATGTTGAAGCGTCGGCGCGAGATCATAGAAAGATACGACAGGGCGTTTGTGCCGCTCGGCATAAAGGTTTTGCCGCATTACACGGACGAGCACGCTTCGTCCGGTCACTTGTATATTACCCGAGTTCCCGAAATCACGGCGGAGCAGCGCAACGAGATAATAATCGAAATGGCGCAGCGCGGTATCGCGTGCAACGTGCACTACAAGCCGTTGCCCATGCACACGGCGTATAAAAATATGGGGTTCGATATAAAGAATTACCCCAATGCTTACGCGCAATTCGTCGGCGAGATCACACTGCCGTTACATACGTGTCTGACCGACGAAGAAGTGGAGTATGTCATCGAAAATTATCGCGAGATTGTTGCGCGATATTCCGTATGCTGATCTGTAAATGGGGAAAGCTTCCCGAAGATATGCAAAACGACGCGGTCCGTCCGTATTGGGCAAAGCTTCGCAAAAAGAACTTTTCGCTGTTCTGGAAACGCGTGTTCGATATATTCGTTTCGCTGATAATGCTGATATTGCTGTCGTTGGTGTTTCTCATTCTCGCGATAGCCATAAAGGCGGATTCGAAAGGTCCCGTTTTTTACAGGCAGGAGCGGATAACGCAGTACGGCAAGAGGTTTCGCATACACAAGTTCAGAACAATGGTTGTGAACGCCGATTCGGGCAGTCAAGTCACCGTCGCGGGCGACGCGCGGATAACGAAGCTCGGGCGCAGGATACGGTCCATGCGCTTGGACGAGATCGCACAGCTTTTGGACGTGCTGTCGGGCAGAATGACATTCGTGGGAACGCGGCCCGAAGTGCCGAAATATGTTGAGCGATATACCGACGAAATGAAAGCGACGCTTCTGCTGCCTGCCGGGATCACCAGCCTCGCAAGCATTAAATACAAGGACGAGGACACATTGCTCGAAAACGCCGACGATATAGACGAAACGTATGTAAACGACGTTTTGCCCGGCAAGATGGAATACAACCTGCAAGCTATCCGTAAGTACGGCTTTTGGCGCGATATCGGCACGATGTTCCAAACCGTCGGTGCGGTGCTTAAGAGGTAGAGATGTACGGCAAAGTTTCGATCGTCATGCCCAATTATAATTGCGAGCGTTTTATACGGGAAACGATAAATTCGGTGTTAAGTCAAACATATACGAATTGGGAATTGCTGATCGTAGACGATCGTTCGACCGATCGTTCGGTCGAGATAATACGCGAGTTCTGCGAACGTGATGAGAGGATCAAGCTGTTCATAAAAGAAGAAAACAGCGGTGCGGCGGCATCGCGTAATTTGGCGTTGCGTGAAGCGACGGGCAGATGGATCGCTTTTTTAGACAGTGACGATCTATGGTTGCCGGAAAAGCTGGGAAAACAGCTCGCATTTATGAATGACAACGGATATTCCTTTACGTTTACGAAGTATCGCCAAATAGACGAAAATTCCGAGCGATTGAATTCGGTAGTCGTAGCGCCGGAAAAGATCACGCAACGGCAGATGAAGTATTGCTGTTGCTATCTCGGGTGTTTGACGGTCATGTATGACGCCGACAAAGTCGGATTGATACAGATAGACGAGTCGATCAAAAAGCGAAACGACGACGCTATGTGGCTCAAAGTGCGCAAGTATGCCGATGCGTATTACTTGGACGAATTGTTAGCCGAATACCGTGTTCGCAAGGGATCTATTTCACATCAAGGCAAGCTTAGTCTTGTGAAGTATCATTACAGACTGTATAGAGTCGGAGAAAAGAAAAATCCCGTAAGCGCGTTTTTTTGTATGGCCAAAAATATCTTAAAGGTTTTTAAAAAGAAAAGAAAGTATATTCTGAAAGAGGTTGTCGAGTGACCAAGATCGCAGTAGCGGGGACCGGATACGTGGGATTGGCAAACGCCGTTTTGCTGGCGCAGCACAATAATGTCGTTGCGGTGGATATCGTTCCCGAAAAAGTACAAAAGATCAATAAAAAGATATCTCCGATTTCCGATAAAGAAATAGAAGAATATCTCGCAGATAAAAAGCTGAATTTGATAGCTACCGCCGATACGAAGCTCGCGTACGAAAGCGCCGATTTCGTTATCATAAGCACGCCTACTAATTATGACGACGTGCAGAATTATTTTGACACGAGCTCTGTAGAGAGCGCTATCGAGGCGGTCCTCGCGGTAAACACCGAGGCTACGATAGTGATCAAATCGACTGTCCCTGTCGGATATACGGAAACATTGGTCAAAAAGTACAATTATAATAAGTTCCTGTTTTCGCCCGAATTTTTGCGCGAAGGCAAAGCGCTTTACGATAATTTGTATCCGTCGAGGATAATAGTCGGGATCCCGCAAGGCTGCGATGATATAGAGAGTTCGGCGAGTAAATTCATTTCGCTGTTAAAACAGGGCGCGATCAAAACCGATATCCCGTCGTTGATCATGAGCGCGACCGAAGCCGAAGCCGTGAAACTTTTTGCCAATACCTATTTGGCATTGCGTGTTTCGTACTTCAATGAGCTCGATACCTATTGTAAAATGAAAGGGCTCGACACTCGCTCTATTATAGAGGGTATAGGGTACGACCCCCGTATCGGAAGTCATTATAATAATCCGTCGTTCGGGTATGGCGGTTATTGTCTGCCAAAAGATACCAAGCAGCTTCGCGCAAACTACAAAGACGTCCCCGAAAACCTGATAAGCGCAATAGTGCAAGCCAATGAAACGAGAAAAGACTTTATTGCGGATGAGATAATCGAATGCCTCAAAAGCAAAAAAGCGGAACGGCCCGTCGTCGGTATATATAGGCTGACGATGAAAGCCGGCTCCGACAATTTCAGACAGAGCGCGATACAGGGCATTATAGAACGATTGTTGCGAAGAAAAACAGATGTGTGTATTTACGAACCCACACTCGATAGCGACAGTTTTATGGGCTGTAAGATAGCCGATGACTTCGATGTATTTATAAATACGTCTACCGTTATAGTGGCGAACAGGCTCGAAGAACAGCTTAAAAGCGTAGCGGATAAAGTTTATACACGGGATATTTATTATCGGGATTAGTCGGTGACAGCGGGCATGTTCTTTTCGATATTAGTCCCCACTATGGGGACCAGAGAGTATGAATTAAACAGATTGTTGGAAAGCTTATCGCTTCAGACCTTTAAAGATTTCGAAGTGATAGTTGTTTCGCAGATCAATCATGATGTGCCGGAAAAGTTAGCCGACAAATGGTCGGCGTCGATTTCCATACAGCATATCAAACTCGAGCGTGCCGGACTTTCCTATGCGAGAAACGAGGGGTTGCCGTATTGCAAGGGCGAGTGGGTGATCTTATCGGACGACGACGCTTGGTACCCCGACGACGGGTTGGCGAATATCCGATCTTGCGCAGATGAGTGCAATATAGTTTTGACGCAGATTTTCGATCCGGTCAAAAACGAATCTTATAAGAACTACGGCGCCGACGGCGGTTGGGTCAAAAACAAATTGCAACTAATGTCCAGATCGTCTATCGAGATCGCTTTCAGGCGCGAAGCCGTCGAAAGTAATTTTAACGAACAATTCGGATTGGGCGCAAAATACGTGTGCGGCGAAGAAGTGGATTTTTTGTTAAATAATTTCAAAAAAAGAACCGTAAAATATTGTCCGGTCGTAACGGTTTATCATTTGAAAAAGCAGCAAAACAGTACCGACGCTCAATTATTCGCCAAGGGCGCAATATATGCAAAAAATTTTAACAGGTTCATAGCTTTCTTAATTACAATGCGCGATAAACTAAAGAGGCGCGGCTTGAATTCCGAGATTTTTTGGAATGGCTACAAAGATTACAAGGCAGGCAATAAGCGCTGATGGTTCGCACGGGCAGAACTAAATTTTCACATGTAATATTATACAGCATACTCGTTTTTATGTATATTTTCATGTTTAAAATTATAGGCTCTATCGATTCCTCTATGTTGATCGGGTTTATAGTTTTGATTTTGATACTCAGCAATAAAAAATCGAGAAAGCATTTGTGGCGAATACTTAGTTCAAAAGCATTTTTAGGGCTGTTGATATCCTTTGCGGCGGTCTGTCTGTGGATGGCGTTTGTCGTAGTCATAAATTCGACTTTCGATCTGTCTTTTCTCAAAACTTGGATACACGTTTTGATCCAATTATGTATAGGCATATGCGTTTATTGCTTTTTGCGCGTTAAAAAACAGACTTCCAATATCGCCAATTATGTAATAATGGCGTTTATTTTTCAAACCGCCATCGAATGGTTGGCCTTGATAAGTCCGGCATTTAAGTCGATCATCTATATGACGAAATCGGAAAGCACGATCCGCATTGCCAATCAATACGGCGGCATCAGAGGTCTGTCTTTATCGGGAAGCAGCTTTTTCGGTTTGGCGATATCCTTCGGGCTGGTATATATTATTTATTTATCTCGGTATAACACGCTATTCGGCAAACACAAGATCTTAAAATTTATATTCTTTATATTTTTGGTTTCCGGCACGTTCTTTGCGGGCAGAACAGGATTGGTCGGGTTGCTATTAGCCTGTGTTATTCCGGTAGCGAGATTTATTTTGGGCAAAGCAAAGTTAAACTTGAATTTGGCGATCGTCATTCTTGTAATGATCCTATTGGGGTTTGCCGCGTTTTCCTTTATTGCGCACGAACTCAGACACGTCAATGCGCTCTTTCAAAAAGTGGGCTATCTTTACGATTATGTATTTGAAATGTTCATTTCTTTGGCGAGCGGTAAAGGTTTATCGACGACATCGACCACCGAACTGTTCGGCGAAATGTATTTCAAAGTGCCGTTCAGAACTTTGTTGATCGGCGACGGATATTATACCGATCCCGTCACCGGTTCGTATTACATGAATACGGATTCCGGTTATATGCGAGTAATTCTTTACTTGGGACTGCCCGGATTGATCTTGATGTTCGTTTTTCAGCACTGCATTTTCAGTTTCGGCAACATGGACAAGAAGGTCAAGTATGTATGCTGGATCTTTTTGATAATCCTTCAGACAAAGGGTGAAACGATAGGTTTTTCGATGATCTTCCAAAGCATGCTTTTCTTGGTCGTAATGCAAAATTCGATGGCTGAAAAAGCGCCTAAAAGATCGACGGCTCGCACTGTCAACGTCAATAGATTGTCTTGTAGGAGAGTTAATCCGGCGTGATCAGCGTAATCGTCCCGGTCTATAACGCGGAAAAGTATCTCGAATGTTGTATAAACAGCATTCTTGCTCAGACGTATAAAGATTTCGAACTCATATTGGTAGACGACGGATCGACCGATACGAGCTTAAAGATATGCGAGGACTACGCGCAAAAATATAGTAACGTTTTTGCTATTCATAAAGACAACGGCGGCGCGGTGGCTGCCTGTAATGCCGGATTGGAAGCAGCCAAGGGCGATCACATTTGTTTTATCGACAGCGACGATTTTATTTCGCCGGATTACCTGCAATGTCTTTACGGATCTTTAGAGCCGGATATCGATATGGTGTGCATGAATTGCGTGCGCTATATCGATGATGGGAAGCAATATAATTACAAGATAAATCATTGGACGTCAGGCGTTCATGTATTAGACGACGAATTCTATTCCGAGTTTCTGTGTTGGGACGCGAAGTCGATAGCGAACTCCAGGTGGGGGAAGCTGATTAAAGCGGAGATAGTCAAAAAGTACGCGCAATATTGTTCCGAAGAAGTAACCTGCGGAGAAGATCAGCAGTTGATAGTCGGCGTATTGCTCGGCTGTTCTAAAGTTAAAGTTGTAGACGAATATAAATATTTTTACAGATGTAATCCCGATTCTATAATGAACTCGTACAAGAAGGATCTGTGGAACAGGTATCGAATTTTAGTCAAAACGATCGCACAGATCCCCGAAATGCAAAGAGTGAGTAATTTAGAAGAACAGCTCAACGGAAAATTGCTTTTAAGCGTATGCGCGTGCATTAAAAACGAGTTCTATTACGGACATGGATTGAGTAAAAAACAGTTTTCGGAATTTTATGATGTCGCTGTGGACTTAAATTTATTCGAACGCTCTAAAATATCCAATATAGGCAGGCTTCATTCCAAGATGATAAAATATCTTAGGTCAAAAGCCTATTTAAGAATTAAGTTTCTCTTATCGTTCAATAAGCTTTACGGCAAATTCAAAAACGCATAAGCATGGGTATATCGGCATTAAAAAATAAATTATTCAAAAACAGAGTTGTTAAGAATGCGGCATGGATCATCGGTTGCAGAGTAGTGCAATCGGTTTTATCTCTTGTCGTTACAATGCTGTCGGCAAGGTATTTGGGACCTTCCGGTTACGGACTTATCAATTATGCCGCGTCCCTTGTCGCCTTTGTCGCGCCCATCATGCAGCTCGGATTTAATTCTGTTTTGGTTAGAGAAATAGTCGAAAATCCGGATAAAGAAGGCGAGATCTTAGGCTCTGCTATTTTAACGAGTTTTTTCACGAGCTTTTTCACGATAGCCGGCGTTGTGTCGTTTGTCACGGTGGCAAACCGCGGCGAAAAAGATACGCTTATTGTTTGTTTGCTATACAGCATACTGTTGATCTTCCAAAGCCTCGAATTGATACAGTATTGGTTCCAAGCAAAATTCAAGTCGAAATACACGTCGATCGTTATGCTGATCGCGTATATAGTGGTGTCCGCTTATAAAATAGTTCTTCTCGTTACCGATCAAAGTATTTTCTTTTTTGCTTTATCTCAAGCGTTCGATTATTTGATAATCGCAGTGCTGCTTTTGATAATATATCGTAAAGTCGGTTCGCAAAAGTTGAGTTTTTCATTAGAACGCGTAAAACAGATTTTTTCAAAGAGCCGATTTTACATCGTTTCAAGCATAATGGTCATCATTTTTTCGCAGACGGACAGAGTAATGATCAAACTGATGATGAGCGACGCCGATACGGGCTTTTATTCGGCGGCGGTTTCTTGTTCGACAATGACGACGTTCGTTTTTACCGCGATAATCGATTCCGCCCGTCCCGAAATATTCGAAAGTAAAAAGATTTCGCATGAGAAATTCGAAAAAAATATATCGCGCCTGTATTGTATTATTATTTATCTTTCACTGCTGCAATGTGTCTTTATAACATTGTTGGCATCGCCGATCGTCCATATTTTATACGGCAAACAGTATGACCCGACTGTAGCCGCATTGAGGCTTGTAGTATGGTATACGACATTCTCGTATCTCGGCTATGTGCGAAACATTTGGATACTTGCCGAAGAAAAGCAAAAAATACTGTGGGTCATTAATTTGCTCGGAGCGGTGATTAATGTTTTGTTGAATTTTTTATTGATACCGTTCATGGGGATAAACGGAGCGGCGTTGGCTTCGCTGGCCACGCAGATCTTTACAAATGTGATATTGGGTTATATTATCCCGTCGATACGTCGAAATAATCTGTTGATGATCAAAGGTCTTAATTTTATGAATCTTTTTATTAGGGAAAAAAAGAAAGAAAATACGGGAGCCGAAGATATGGTTGCCGTTGTCGAAAAAATCGACGGGGAAAAAGCCGGCGAGCCGGAGAATACGACGGCAGAGGTTGAGCACAGCGAAAATAACGTATTGCCCGTTAATTTGCCGGAGGAATAAACAATGACCGAAGTACAAAAAGTTATTCTTGAAATATTCAAAGAGATCGACAAGATCTGCAGAGATAATAATATAAAATATTACGCAATAGGCGGCACATGCATAGGCGCAGTGCGCCATCAAGGTTTTATCCCGTGGGACGACGACCTCGACATCGCTATACCTATAGAAGATTACGATAGGTTTTTGGACATCGCCGAGAAAACGCTCCCCGACCATTTAAAAGTATATACCAATAAAAACATCAGGCATTATACTAATCTATTCAACAAAATTATCGATGAACGCACAACGTTTATCGAAAACTCGCAAATCAAGTATCCGGATACCTATAAAGGCGTTTTCGTGGATATTATGCCTTTATGCGGACTGCCGGCCGATCCGAAACAAAGACAAAAGTTTATTAAGCGATTGAAAAGATATTCCGCGCTCAATATTCTCAGAAGAGATCATAAAAGCTCTTGGAAGCGCCGTATCGGAAGTTTGTTCGGCTGGGTGTTATCCGTATTGCCGTATAACTATTTTTCCGAAAAAATTTACAAGCTGTATAGGAGTTATCCTTTAAATGAAGCCGAGTATACCGGATATGTTTGGCATTCCGACAGCGTTGACAGATTGACATTCCCGAAAGAATTTTTTAAGGAAGCGGTATTTATGCCGTTTGAAGATGCTTCCATTAGTTGCCCTGCCGACTATCATGATTATTTAACTCAACAATTCGGCGATTATATGGTAATTCCGCCCGAAACGGAACAGGTCACGCATAACGGCATTGTGGATCTGGAGAAATCGTATGAATGGTATCAAAGAAACAAGGCGTATAAGATCGATAATTAAAAAATATTGTTTCTGCGCGCTTCTTTGCGTAAGCCTTCTTTTAAGCGGTTGTCAAAAGGAAGATGTCGATGATTGCGCCGCGCCGCAAATAGTCTTGGGCGAGCTCAACTACTATGACGCGATCAAATTGCCCAAAGGCGATATGAGCGATCACACTTTTGTCGGCGACGAACTGTGGGTGTTTTTCGTATCGAATGAAGAACATACGGAATATTCCGATATCCATCGTTATAAAGTAGATATCCCCAATAACGATTACGAATATATAGGCAAGATAAGCCATAATCTCGGGCATTGCAATACGGTAGACTATTGCCGTGAAAACGATACGCTGATATTGGGAAACGGCGGGAACATAAATTACGATCTGCAAGGTCAAATATATATTATAAACAATGTATCCGAGCTAAAAGAACGTAATGATATCACTTTTAACGACGTCGCTAAGATAATCGATTTAGATGATCCATGGGGGGGGGAATTCGGATGGCAGGTAAACGTGTGTTGGGGAGAAAGCAATCAGGGCGATCACAATATCATCTATGTGATAAGCAATCGCGATAATGTCAAATACATCAGAAAAATTTTGCTCGGCGTCGGTCAAAATCAATTACAGTACGGTAAATTTGCGGCTGTCGGCGATAAGGAATTCAACGGGACCTTTAAAATTTTGAGTGAGTATCATCAAGATTATTCCACGCTATATTGCAATCAGGGGACGCAATATTACGGCGGCAAGCTTTACGAGGCTTTAGGCCATGACGGCGTTTTGATCGCTGTCGATTCCTTGCTCGAAAGCGGAGACGTAAAAACCGAATATTTAAAAACATATTACTATAGAGAAGACGGCGAAATTTCGCCGAGTACCTTTTCCGAAGGTATAGCGATCAAAGACGGATATTTATTTGCCGGGCAGTATGATTATTATTTCGGCAGTAAAATTTTAATATATCAACTATAAGGAGAAAATCGACTATGACGATAGGATATACGACCGGTGTATATGACTTGTTCCATATCGGACACCTGAATTTGCTGAAAAACGCAAAAGGAATGTGCGATAAATTGATTGTCGGCGTTACTGTTGACGAGCTTGTGACGTATAAGGGCAAGCACGCTATGATACCATTTGAGGACAGAATAGAAATAGTGCGCAGTTGTAAGTACGTTGATGCCGCCGTGCCGCAATACGATATGGACAAGCTGACAAGCTGCAAAAAATTGGGCGCTTCCGTACTGTTTGTCGGCGACGATTGGTACGGGACCGATAAATGGAAAGAATATGAAGAAAAGTTCAAACAGGAAGGGATCAGGATCGTCTACTTCCCCTATACCAAAGGCGTTTCTTCCACGATAATTACGGAAGCGTTAAATCAATTCCAAAAATAGAGATAAAGATATGATCGATAAAAATTATTGCATGAGTTCGTACTTGGCGTTTCGGTATATCGAAGCCGACGATGTCGATTTTAAAGAAGGGTTGCATCACAAAAATTTTGTTCCCGTGCCAGATGACCGAAAAATAATTTGTAATTCATCGCAAGATATCGATGTAAATATAGAAAAGCAATTCGCGCAACTGAGAGAGAAATCTCGCAAAATGGGGATCATGCTTTCCGGCGGAATGGACTCCGCGATATTAGCCTCGTATATGCGCGGTTGCGATGCTTATACGTTTCGATTTTTAGGCGGCGACTTCCAAAACGAAGAGCTGAAAAGGGCGGAGTATTATGCCGATTATTATGACGTGAATTTGCATTACGTCGATATATCCTGGGCGACGGTCGAACGGTATCTTAATGCCGTCATGACGGCAAAAGCCGCGCCCGTTCATTCTATTGAGCCGCAAATTTTACATGCCGCTTTGCAAGCCAAGGCGGACGGCGTCGATATGATGATAGTAGGCGAGAGTAGCGATCTGGTGTTCGGCGGTATGGATCAGCTGCTGTCGAAAGATTGGACGTTCGACGAATTTATGAAGAGGTATATTTTTACGGACCCGCAGGCGATCTTGACCGAACCCGCAGACGTATCATATCTGTTTGAAAGATACAGATTGCCGGATAACAAGATCGACTTTTTGAAATTTATGGACGAGGTCTTTTCGATAGAAAGCTCGGGCAGCTATTATAATGCTTTCGGCGTGGCCGAGCTTGCGTATTACGATCCGTATGCACGGCTGAAGATGGGATCGCCGCTGGACCTGTATAGAGTAAGGCACGGTGAACCGAAATATCTCATAAGGGAGCTCATGGCAAAGAAGTATCCCGAAATACCCGTGCCCAATAAAACGCCGATGCCGCGACCTGTGGATTATTACTTTAAGGATTGGGAAGGTGTCATGAGGGGGGGGGAATTCCGGAAGGATATCGATTTAACTAAGCTATCCGGAAACCAAAAATGGCAGTTGTGGTGTTTAGAACAATTCTTGAATTTAATGAACTTGTAAAAGCTTAGCCCGCTCCGCCTGCGTTATCGCAAATAATAAGTTATATAAAAACCATTATTAAGACATACGTCTTAATAATGGTTTTTTAAATTCGAGGAACAAATTTACTTGCTTGTGCGATCTGCCCGATTGCGCTGTTGTGGGGTAGGAGATACCGCAAAAATCCGTTCAGTCGAAAATGCTCGGGTCGAAGCCGAGGACGACGTCGCACTTTTCGACGCTGTCGAGCCAGCGCTCGTAATTTTTTTCGGCGCTCGTTTCGATGTAAACTCGCACCGAAGCCGCCGCGGCGCTGTAGAAATGCGACCACATTTGCTTCACGGTCGATGGAATGTACAGCTCGCGAAGCCTGTCGCACTTACCGAACGCGTTGTCGCCTATAATTTCCACGCCGCGCTTGACGACGACTTTTTTCACGCCGCTCTTCCAAAACGCGAGCCCGTCGATCTTTTTGACGCTGCCCGGAATGACGATCTCCTCGAGCGCGGTACAGCCCTCGAAGGCGCATCTGCCGATCGAACTCAGCGTATCGGGGAGGGTCACTCGCCTTAAGTTTACGCAGCCGTTAAACGC
Organism: Roseburia sp.; assembly: GCA_023665905.1. Lineage (GTDB taxonomy): Bacteria > Bacillota > Clostridia > Christensenellales > Pumilibacteraceae > Anaerocaecibacter. The sequence continues at coordinate 13,565 of JAMPDA010000025.1, forward strand.
CGATATCCCTATGCTTGTGACGCCCGACGGCACGGTTAGTTCTTTTACGAGCGGATTATCGACGAACGCGTCGCCGTCTATATACGTAAAGCTTCCGTCGTCGGGAAGCGTTCCGTCGTTGCGCCCGACCGTCAGCCACTTGTTCTTCCTATTATAAACGCAGTTGTCGCGGCTGTAGAAGTACGGGTTTTCCGGATCGACCTCTAACTTTTTCAGCTCGACGCAGCCTATGAACGCGCTGCTGTTGAGGCTCTTTAAGTTTTTGGGCAAATATATCTCCTCGAGCCCGCTGTCGTAAAAAACGTTGAGGTCTATCTCCTCGAGCGATTCCGGCAGCCGAACGGTTTTGAGCGCAGTGCACCGCGCGAACGCGTCCCACCCGATAAACTTCAAGCCTTCGCCGAGCCGCACGTTTTTAAGCGCGATACAGCCGTCAAACGCGTTCATTCTTACGGACTCCACGCTGTCGGGGAGTGTTATGCTCTCGAGCGCCGTGCAGTTGCGGAACGTTTCCGCGTTTATCGCGCTAAGGCTGTCGTCGAGCCACACTTGCTCGAGCGCGGAGCAACCGTCGAACGCGTTTCTTCCCATCTGCTTGACCGTGTTCGGGAGCGTAACGCTGCGCAAAGCGGTCTTGCCGCGAAATGAGTACGCGTTGATCATCGTAATGCAGTCGGGCACGGTCACGTCCTCGGCGTCGCCGTTGTACTTCATCAGCACGATCTCCTCGCCGCGCGACAGCCCGTCCATGATGCGCGCCGAATATTCCTCCGGCGTTTCGAGCTCGTCGAAGTCCTCGCCGTCGCAGTTGTTTTCGCGCTCGTTCTCGTAGTCCTTGCGATACTCCTCGCACTGCTTGAGCCGAATATCGTAAAGGTCGGCTGTTTGGAAAACGGTTTTATCGTATTCGGTAGTCATGATTATCTCCTTTTTTCTCGTCGCGCGGCTCGGCGCGGCGTGCAAAACTTTAGAACTTGCCCGTTGACTTTTTTATGCGGTTGCAGTACAATACGGTCATGAACGGACTACAGGAAAAAGCATACGTAGCATACACGTTTATCGACGAGCAGACGTCTAAAGAGTTGGGCGACAGCAGCTACACGCTCGCGCCGAACTTTCGCGTTACGCGCCCGACGCGCCGCAATTTGGTCGAGCTTGCGCTAAAGCGGTTTTTCGACGTCGAAACGCAGGACGAGGACTTGCTTAAATCCACGAGCGGATGCGTGGCCGGCGTTCACTTTTGCGCGTTCGTGATAGAGCGTGCGGTGGGCGTCGCCGTAAGCCGCGAACCGATAGGCGCGGCAGGGCAGGTGCCGTTCGACATCTACGAGCCCGAAGAATACGCGTCGCGCTATTTCAACGCGGCGGAAGTGGGGGAGTGCCGACGCAGCGGTTTTGCGGACGAAACGACGTACATCATGTTAGCCAAGAAAAAGGCGTTCAAATATAAACACTCGGAGCGCACGTTCGGCGATATCACGACTATCGACACGACCGAGCAAGCCGTCTACACTCTGCATAAAGACCGCTGCGACGGAAGGGATTACTATTTCGTCGCGACCGACACCGCGGAATTTGTCAAGATAGATATAAAGTCGGTCAAGCCCAAGCTGTCCGCGCCGCCGCGCTAAAGCCCGTTGCCGTTTGCGGCTATGTACGGGCTTGCCGTCAAGTGAGCTCGCTCAGCTTGTGCTTTGCGTCGGCGTTGCCTTGCGCCGCCGCTTTTTTGTACCATTCGACAGCCGTTTTTATGTCTTTGGGAACGCCGTTGCCGCGCTCGTAGCAGTAGCCCAAATTATACTGCGCCGTCGCATACCCTTGATCCGCCGCCTTTTTGAACATGTCGGCGGCTTTTGCGTGATCGCGCGGGACGCTCTTGCCGAAATAGTACATACTTCCCAGTAAATACTGCGCTTGGGCATATCCCTGCTCCGCGGCTTTGCCATACCAGTCCGCCGCTTTTTTCAGGTCCGACGTTACGCCGGCGCCGTTCGCGTAACAAAGTCCGAGATTGCACTGCGCATAGGCGTTGCCCTGTTCGGCGGCGCGAGTATACCACTCTACAGCTTTTGCAAGGTCTTTTGTCACGCCTCGGCCGCGTTCGTAACAGAACCCGAGGTTATTCTGCGCCGGAGCGTGGTTTTGTTCGGCGGCTTTTGTATACCACTCTACGGCTTTTACAAAATCCTGCGTCACGCCTTCGCCGCGTTCGTAACAAAGTCCGAGATTGCACTGAGCCGACGCGAACCCTTGTTCGGCGGCTTTACGGAACCACTCTGCGGCTTTTGCAAAATCCTGCGGCACGCCTTTGCCGAAATAGTGCGCATCGCCCAATTTATCTTGCGCGGCGGCGTTGCCCTGCTCGGCGGCTTTAGCTAACCATTCTGCGGCTTTTGCAAAGTCCTGCGTCACGCCTTCGCCGCGATCGTACATAAAGCCTAAACTGTACTGCGAGGTGGCGAGCCCTTGCTCGGCGGCTTTACGGAACCACTCTGCGGCTTTTGCAAAATCTTGCGTCACGCCTCTGCCGAAATAGTGCGCATCGCCCAATTTATCTTGCGCGGCGGCATTGCCCTGCTCGGCAGATTTATAAAACCATTCTGCGCCTTTTGCAAAGTCCTGCGTAACGCCTTCGCCGCGATTGTACATATTTCCCAAATGAAGCTGAGCGACAGCGTTGCCTTGTTCCGCCGCTTTTCGATACAGCTCCGCCGCTTTTCCATAATCTTTGGGCACGCCGTTACCGTTCTCGTAACAAAGCCCGAGGGCGTCCTGTGCCGGCGCGAACCCTTGTTCGGCGGCTTTACGATACCAGTCTAATGCTTTTACAAAGTTCTGCGTAACGCCGTCGCCGCGGTCGTACATAAAGCCCAAACTATACTGTGCTCCGGCATGTCCTTGCTCCGCGGCTTTTGTATACCACTCTACGGCTTTTGCAAGGTCTTTTGTCACGCCTCTGCCGTAATAGTACATTTCGCCCAAATAGTTCTGTGAGGCGGCATTGCCCTGCTCGGCGGCTTTGCGGAACCATTCTGCGGCTTTTACAAAGTCCTGCGGCACGCCCTCGCCGCGATTGTACATAAAGCCCAAACTGTACTGTGAGGCGGCGAGCCCTTGCTCGGCGGCTTTAGCTAACCATTCTGCGGCTTTTGCAAAATCCTGCGTCACGCCTCTGCCGAAATAGTGCGCATCGCCCAATTTATCTTGCGCGTCGGCATAACCCTGTTCGGCGGATTTTCTGTACCACTCCGCGGCTTTTGCGAGGTCTTGCGTTACACCGTCGCCGTCCGCGTAACAAACGCCCAAGTCGTACTGTGCCGTGGCGTCGCCCTGTTCCGCCGCTTTTCTATACAACTCCACGGCTTTTGCTATGTCTTGCGGCACTCCGTTGCCGCGCGCGTAACAAACGCCCAGATTGAGCTGTGCTCCTGCATGATCTTGCTCGGCGGCTTTGCCGTACCACTCCACCGCTTTTTTGTAGTCTTGCGGCACGCCTCTGCCGAAATTGTATATACAACCCAAATTGAACTGCGCCGCCGCGTAATTTTGCGCCGCGGCTTTACCGTACCACTCCAAAGCTTTTGCGAGGTCTATGGGCACGCCGTTGCCGCTCTCGTAGCAGACCCCGAGATTGCTCTGAGCCGCGTCGTCGCCCTGTTCCGCCGCTTTTTTGAACCACTCGACGGCTGTTTTGTAATTTTGCGGTACACCGTTGCCGAAGCCGTAGCAAACGCCGAGGCAACGCTGTGCCTTTGCGTTGCCTTGTTCGGCGGCCTTAGCGAACCACACGACCGCCTTAGCAAAGTCTGTGGGCGTGCCGTAGCCTTTGTAGTAGAAATATCCCAAACTCTGTTGCGCGTCGACATTGCCGCGTTCCGCCGCCTGATTGTACCACTTGAAGGCCTTGTCGTAGTCCTGCGGCACGCCGTTGCCTTTCTCGTAGCAGTTGCCGAGACCGTACTGTGCCGTCGCATTTAATTGTGCCGCCGACTTTTTGTACCATTCTATAGCTTTGCCGTAATCCTGCGATACGCCGTCGCCTTGCTCATAGCAGTCGCCGAGATTGCACTGCGCGTCGGCGTGACCCTGTTCTGCGGCGCGTGTATACCACATGACGGCTTTTGCGCTGTCCTGTTCGACGCCGTCGCCCTGATCGTAGCAAAGCCCTATATTAAACTGCGCGTCGGCATCGCCTTGCTCCGCCGCTTTTTTGTACCACTCGAACGCCTTGCTCATATCTTGCGGCACGCCGTTGCCGTCGTCGTAGCAAAGAGCCAAATTGAACTGTGCGGCAGCGTTTCCTTTTTCGGCGGCTTTACGGTACCACTCGACGGCTTTGGCGTAGTCCTGCTCTGTTTTGTCGCCGGAATAATAACAGTCGCCGAGCGAGTTCATCGCTTCCGCGTCGCCGCGTTCCGCCGCTTTCAGTAATTCATCGAATTCCATAATGCGTTCCTTTTGCGTTTTATCTATTATATCATGTAAAGTCGGGTTTGTAAACAGCCGAACGACAATAATTGCGCCGCTATAGCTATATATATAATGATACGGCGGACGCCCGTTTTCAATACTCCGCCATATAGTTGCATAAACGCGCATATCATGTTAAAATATGGAAGCTATGACTTGGCAGATCGTTTTAACGGTATTATTATCGGCGGTTTCGCTCGCCGCCGACGCGTTTGCGGTGTCGGTGTGCGACGGAATGATATATCGCGACTTGAACAAGCGCAAAGGCGTTTCTATACCGCTGACATTCGGCGTGTTCCAGGCGCTCATGCCCATCACGGGTTTTTACGTCGGGCTCGCGTGCCTCGACCTTATCGACGCGTTCGATCATTGGATAGCTTTCGCGCTGTTGTTGTTTATCGGCGGGAACATGATATTCGACGGGATAAAAGACCTGCGCAAAAAAGCCGAAACCGAAACCGCCGACGAGCCCAAAAAGTTCTCGTACGCGAGCGTGCTCGTCCAAGGCGTCGCAACGAGTATCGACGCGCTCGCCGTCGGCTTTTCGCTAAACGCCATCTTGGAGGCGGCGACGGGCAGCGTGCAGCTTTGGGCGTGGATAAGCGTGCTGATAATAGGCGTAATAACCTTTATTATTTCTTTAGTCGGGCTTATCATAGGCATAAGAGTGGGCAAGCTCTTTAAAAAGAAAGCATGCGTCGCCGAGATAATAGGCGGCGCGGTCCTGCTCCTTATCGCAGTCAAAATAGTGCTCGGAGCTTACGGAATAGTCAACTTTTAAATGCGGCGCTCGCTGCCGCGCTTGATTTTTGTCGGCGGTTTTGTTATTATATATGCAAAATACTTGCTTAAAAAGGGGGGCGATATATGGGAAAGAAAGTCGTGCAGACGGCAGGGCGCGAGGCGCTCGGGCAGTTCGCGCCCGAGTTTGCGCATTACAACGACGACGTTTTGTTCGGGGAGAATTGGAACAACACGGATATCGACATCAAGACGCGGTGCATCATCACGGTCGTCGCGCTCATGTCGCAGGGCATTTGCGACAGCTCGCTGAAGCACCATTTATTGAACGCGAAAAACAACGGTGTGACCAAAGACGAGATCGTCGCGGCGATAACGCACACCGCGTTCTACGCAGGCTGGCCCAAGGGCTGGGCGGTGTTCAATCTGGCTAAGGAAGTGTGGAACGAAAAGACGCCGGCAAAGACCGAAAAGGAAAAATATCAAAACACGATATTCTTTCCCGTCGGCGCGCCCAACGACGCGTACGCGAAGTATTTTGTCGGGCAGAGCTATCTCGCGCCCGTCAGCAAGGAGCAGGTGTTTATAGCAAACGTCACGTTCGAGCCGAAGTGCCGCAATAATTGGCATATTCATAAGGCGGAAAAGGGCGGCGGACAGATACTCGTCTGCGTCGGCGGCGAGGGATACTATCAGGAATGGGGTAAGCCCGCGGTCAGAATGCGCTCGGGCGACGTGGTGAATATCCCCGTCGGCGTCAAGCATTGGCACGGCGCAGGGCGGGACGAATGGTTTTCGCACCTCGCGATAGAAGTCCCCGGCGAGAACGGCTCAACCGAATGGTGCGAAGCGGTGTCGGACGCGGACTACGAAAAAGCGACGAAGTAAATACAGCTAAAGCAAAAAAAGAGCGGCGCGATGTCGCTCTTTTCTCAATCGGCGCAAACGCTTTTCCTATATATACGGAATATACATAAATAATGTATGCGCCGCGGATTGCGGGCGTTTTTGCCGCAGCTTTTCCGCCCGTAAAAGCCGATTTTTTTTGAAAACCGTATTGACAAGCGCCCGACGGCGGTGTATACTAATATATACCTTGGATCAATAGGGGGAGAAGATGAGATTTAAAAAGGCTATAATCGCCGTCTTGACGTTCGTTTTGTCGCTGTCGCTTTTCGCGTGCAACAAAGCCACGCCGGGCGGAGGCTCGGAGCAGGAGGAAATAGACACGAGCGTTCAGTACACCGTGTCGTTCTCCGTAGGCACCGAGGCGACATTGGCAGGCGTTACGGTCAGCCCGACGTCCGTCAAAGTTTTCAAAAACGACGTCATAGGCGACGACAACATGCCGACGATAAGCGGATCTTACGCCGATCACACGTTCGGCGGCTGGTTTACGGAAGCCAACGGCGGCGGCACGCAGGTTTCGGCGTCCACCAAGATAACGTCCGATCTGTCGCTCACCGCAAAGTGGGTGTCCGATTCGGAGATAGACGCGGAGCGCACTGCGTATGAGGAAAGCCTCACCGAAGCCAACGGCTGGCTGCCCAACCACTTATACATACACTATAAGCGCAGTAACCACAAGACGTCCGAAGAAGGCACCGTCAATACCGGCGCGCCCAATTACAACGACCCGATAACCTCCGAGGAGTATTCGGATTGGGCTGCTTGGATATGGCCGTCCGACAACGCCAACGGCAGACTTTTCAACGCCGCCAAGATAGACGTCAGCGGCGTGGTGTACGATATTGATCTTACCGCCACTTATAACGATTGCGGCTGGAACAGCGACGCCAACAACAAGCAGGGCGCGTCCGCCAATATCACCATAAATTACAACGAATATAAGGATACCGCATTCGGATTTCTTATCCATAAGAGATCGTCGCGCGGAATAGTGGGCAAGCACTGGATAAGCGACGGCGGCGACGCGTTCATAAACATGGCGACCGCCATGCGCGACAACGGCACGGCGCACTGGTTCGTCAGCGAAAACGCCGTATCTTACGGCGCGCCGCGCTTCGACAAGGTAGTCACCGTGGACGATCCGTATGCGGACATTCCGGCAGGCTCCGCCGTCACGCCCAAGACGGGCGCCACGGTCATCAACAGCCTTGCCGATAACTCGGCAACGTACCCGACGATAGGCGTACAGGGCTACGACGACGTGGGCGTCGGTTACCAGATATTCATTTCGTCGTTCGCCGACGGCAACAACGACGGCAAGGGTGACCTTCGCGGCGTCATCAATAAGCTCCCGTATCTCGACGAGGAACTCAATGTGGACATTCTGTGGCTCACGCCCTTCCAGCAGTCCACGAGCTATCACGGTTACGACATCACCGATTACTATTCGGTCGATCCCAAGTTCGGCACGCTTGCCGACTTCCGCGAGCTCGTTTACAAAGCGCACAGCCGCGGCATGAAGATCGTAATGGACTACGTTCTCAACCACACGTCCAAGAGCAATCCTTGGTTCGTCAAGTCCAACTCGCTCGTCGTGGAAAACAAGGGCACGGCAAACGAGATAGATTACCGCCAGTTCTATAGCTGGATCAACGAGGAGCAGTACAACGCGCTTCCGGCGAGCCAGCAGGTGCAGTGGTTCGGCGACGCGCACGGATATTATTACTTCTCGTCGTTCGATTCGAGCCAGCCCGAGCTCAACTACGACTATCAGCCCGTTCGCGACGCCATAATCGACGTCTGCAACTACTGGATGTCGTTCGGTCTTGACGGCTTCCGCCTCGACGCCGTAAAGCATATCTACATGCACAACGAAACGAGCGGCAAGACCGAGGGCCCGACTATCGTTTTCGAAAACGGCAAGTCCAAAGACCCCACTAACCCCAAGTACGATAAGTACGCGTACGACATGGTGCGCAATCAGCACTTCTTCCGCGAGTTCAACTATCGCTTAAAGTCGCTGTACCCCAACGCGTACATCGTGAGCGAAAACTTCGACGGCAATCCGGTGAACATCGCGCCGTTCTATGCCGGCATGGATTCGCAGTTCAACTTCAACAACTATTACGATACCACGCGCGCACTTACGCTCAAGCGAGACGCCAAATATAATTGGAGCGCAAACTGGGCGGCGAGCGTTCCCGGCAATATCTCGAGATACAGCGCCGTCAACGGCAACTACATCGACAGTATGTTTACGTCCAACCACGATTTGCCGCGCGCTCGCGACAGACTGAACACGACGAGCGACGGAGCTAACGATAGGTATCGGTCGTTCTATACCGGAAATACGGTAAACACAAATATGGTCAGCGAGACCGATGACCTGTTGCGGTTGTATTACGCGTTCAACATGACTATGCCCGGCATATCCTGGATATACTACGGCGACGAAATAGGCATGTCCGGCGTTATGGACTTCACTATCAACTCCGACGGCGGCAACAATACTTCCACTACGGAAAGTTCCGCGCACGAGGATCGCGTATATCGTCAGCCGATGAAGTGGGAAGAAACGGGCAACGCGTCCTACGATATCGGGTATTTGGATCTTAGATGCGAGCTCGTCGGTTTGAACACCACCGATCATGTGCGCAGCGTCGCGTATCAATTGACGCATGCGGGGTCGCTGCTCAAGTGGACGCAAGCGTTGACGTATCTGCGTGACACACACCCCGAGCTTATCCGCGGCACGCTCAGCGGCTTTACCGATGACTACGGCAAGATCAGCTACACGCTTTCCAAAGGATCGAGCAAGACCAAAGTATACATCAATATGAGCGGCAGCAGCTGGACGATAAGCGGCACGCCGTACACAACGTCGTACGGAACGACGGCTTATAACCTTAACGGCTCGACGCTTGCCAATCGCGGCGTCGCGATAGTGCAAGGCTAAAGGGAGGACGAGACAGTATGAAAAAGATAGTTTCGATAGCGGCATCGCTGTGCATGGCAACGGCGTTCTGCGGATTTTGCAGCGGTTGCGCCGCGGAAGCGCGCAGTTCGGACGGCGATAACGGCGCGTCGCATCAGGCGGTGACGCAGGCAGCCGGCTCCGACTACAAAGTAATTCTCAATCCCGGCTGGTACTACAGCGGCAACACTAAAACGTTGAACACCATAACGGACGCCGGCGTTACTAAAATGTCCGCGGCGGAAGCGGAATCCGACATCGACAAGCATTATGTGGAAAACGCGTACTTTGCCGATCTGTCGGCGGGCGAGAACCTTCCGGCGGCGGAAACGACGCGCACCGGCATGACGTTCGTCGGCTGGTGGTACGTCAAAGACGGCGAAACGGTAAAAGTCGAAACCATGCCGTCCGCGTCCGAGCTTGACGGACACCTGTATCTGTACGCGCAGTGGTCCGGCGGCACCGGGAACTCCGGCAATCAGAACCCTAATCCCAACCCCAACCCCGGCGATACCTCGACCGCATCCGTAAACGGCTCGCCGATGTCGGTCAACAGCGGA
>JAMPDA010000026.1 GCA_023665905.1 Roseburia sp.
CCGCTCGGCGCGGCGCGACGCGCTTCCGCCTCGCTGCGCTTGGCTTTGGGCACGTCGTTATGCTCGCAGTCGCAGTCGCCTGCCGAAAATGCTACGACCTTGCCGCCGTACACCACCGCGCTTGCAGGACCGTCGCACGCAAGCGCGCCGTCGAGCTCTTTGCACATAATGACCGCGACCGAACTGCCCACTCTATCGGCATAGCGCACGGTAAGCCCGTCGTAGCCGCACTTGCGCGCGCAGTCGAGCGCAATGCCGCTGTAGTCGGCGTCCGCGTCCTCGACGTTCTGCTCGCGCATAAACGAAAACTCGGGTATCTTGTCGCCGCAGACTATGGCGTAGCCGTAGCCGCCGTCGCGCTCTATACCGAACTCCAAATGCCCGTTCCAAGCGCCGACGAACTGCGCAGTCGCGCCGAGCGCTTCTTCCACGCGCGCCGCGGCGGCGTCTATCTGCGCCTGCGTAGGCGCTTCGCCTTCTTCCTCGGTCGCGCCGCCCGTGAGCTCGCCGTTGTAGTCGAACTCGGTGTCGTTAGTCACGCTGTCGTAGAACTTTGCCGAATACTCGTACAGCATGTCCGACATTTCGATCGTTTGGCGCACGTCGTAGGTGTGCAGAACGGTCGCGACGTCGTTCAGGAACGATTCCTTGGACCTGTTGCCTTCCCAATCCGCGCCGTCGCACTCGAGCGCCGTTTCGGCGCGCACCGCAAACACGAGCGCCGTTTTGCCTATGTCCGCCGCGGGCTCCTCCTCGTTGCACAGGCGGAGCGCCGACATCGAGCCCATAAGGCTTTGCGCCGAGTCCACCAACAGGAAGCGCGCGAGCGGATCTTTTTCAGCCGACGTTTCGCCGCGGCGGCGCACCGCGAGCACCAAGCCCGACACCAAGCCGCCGACGATAATTACGAGCGTCGTCACTATCGCCGCTATTATGACGGCGTTGCTTCTTTTTTCGTTGAGATCGTTTACCATTGTTTTCTCCTTTGTTTACAGCGCGAAGTTGTGCTTGCCGATTTTGATATGCACGGTCAGCGACCATATCCAGCTCGACGTCGCCGTCGCGGGGTTGTAGTAGTACAGGCATCCGCCCGTCGGGTCCCAGCCGCCGAGCGCGTCGCGCGCCGCCGAGTACGCCGAGTCGTTGGGTGTGAGGTTTATCTGCCCGTCGCTGACCGCCGTGAATGCGCCCGACTGATATATTACGCCCGATATGGTGTTGGGAAACTTGGACGAGCGCACGCGATTGAGCACGACCGCCGCGACAGCCACCTGACCGGTGTACGGCTCGCCGCGCGCCTCGCCGTACACGCACCGCGCCAAAAGATCGAGATCGCTCTGACTTATATTCGAGCCCGACGGCACGGCGTTTTGCGCGGTACCGCTCCCCACCGTTATGCCGAGTTTCTTTTCCGTGGACGCGCCGACCACGCCGTCCACCGTAAGACCGTGGTCGGACTGGAAGCTCATGACCGCGCACATCGTGCGCTTACCCCACACGCCGTCCACCGTGGACTTATAATAGCCGAGCTCTTTCAGTCTGTTCTGTACGGACTTGACGTTGTCCGTCGTTTTGCCCTTTGCTATTCCGCCTGTGCGCGCCGACGACGAAAGCGTTAAGCCGAGCTTTCGCGCCGTGCCCGAGCCGACCACGCCGTCGGTCGTCAGTCCGTTATCCGACTGATACGACAGAATGGCGGCGAGCGTCTTTGTTCCCCAACCGCCGTCCACCGTCGATTTGTAATAGCCGTACGTCTTGAGCCGCGCCTGCACCGCCGCGATGTTGGCGGTCGTCTTGCCCGACGAAATGCCGCCGTTTACGGGTATCTTTATGCCGAGCGCTTTCGCCGTCGCCGAGCCCACCGCGCCGTCGGCTTTGAGCCCGTACGCCGATTGGAATTTTTTTACCGCCGACGTCGTGCCGCTACCCCATACGCCGTCCACCGTCGATGTGTAGTACCCGTACGTCTTGAGCCGCGCCTGCACCGCCGCGACGTTGCCGACCGTGTTGCCGCCGACCACGCTCGCGTCCGCGACGGGCAGGCACATGAATGCGGAAAGCGCCGCAAGCACCGCGCACACTATCAGCGGCAGCGCCGCACGCTTGAATGTTTTTGTCATGTCTTTCGTTCCTTTGTTAGTTTTCAGCCGAACAGCTCCGCAAAAAACGACTTGTACTCGAAGTCCTCGCCGTAGCACAGCGGCGGATACACAACGCACCACCAATTATCGCCCTCGGCTTCGCCGAGCTCGACGATCAGCGCGTCGTAATAGCCTTCCTTTACGGTGACGTCCTTGTACTGCCTTGTGGGAAAGTACTCATTGCTAAGCCGCGCCGACGCGCCGTAGCCGAAGCCGTATTGCGCAAGCGTCGCGCTCGCGACCGCGGCAATGTCCTCTAATCTTTCCGCAATATCGTCGTAAGCCTCGTCGAAAGTGCTTTTGCGAACGTTATCGCAGATGTAGTCGTTCACCGCGTCGCGCACCTTCAGCTTTACGCCCTGATCGACGTCCGAGTTGGAGTTGGCGCGTATGTGCAAGCGCAGCAGTTCGCCGTCGTAGTTATTATCTTCAAAACATCCGCAAAATATATACGGAATACACAATATTATTGCGACGGAAAGCAATATGCACAGCGTTCTTTTACATATGAGTGCTATCTTTTTCATACACACGATTATTGCCGTTATTCCGCATCTTATACTTAAAGACGGCATAAAAAAATTCGCACTGCGTTTTTGTTGCAGTGCGAATTTTTTACCGTAAGATATTACAGTCGCTACAGCCACTCGTGGAGCACGCCCGTTTTGACCGACGTAAAGACGCGAAAATCACGTTTGCCGCGCAGAGTTTCCACGCACGCGGACAGTTTGGCGATATCGGTAAAATACCCGAGCACCATGCCGCCCGAGCCCGTGAGCGAAACGTGCGCGCCGCACGAGCGCAAAAGCGCCGCGGCGTCGGCTATCTCGGGGACGAGCCGCACAGCCGGCGCATACAGCGCGTTGTCCACAAGCTCGAGCGCCTTGCCGTAGCCGTCGAGTATATACTCGCACATCTCGAAGTTATCGGTCGGGCAGTGTCGGTGCGACGGGTACAGCTCGTCGAAAAGCTCGTACGCGCGCTTGGTGGACACTTCGCCGCACATTATGCCCACGGCAAACACCGTGAGCTTGTTTTCCATAAAGAACAGTTCTTCGCCGATGCCCTCTACGCGCGCGAGCCCGCCGGTCAGCATGAACGGCACGTCCGAGCCCACCGACAGCGCGACTTCGCGCATATTGACGCCGCGCTCGGGTAGCTTGTACATCACGTCGAGCGCACGCAGGACCGCCGCCGCGTCCGCCGACGAACCGCCCAGCCCTGCGCCGACGGGTATGCCCTTTTCTATATCTATATCCCAGCCGCCGCCTATTTTTTCCTGCACGGCGCGCGCCGCACGGTAAGCGGTGTTGTCCGCGCCGATATCGGCGTTGCGGAACACGACTTCGATACGGCTGTCGCCGCGCTCGGTCACCGTTACGGTGTCGAAGCAGTCGAGCGAGATCATCACGCTGTCGAGCGTGTGCATACCGTCGCGCTTACCCGTTATGTTGAGCGACAGATTGGCTTTTGCGAACGTTCGCAGCTTGAGTTTTCTTTCCATATCGAGATTATAACATGTTCGCATAACTGTTGTCAATACAAAATAAAAAAAGCCGATACGGCGTAATTGCGTATCGGCACTTGCTTGGTGCAAGCCTTTTTACTTGTTGCAAAAGCTTATGAGCCGCTCGCCGCCCTCGAAGGGCGCCGTGGCGCTGTTCTGCTCCGTTACGCGCTCGGGCGAACAGCACAGCGCTTTCGCCGCCTGCCACAGCGTTTCGCCGGGCTTTGCGATGTGGACTATGACCGTCGCGTTCGGGCGCGGTATGGGCTCGCCGATCTCGACCGATCCGACAAGCGTCACCGTCCTGCACGAGGACAGGCACAGCGTAAACGCGACTTCCGCTTTTATGTCAAACACCGACTCTCTGCGCACGCGCACCGAAACGTCCGTCACAACGGCGGTCGCCGTCACGTTCTGCGCGTCGGAATGAACGGAGAGCGGCATGGAAAACGGTAGGCGGAACGCGACCGAATCGACGGCGTTCTTTTCCGCGTTGTAGTACACTATGTCGCCGCCCACGAGCCCTTCCGCGTACACGCGGCCGCCGTCGGTGCGCGCGTCGGCGACGGTGCAAAACGTGTTCGTGACGCAGAGCACGTTATCGGCGGCGAGCCTGTCGGGTTCGAGCGCTATCTGACCGTCAACCGTGTCGGTGACGGTCGTCTGCGGCTCGACGGTGCACAGCGTCGCTTCGACCGTTTCCACTTCTATCTCGCTGTCGGCGCAGAACACGTCGGTAAACGCTTCCGCCTGCGCCTTTTTTATAACCGCGACGTCCAATATCATCGTCACGGCAAGCTCCAAAGTGTTCTCCTCGCCCGTTTCGAGCGCCACCGCGCTGTCCGTCACGCACGCGCCGGCAAACGCCACGCAGCCTTCCTCCGCGCCCTGCGCCGCCACGCTTTTAATAAAAGGCGTGGTCAGCCTGTACGAAGCTATAAGATCGTCCGCGGTGCGCACGATAACGTCCGAATACACCGTGCCGGAAACCTGCACTGCGCCGTCCGAACATTCGGCGGACGTCACTATCGCGCGCGACGACACGCACAGCGCTTCCGTCGCTTTCACGCCGCCGATGCTGTCGTTTATGTACGCTATCTCGGTAGCCTGCGCGCACACCTCGCCGTACTCGACCGTCGTTTTTTCCACGTATACGCCGTCGTCCGGCAACGTCATGCAGTCGCAGGCGCAATGCACCGCGGCAAATCCCACGGTGTCAACGACGGCGGTCATTTTTATCGCGCCGCCCTCTACGGTCGCCTCGCAGTTGACTATTTCGGGAACGAGCGCCACTGCCATGCCGGCGGTTATTTCGGGCGAAGATATCTTATCCGAAAACTCGGCGATCGTGGAAACACACTCCACGCGCGTGCCGTCGGAAACAAGACAGTCGAATCGCACCTTTCCCGTATAGCGCGCCTCGCCGGCAAATATCTCGCTCGGGCGGACGCTCGCCGCCGCGGAAACGGAAAGCACGCGCACGTAGCCGTCCGCCGCCTGACGCGCTTCGACTACGGCTTGACCGCGCGCAATGGGTTTGTATTCGTCACTTTTTATACGGATGTTTTCGGGCATATTCGCCTCCTTGCGTTATGTTATCGATACAGTATATTAACGCAATTCCGTAATTATGCCCACTCGCCCGATTTACGAGCGAGAAAATCTTATGTCGCCGCAAATGACGTCCGAATACGAAAACGACACGAGATCGCCTGCGGTCGCGCGGAACGTGAACACCGACGGGAACGTGTCCACGATAACGCCGTTGAGCCGAGTTATCTTGTTTCTGCCGCGATTGACGGACACCGAAAGCGTCTTGCCTTTTAGCTCCGCTATCTTGCGTTTTACGTCCGAAATGTTTACAGTGCGCTGCCTCATACTGCACCTCCGAGCGGAATCTTCGAGG
Source organism: Roseburia sp. (assembly GCA_023665905.1). Lineage (GTDB taxonomy): Bacteria > Bacillota > Clostridia > Christensenellales > Pumilibacteraceae > Anaerocaecibacter. The sequence continues at coordinate 5,555 of JAMPDA010000026.1, forward strand.
AGCAAATTTGCTTGCTTGCAATGGCAAATTTGCGACGTGGACAAATTAGATTTTATACTCCGCCGCGTGGCTAGCGGAACACCCACAGGGTGCTCCGTGGCTTGCCACGGAGGTATAATATCTAATTTATTCCCGTAAAACGGCGCAAATATAACGGCATTATGTAACTTTTAAAAAAATTTTTGCAAAAGCCGCTCCAAACAGTTTACAAACTCGGTCAAAACGCATATAATATGTGCGATTTACGAGGGAGTCCTATAATGAAAAAAACCGACAAATCAGTCCAAGACGCACGTCCGGTGTACATTCTGTGTCCGCGCTGCGAGATCAATTATATCAACGCGAAGGACAAATATTGCGCCGTTTGCAAAGCCGAGCTCGGCATCGGCGACCGTTCCATTCTCCTGCCCGAGGAAGACGAGGCGCAGGACGAGCGCATATGCCCTGTTTGCCGTGTCAATCTGCTCAACGAAGACGAGGACATCTGCATAGAATGTAAGAAAGAGCGCGAGGAAAAAGAAAAAGAGGTCAGCGAGGACTTGAGCGACGAGGAAAACTCCGATTGGGATCCGTTTAACGACGAAGAAGACGAGGAGGAGATCCCCGACGGCATGCAGGAAATGCTCATCGACGACGAGGAAGAGGAGGAGGAAGAAGAGGAAGAGGAAGTCGAAACCGTTTCCGACGAGCCCGACGACTTCGACTTCAACGTAGACCCCAACGACTTCGTGGACGACGACGAGGAAGACGAGGAGTAACGGCAAATAAACAATTAAAAATATATCCGTGCGGCAAGCCGCACGGATTTTTTGTTGTCTGCATTATAGTATATAGTTAATATCGGTCGCGACGCGGTTTTTATCGCTCACGCTTGCGCTTACGCCCTGCCGTATTTTTCTACGAGGCGGCGTATCGTCCGCGCCTTTTTGACCCATACAGCTTCGCTACGCCACGCCCAGTTGCCGCCGAGAGTAGACGGAATGTTCATGCGCGCTTTCGTCGGCAAGTTCAAAAAGTCCTGCATCGGTATGATGACGGTGTCCGCCCGCGATGAAAACAAACGCTCCACGATCTCCGCGGTAATGCCGTTCCCGTCGAAGCCGAGCGTGCGGCGCACGAGCGCCTGCTCGTTTTCGGACAGCGCGTTGAACCAGCCGCGCGTCGTGTCGTTGTCGTGCGTGCCGGTATACGCCACGCAGTTATTGCCGTAATTGGTGTAGTAAAAGTCGTTATACGGATTGCCGTCGAACGCGAACTGCATGATCTTCATGCCGGGATATCCCGTTCTGCGCACGAGCTCACGCACGCAGTCGTGGAGCTCGCCGAGGTCCTCCGCGATGATCGCGGGGTTATTGAGCTTTTCGTTGATGACGTCGAAAAGCGCCATGTTCGGCCCGGGCTTCCACTCGCCAACGCGCGCGTCCGTTCTGTCCGCAGGTATGACGTAGTAGTCGGCGAACGCGCGGAAGTGGTCTATGCGCACTATGTCGTACAGCTTGAGCGCCATTCTCATGCGCATCACCCACCACTCGTAGTTGGTGGAGCGCATATACTCCCAATCGTAAATGGGGTTTCCCCAGAGCTGACCGTCCGCCGAGAAGTAGTCGGGCGGAACGCCTGCGACGACCTTGCGCGACATGTCGGGGTTAAGCAGGAACTGCTTTGGATTTCCCCACACTTCCACCGAATCGTACGCGACGTAAATAGGCATATCGCCCACTATCTTCACGCCCTTGGAATTGGCGTAGCACTTGAGCGCGAGCCACTGCTTAAAGAATTCGTACTGCAAAAATTTATGGAACTCGCCCGCCTTCTCAAACTCCGAAAGGTCGGCGGTGCGCAGCTTGTATTCGTCCTCCCAAGTTTCCCACGCCTGCATGTCGTGCGCTTCCTTGAGCGCCATGAATATCGCATAGTCGTCCAGCCAGAACGAATTTTCCGCCTTGAACGTATCGTAATCGACGGGCGGATTTTTAATAAACCGCTTGTACGCCTTGCGCAGCGTGCCGAACCGCTCGAAATATATCTTTTCGTAATCGACATAGCCCATTTCGTACACCGGCGCTTCCGCTTCCTTCAAAAGCCCGTCGGCGATAAGCGTATCGATATCGATAAAATACGGATTGCCTGCGAGCGCCGACGGCGACTGATACGGCGAATCGCCGTACGACGTAGGGCAAAGCGGCAGTACCTGCCACAGCCCGAGCTTGGCGTCCGCCAAAAAGTCCACGAATTCGTACGCGGACTTACCCATAGAGCCGATGCCTCTGTTGTTAGGCAGCGACGAAATGTGCATCAATACACCTGCTTTACGTTCCATTTTTCACCTTCCTGTATTCAGTATATCATAACAAAAATACAATTACAATAGCTTGCCGAATTTTTTGCGCCGAAAATTTTACTCCAATCGCTTGCATGTCATTTAGTCCTATGCAACGAAAGATTATATTATTTGTGTCATTTCGACCTATGCGACGCAAGCCAAACCCACTCCCCGTCCCCTCGACCCCATGCGACAACGCCAGACCACTTTCTTGTCATTTCGACCAATGCGACGGAAGCCTTTTCTTACCGATGTCATTTCGACCCATGCGAGATAAGCCCAACCAACTCCTTGTCATTTCGACCGGAGCGAGCGTTAGCGAGCGGAGCGGAGAAATCCAGGCGCGCAAGCGCCGCATGATTAAGTGAAGATGTAATAAGGAATAGTGAAGAGGTGGCGGCGTGTACAGCTTTACCATTCTGCGGCGGATCGCCTAGATTTCTCGACAAGCTCGAAATGACATGGGTATGAACGAGGCGTGATTGATAATAGCATACTTCGCCTTATAATATGCAGATAGGTAAAACCACCACCTTGTCATTTCGACCTATGCGACGAAAGCCTTCCCCACCCGATGTCATTTCGACCTGCGCGACGGAAGTCTTTTCTTCCCGATGTCATTTCGACCGGAGCGAACGAAGTGAGCGGAGCGGAGAAATCCAGGCGCGTAAGCGCCGCATTGCCAAAGTAACAGCTTAGCCATTCTGCGGCGGATCGCCTGGATCTCTCCGCGCGCATTGCTCCGCAATGCTTGGTCGAGATGACAAAATGGGAGTTTGAGTGCGCGAGATTGACAAAAGCATACTACGCTTTAATATAAGCTGATAAGTCCATATCAACGTTTTGTCACTTCGACCGGAGCGAGCGATAGCGAGCGGAGCGGAGAAATCCAGCGGCGTAGCCGCGCACCGCGACGCGCGCGTCGCAAGTGAAGATGTAATAAGGAATAGTGAAGAAGTTGCGGCGTGTACAGCTTTACAGTTCTGCGGCTACGCCAAAGATCTCTCCACGCGCATTGCTCCGCAATGCTTGGTCGAGATGACATCATTTCGCCGCCGAGCAAAAGGCGCGCGTAAGCTTTTGCTTACGCGCGCCCGTATTGCACTTCGATATATTTTATGCATTGAAACCTGATGATTAAGTGACGCGAGCAAGATTGCGTCTGCGATTTTCGTGATACGAATACTAAATGTTGCGCTCGTAGTGGAACTACGTGCGCGACATTTAATAGCACGTAGCGCGGAAATCGCCAGCAAGGTTGCCGCACAAACTTAATCAGCGGTTCCCAAGGGACCTGCGGCGACGATGTCCGCGTCGAGGTCGTACTTTTTGATGTTTTCGGCAAAATCTTTGGCGAGCTTTTTGGCGAGGCGGTCGTACTCCGCTTTATCCTTCCACACGTTCTTGGGATTGAGGATATTGCTGTCCACGTTCGGGCAGGTCTTGGGAATGGCGAGCCCGAAGAACGGCTCTACCTCGTACTCGACGTTCGCAAGCGTGCCGTCGAGCGCCGCGGTGACTATCGCGCGCGTCGCGGGGAGGCTCATGCGCTTGCCCACGCCGTACGCGCCGCCCGTCCAGCCGGTGTTTATAAGATACACGGACGAGCCGTGCTTTTCTATCTTTTCGCCCAAAAGCTTGGCGTACACAGCCGACGGCAGCGGCATAAACGGTGCGCCGAAGCACGTCGAGAAAGTGCTGACGGGATCGGTTATTCCGCGCTCCGTGCCCGCGACCTTGCTCGTGTAGCCGGACACGAAGTAGAACATTGCCTGCTCTTTTGTGAGCTTGGCGACGGGCGGCAGAACGCCGAACGCGTCCGCCGTCAGGAATATGACCGTCTTGGGGTGCTTGCCGACCGACGGCACGACCTTGTTGGGAATAAAGTCTATCGGGTACGAAACGCGCGTATTTTCGGTAAGACTGCGGTCCTTGTAGTCGGGCGTGCGCTTATCCGCGTCCACCACCACGTTTTCCACGAGCGCGCCGAACTTGATAGCGCCGTAAATTTCGGGTTCGTGCTCTTTGGACAGGTCTATGCACTTGGCATAGCAACCGCCCTCGATATTGAAAATACCGTCGTCCGACCAGCCGTGCTCGTCGTCGCCTATCAGTCCGCGCTTGGGGTCGGCGGAAAGCGTCGTTTTGCCCGTGCCCGAAAGCCCGAAAAACAGTGCGGTATCGCCGCTGCCGTCGAGCGCGGTATTGGCGGAACAGTGCATGCCGAGAACGCCTTTCTGCGGCAGCAGGTAGTTCATGAGCGAGAACACCGATTTTTTCATTTCGCCGGCATACTGCGAGCCCACAACGAGTATTATCTTGCGCTTAAGGCACAGCAGTATCGCCGCTTCGCTGTTGGTGCCGCATTCCTTTGCGTCGAGCTTGAGCCCGGGCACGGCGATGAGCGTGTAGTCCTCTTTGAAGCTGTCCAGCTCTTTCTCCGTAGGACGAATGAGCATGTTGTTCATAAACAGGTTCTCGGACGCGAGCTCGTTGATGACGCGAACGCCTACGCGATACTTGGGGTCTGCGCCGGCGAACCCGTCGAAAATATAAACGCGCTTGCCGCAGAGATAGTCGCACGCCTTTTTGTAAATGAGCTCGAACTTATCAAGCGGGAACTTTTTGTTTTCCGTTCCCCAGCCGATCTTTTCGGAAACGCCGGCTTCGTCTACGATAAACCTGTCCTTGGGCGAACGACCGGTATACGCGCCCGTTTCCACCAAAAGCGCGCCCGTATCCATAAGCCGCGACGGCTCGGTCCTCAACGCTTCCTCGGTCAGGACAGCCGGACTGAGATTGCGCGCCACGGAACTCGGTGCGATCCCGTGCTTTTCTATTCCGTATGTTTTCATGATATCTCCTTCGGGCGACACGCCCTAAAATTAATAACCTATTCGTTGCCTGCGCCGCTCGCGCTCACCTTTTTAAGCAGGACGCCGAGCTCGAAAAGCTTTGCCGCGCCCAGCTCCTCCGCGCGCGCCGTCGGCGCAAAGCCGAGGCTCGCAAGAGCGGAAACCACCGCCTGTTTATCTATGCCGCCGCCCGTAAGATTGTTTACGAGCGTTTTGCGTTTGGCCGTAAAACACAGCTTGATGAACGCGTCGAGCTCATCCGAAAAGACCGCGCCATCGCGCCTGTCGAGTCTAATAAGCGCGCTGTCCACCTCGGGCTGCGGATAAAACTCCCAGGATTTGACGACGCGGAGCATGCGCGCCGACGCCACCGCTTGCACGGACGCCGACAGCGCGCCGAAGTCGCCGCCGTTTTCCGCGCATATCCTGTCCGCGACCTCTTTTTGCACAAGGCAAGTGACCGATCGGCACAGTTCCGAACGCAAAAACAAAAATATGAGCGGCGTAGTTATGTAATACGGCAGATTGGCTATCACCGAGTACGGCTCGCCGACGAGCATGTCCACGGTGTCGGCGCCTATCTCCAAAACATTGTTGCTGAAAAGCTGGACGTTGTCAAAACCCGACAGCGTTTCGTCGAGCACGGGGAAAAGCGTTTCGTCTATCTCGAAAGCGCACAGCCGTTTGCAACGCTTCGCAACAGCGCGCGACAGCGATCCCGAGCCTGCGCCTATTTCGACGACGGTCGCGCCGTCCGCACCGCCTGCGACGGCTATTTCGTCCAAAATATCGTCGTCGAATATAAAATTCTGACCGAGCGATTTTTTGTATTTGAACTTATGCTTGATGAGTACGCTCTCGTAATCCATCTTGCCTACAGTATAGCACAGCCGTCCCGAAAAGGCAAACAATTTTAACGCCGTGTATGTCGAATTAATTAAGGGAAGATGTAAAAAGGAAAAGCGAAAAGGTGGCGGGTGATTGTGCCGCACAACTTTGCGGCGGATCGCCCATATCGCGGCACACCGCGGAGTGAAGATGTAAGATGGAAAAGTGAAAAAGTGACGGGTGGTTTGGCTTTACCTTTCTGCGGCGGTTCGCCTGGATCTCTCCACGCGCATTGCTACGCAATGCTTGGTCGAGATGACAATTCAAGTGAAAATGTAATAAGGAAAAGTGAAGAAGTGACGGTGGGTTGACTGCACAACACTGTAGCAAAGCCCAACCAACTCCTTGTCATTTCGACCGGAGCGAGCGATAGCGAGCGGAGCGGAGAAATCCAGCGGCTTTGCCGCGCACGGCGGCGCAAGCCGCAAGTGAAGATGTAAGAGGGAATAGTGAAGAAGTGAACGGGGGTTAAGCTTTTTCACCATGCGGCGGTTCGCCTGGATCTCTCCACGCGCATTGCTACGCAATGCTTGGTCGAGATGACAAGACGTTTGTTTTACCGCTTCACTCAATGCCGCGAACTCAAACCAACTCCTTGTCATTTCGACCGAAGCGACGGAAGCCTATATCCCCCGATGTCATTTCGACCGGAGCGAGCGATAGCGAGCGGAGCGGAGAAATCCAGCGGCTTTGCCGCGCATTGCCAAAGGAACAGCTTTTACTTTCTGCGGCGGTTCGCCTGGATCTCTCCACGCGCATTGCTCCGCAATGCTTGGTCGAGATGACAAAATGTTCGTTTTACCGCACAAAAAGGCAGCCTCGTTTTTTCGAGGCTGCCTTTTTGTAAGCGACAATTAAGTTATGCGGCTTTCATGTCGAACGGGAATAACTATGCTGTTGCGAGATAAATATCGTGCGTACTCGTATTAAAGTAAATGTTATACGTTCCGGCTGTTTTAAAGACCATGTTTCTGTCATTGTCGTAAGTGACGAGATCCTTATTGCCGTACTGCGAATGTACATTATCGTATCCGTACCATCCGCCGTTATAACGCACTTTTATACCCGCATTAGCCGCGACCCTAAAGCCCTCGACCTTCACCTCGCTTCCGTTGTGCGAGAGCATCTTAAATCCTTCATCGCTTACGAAAGACGTAAGACCGTCGAATTTACCGACGAGGTACGCGTTAGATGACGTGACAGCTTCGTAGCTATAGCCGGCGATGCTCGGTTTTGCAGGTTCGTCGGGCGTGCCCTCTATCCACACCGTGTTTTGGCTGTAGCTGTAGTAGACGCTGTACTCGCCTGCCTGCAACACTATCTTGCCGCTCGAAATCGTGCCGTACGGGCTGCCCGTTTTCAAGGTGACGGATTTATTTTCGCCGCCGTACTTGACGGTGAGCGTCGTCGCCGCGGTGAGCAAGAAGCCTTCGGCTTTGACTTCGTTGGCGCCGTTCTCATTGATCTCGAACTCTATTACGGGCGTTGCAGACGTGCCACTGTACAGACCGTCGCCGTCGCGCAGGTCGGGCGCTTCGTAGTCCTCGCAGTCGGATATCCAGAAGCCTGCCTCATTTCCGCTCGACGCATAGTAGAAGCTGAACATGCCGTGCGTTTTGCCCGTAGCGAGGTTGGAAACTTTGATATCGCTTCCGACCTTTTTGATGCGCGAGCTCATGCCGTTGCCCGTTCTCAACACGATGGCGAGATCGGTATGGTTGTAAACCGCGGTAAGCACCGCGTCTTTGGCGAGGTTGACGTTTTCCGCCTTGAGCTTTATCAAGCTACCCGAGGTGCCGTTGTCGGAGAAGGCTTTGACGAGCACGCCGTTTGCGTATAAGCCGTCTTCAAGAACTATCGGCGTCCACTTGGCGTAAATTACGGTATCGCTCGTGACGGTGTCCGTAGCGAAGCTCCACTCGCCGCCGTCGGCGCACGCGGAAGTCTTGTACCAGCCGCCGAACTCATAGCCGGACAACGTAGGTTCGGCATCTGGTTCCGCCGTCGTATTGCCGTGCACGACCGTTCTGTCTGCGGGCAAGCCCGAAACTGTAGCGGCTACGCCCTGCGGCTTATTGCCGCTAAACGATACCGTATATTCCCTGTCGGTATACAGCGCGAACAGCGTCTTGCTCGTTTCGCCGTCGAACAGCGCGAGGTCTATGGCGGTGACTTTCGTGCCGCCCGTAAGCGCCGTGTACCAGCCGTCGAACTGCTTACCCGTGGGCGGAGTGGGATCTTCGAGCGTGACTTCGCCGTCGGATACCGTGTAGACCGTCGGGTTGTCGGCGTGGTTTGTTCCGCCGCCGAGGTTGTAAGACACGGAATACTCTATCTCGCTCCACTTGCCGTACAAACTTATGCTTGCGCTCCAAGTCACGCCATCGAACTCCGTCGAAAGCGCGCTTTCTTTATACCAGCCGTCGAACGTGTAGCCCTCTCGGGAAGCAGGAGTGCGCGGCGCGTTGTCGCCCGTTGCGGCGACGGCGCTGTCTTTTTCGTAGACTACGGGAACGGCGGTCGCGCCGACGTAGTCGTAGTACGTGATCGTTACCGTTGCGACGCCTACCGATACGGAAAGCTTATGCGCGGCTTTTGCGCCGTCGTAAGAAACTTCTATCTGCGGCGTGCCGTTGGCGGTGAACACGTTGCTCGCGTTCATGCCAGTCGCGGCAAACGTCATTTGCGCCGCCGTCGGGTGTTTGACTTCGCCGTCGTTGTACGTAACGGTGAACGTAAGTCCGCTTGCGTCGAACGTTTCGCCGACCGTGTACGACGTCTTAGTAAGCGTACCCGTGTACTCGACGCTCGTTATGACTTTGGCGACAATGTTTATCGTGAACGTCGCGGTCTTTCTTACGCCGTCGGTATAAGCGACGGTAACGACCTTGTTGTTGCCGACCGTCCACTCGGGCGTCGTGATGTTAAAGCCGCTCGTCTTGTCTACGCGGTCGCCGTTGTTGTATACGGCGGTTATGACAAGTCCCGTTTCGTCGAACGTTTCCGTCTCGACATAATAGGTCTTATCGGGCGCGGTCTTTATCTCTATGGAGCTGAGCTCCACCGCCGTCGCCGTGTACGTAAGGTCTATAACGCTGCCGTTGTAGATTATGCGTATTTCGTTCGTGCCGGCTTTTGCCGCTTCGGCGCTTATGTTAGCCGCCGTGAGCGTCGCGCCGCTGTACTCTATATCGGCGAGCGTGGGCGTCTGACCGACGTAAATGGGGTCTGACTTGACGGACGCCGTGATATCCGCGTGCGCGTAAACGGTGAGCTTCTGCGTCGCGCCGTTTTCGAACACTATGTTGTAATAGCCTGCCGCAAGCTCCGGCGCGATGTTGGGCGCATTGTTTGCGGACAGCGTGAACGCACTGCCGAGCGCGGCGAACGTGCCTCCCAGCCATTTATCCGTAGCGTTATCCGTAGCGGTGACGTAGATCTTGAACTCGTCGTACGCCGCGAGATACACGTTCTGGAAGTAGTAGGTGTTGCCTATGACCTTTACGTCTATTATCTCGCTGTCGCTCGACCATGCGTCGCACGAACCGAACTCCTTGCTGAACGTGCCGCGCAGGTACACCGCGGCGGTAGCGTCCGCTTTTGCGTCCACTTCTTCGGACGCGTACGAAGGGTTGCGCGCGTCGAGCACAAAGCTGATGTACTTTCCGCTCGTGTTCGTGCCGACGTGGATAGTAAACGTTTCCTTAGCTATAGCGCCGAGCGCGGTCACTGCGAAGTTGTCGTCATGCGAGAGCCTGATTATATCGTTCGACTGCGTGTAAACGTTGTCGTACACGTTGAGCGTGTCGTAGTCCACGTCGCCGTCCTCGTATTTGACGACTTTGAACTCGTCATCGACTGCGAGCGTAATTCTGCCTATAGAATACTTGGTTTCGCCCGTGGCGAACTCCTCGAACTTATAGTCGGCTATGTTCTCGTCGAACATGCTCCAATTATTGAACGTGCCGAGCAGGTACACGCCGTCGTCGGGATTTTCCATCCACTTCGCGTACAGCGTCACGTTGCCCGAAACGGTGCCTGTTTCCGTGTTCCACTTATTTGCGGGCGTGTAAGCCGAGTCCGTGTACCACCCGACGAGGGTGCTGCCGCTCTTGGTCACGGCAGGCGGCGTAACGAGCGAGCCGTACGTGAGCTTGGCTTCCGCAGTCGCGCCCGCGCCGAGCGTTCCGCCGACGACGTCGAACGTGACGGTGTAGGTATTTGAGAACTGCGCGACGATAGTCACGGATGTTGTCGCGCCCGTCGCGTCGAACATGCTTTGGGATATCTGCGTGACGTCCGCGGAGCCGTTCTTCCAGCCGACGAAGTAGTATCCGGCGGCGGCAGTAGTGGCGGCTTCGAGCGTGTACGCCGCGTCGCCTATCCTGAACGTGCCGTGCGCGATATTGTTCTGAGTATTGACCGCGTTGATGGGCGCCGCGGGCAGGCTGAAGTTGACGGTGTACGCCGTCTTTTCGAACTTGGCGTAAAGGGTAAGCGTAGCCGCCGCGGACGGATTGAAGCAAGCTTCGGTAAGGCTCGAAACGGCTTGCGTCTTTTGCGCGTCGCTATACCAGCCTATAAAGGTGTACCAGTCTTTGGTAGCGTCGCCGAGATCGACCTCGCCGCTTGTGACGACGTAGGACGTGGGATTGTCTATAGCGTTTGTTCCGCCGTCGAGCACGTATGCGACCGTGTACGTTATTTCGGTGTACTTGGCGTAAAGCGTCACGCTCACCGCGCCGCCGACGGGCGAAGCGGAAAGTCCGCCGATAAACGTCTTGTCTATCTTAGTGACAGCCGTGCCGCTCAAATTCTGCGCGGTGTACCAGCCGTCGAACGTGTAGTACTGTTCTGCGGGAGTGGGCAGCGTTATGTCGGCGCTGTCTACGTCGTACGTTTTGTACGCATTGCCGACCGATACGTCGGCGCTTCCCCACTTGTAGCTTATGTTGTAAGTCAGCTTGTTCCATTCGGCGGTGAGCACGATATTTTCGTTGATGGGCGTATCGAAGTCCCACGCCGTGCCGGCGCGCTTCCAGCCAAGGAACTCATAGCCGACGCGCGTCGGCGCGGGTATCTCGTCTACCGTGTTGCCCTGAGGGACGTTTACCTGCGTGGACGTCGAGCCCGTGTAATTCTTGTCGAAAGTGACCGTGTAAACGGGCACTGCGGCTATGTGCGCGTAGAACGTCTTGTTGCCGTACTCCGAAGCGGAAACGGCCGTGACGTAGCCCTGCGAAGCGTCCGCAGGCGATTGAGCGCACCAGCCGAGGAAGTTGTATTCCGTCGAGGTCTTATCCGTGACGGTTATCGCAGACACGTCGGGGAGCTGCACCGAGCTGCCCGTTTGATAGCTGTACGCAACGACCGCGCCCTGTTTGAACGCCGCCTCGTATGTCGAAGCGCTTCCGCCGAACACATACTCTATGGTGTAAGTCTTGGGCGTGAACTTTGCGTAAAGCGTTATCGTGTTGCCTATGCTCGGGATCAGGTCGTACGAGAGCGCCGTCACTTCGGTGTTTGCGGCAAAGTCGGACGATGTGAACCACCCGTCGAAATCGTAACGCTCTTTGTCGGCGTCCGCGAGCGACGCGTTTTGGAACACGTTGCCTACGGCTGTGTACGTCGTCGGGTTGGCGCCGTTCGTGCCGCCGTCGAGATCGTACGCCACGGCATATGTATTGGGCGACCACTTGGCGTAGAGCGTAGTCGCGGTCGTAACCGTAGACGTGTCGAAATCCCAGGCGTCGGCGGTCGCACACGCGGCGGTCGTGTACCAGCCGGAGAAAGCAAAGCCCTTGAGAGTGGGCGCCGTCGGAGCGGTGATCTTATCGCCCGCCGCGGCGGAATCGGAAGCCGGCATGCCGCTCGGCGTGTACGAGCCGCTGTTGGCGCTGTAGCTTACAGTGTATCTTGCAAGAACGGTTATATCGAAAGTCTTAGTCTTGCCACTATGCGTTACGGTTATCGTCTTTACGCCGGATGTCGTCGTATCGACGACCGTCACGGTGTACTGCGAGGAAGCGACGACGCTGCTGCTGCCGTCCGAATACTTGGCGGTAACTACAAGACCGTCGGCGCTGAACTGCTCGCCTATCCTGTATTCGAGCTTGGTCGGCAGCGAAGTCAGCACTATTTCGGTAAGCGTGGGCTGCGTGGGCGTTTCGCCGTTGTTGTCGCCCTCGCCGTTTTCGCCGTTGTTGCCGCTGCCGGCTTTTTCCTTCCAGGCGGCGTAGAACGACGTATCGGCTATTATGAGCGCGGACGCGACGTCTATCTTTTGCGTGCCGTCGGACGTCGCGAGCCAGCCGTCGAAATCGTAGTCGGCGCGGACGGGAGCGGAAGGCTCCGAAACCGTGCCGCCGAGCGCCACCGTTTCGGTCTTGTACACCCCGTCGTCGGGCGCGCCGTCGTAGTTATAATAAAAAGTGACGGTGCGCTCGTCTGCGAGCCCGCCGCCCTTTTCGGCGCAACCGAATAAAGCGCATCCGCACAGCGCCACGGTGATCGCGACGATCAGCAGAACAATGCGTCTTTTACACATTTTCTTTCCCCTATTAAATCAATATCGTCGTGCGGCGCGCGCCGCACAGCTTTCGGTCCAGACACATCAAGACCGCACTTATTACATTATATTAGCACAAAGCCGAGTGTTTGTCAATACGGTCCGGAAAAAAGTTGCATAAATATTGCATAAATACCTTATAGAAAACTCGTTAATGTAGACAGAACATCTAAGCTATGCCAAACCACCGTCTTGTCATTTCGACCGGAGCGAACGCAGTGAGCGGAGCGGAGAAATCCAGGCGCTTTAGCGCCGCATTGCCAATAGTAAAGCTTTTCCACTTTGCGGCTACGCCAAAGAACTCTCCGCGCGATGCAAACGCCGCCGAAGACGGGCTTGACAGAATTCGACGCTAAGGTGTATACTGCTTCTATGAAACTCATTTCCAACGACACCGATCTTCGCAATATGGACTGCCACGTGCACAGCTTCTTTTCGCGCGACAGCGGCTCTACTCCGGACGAGCTCGTCGCCGCGGCGCGAAAAAAAGGACTGCGCGGTTTTATAGTGACCGACCACATCGACGAAGGGCACTGGCCGCAAAACATCGATTTCGACGAGTACTTCAAAGTGTGGAACAGGACGCGCGCGCAAAACCCCGACCTGACTATCTATATCGGTTTGGAAGTCGGATACGAGGCGCGCTTTGTCGAGCAGACGCGGCGGCTCATAGAACCGCTGCCCTTCGAGTACATCATCAACAGCGTGCACTACATGTTCCACACCGATCCCGACAACCGCATAGACCACTACGCGCTCGGGCGGATAAAGACATACACGGAATACATCGAAACGGTCATAAACTCAATGGACGTGCCGTACGAATTTAACACGATCGGGCATTTCGGGTTTTCGGAGCGGCTCGCTCCCCCGCCGCTCGAAGATTGGGTCATGGACTACGACACATTCAGGCCGCTCATGGACACGCTTATAGAAAAGGCGATAAAGCGCGGCGTGCGCTTCGAGGAAAACACCAACGGCGGCGGCATAATGCGCATACCGCGCGGCGATTTTTTGCGCGCATACAAAAACAAAGGCGGCGTGCGGCCGGTGATATCTTCCGACGCGCACGAAGCGGCGGCGGTGGGCAGATACTTCGACCGCGCCGAAGCGTTTTTGGACGAGATATTCGGAAGATAAACGCCGACGCACACGAAAATACGACCGACGACATTATTACGGGGAACATGCTTTGACACTATGAAACTACTGCCATTCGACACCGATCTATCGGGTATGGACTGCCATATCCACAGCAGGTTTTCGCCCGACGCGCGGCACGCCGGCGCAGGCGCTCCCGACGAGATAGCCGCCGCGGTGCGCGCACGCGGCTTGCGCGGATTTATAATCACCGACCACGTGGATATCGGGCACTGGCGCGACTTCGAGCCGATAAACTTCGACGAGTATTTCGATACTTGGGAAAAGACGCGCAAGAAAAATCCCGACCTCACGATTTATATAGGCTTGGAAGTCGGCTTCGAGCCGGAGCGCGCGCAGGAAACCGCGCGGCTGATAAAAGACCTGCCGCTCGAATACGTTATAAACAGCGTGCACTATTGGAAAGGTCCGAATGCAGAGAATGCAAACGATCATTTTTCGCTCGGCAGACAAAAATCTTACGCCGCGTACCTCGAAGCGATAAGCGCATCGCTCGACGCGCCGTATGACTTTTCGACGGTAGGACATCTCGGGTTTGCCGAACGGTATTCGCCGTACCTAAGTCCCGACCGCGAGATCGACTATCGCTCATTCAAACGCATACTCGACGAGATAGCCGATAAAGCCGTAAAGCGTCGCGTACGCTTCGAGGAGAACACCAACAGCGGCGGCGAAATACGCTCGCCGCGCGCCGACTTTTTGCGCGTGTATAAAGATAAAGGCGGCGTGCGCCCTGTGCTCGGCTCGGACGCGCACACATCGGCGAGCATCGGTCAGCACTTCGACAAAGCAAAAGCCGTGCTCGACGACATTTTCGGGAAAGAATAAATTAGCGAAAGTCGGAACCGTCTTGTCATCTCGACCAAGCATTGCGGAGCAATGCGCGTGGAGAGATCTTTGGCGTAGCCGCAGAATGGCTTATACGGTGCAACGACAATGCGGCGCTTGCGCGCCTAGATTTCTCCGCTACGCTCGCTGTCGCTCGCTCCGGTCGAAATGACATCGGGAAGAAAAGGCTTCCATCGCTCCGGTCGAAATGACACGGAGTTGATTGACTTATCCGCAAGGTGAAGCGGCACAACAAATGTCTTGTCATCTCGACCAAGCATTGCGGAGCAATGCGCGTGGAGAGATCCAGGCGATCCGCCGCAAAGAGTAAAAGCTGTACACGCCGCAACTTCTTCCCTTTTCCTTATTACATCTTCACTTAATCATGCGGCGCTTGCGCGCCTAGATTTCTCCGCTCCGCGCTGACGCGCTCCGGTCGAAATGACAAAACGGTGGTTTGGCTGTACTCGCGTAGGTCGAAATGACATGAAGGTGGTTGGAGTTCGCGGCATTGGGTGAAGCGGTCAAATCACCGCACCTTTTCACTATTCCTTTTTACATCTTCACTTGTTTGTCATCTCGACCAAGCATTGCGAAGCAATGCGCGTGGAGAGATCCAGGCGATCCGCCGCAGAAATGAAAAGCTGTTCCTTTGGCAATGCGCGGCTACGCCGCTGGATTTCTCCGCTCCGCTCACTGCGTTCGCTTCGGTCGAAATGACATCGGGAAGAAAAGGCTTCCGTCGCTCCGGTCGAAATGACAAGAGGGTAGTTTGGCTGTTCTCTCGTGTGGGTCGAAATGACAAGGTGGTGGTTGGGCTTATCTGCTTAGAACAAGGCAAAGTGTGCTTTTATTATTCATGCCTCGCACACACCCATGTCATTTCGAGCGAAGTCGAGAAATCTAGGCGAACCGCCGCAAAGTCGCACAGCCGTACATGCTACACCGAAACATGTCAAGAAAAGTAGACACAATGAAGAGAGAAAAAGTTGTTGGGG
>JAMPDA010000027.1 GCA_023665905.1 Roseburia sp.
TCAAGCGCGGCGATTTGCTTCATATCATCTTCGGAAAGCACAAAATCCCAAACGGCGATATTCTGTTCCATTCTGTTCTTATGCACCGACTTCGGAAGAATAACTACGCCGCGCTGAATATTCCAACGCAGAGCGACCTGCGCCGCAGTCTTGCCGTATTTCTTTCCGATTTCCGTCAATACGGGGTGAGTGAAAATACCGAAATTGCCTTCCGCAAACGGACCCCACGCTTCGGGTACTACACCGTACTCTTTCATTACCGAAAGCGCGTTTTCCTGTTGAAAGAACGGATGCAATTCGACTTGATTTACGGCAGGCTTAATACTTACCGTTTCGCACAAATCGGCAAGGCGGGCGGGATAGAAATTACAAACGCCGATAGCCTTTAATTTGCCCGCTTTATACGCTTCTTCCATTGCGCGGTACGCACCGATATAATCGCCCATAGGCTGATGAATAAGATATAGGTCGATATAATCCGTACCCAACTTTTTAAGAGATACTTCGATTGCGTTTTTCGCACCCTCGTAACTTGCGTCCTGCACCCACAATTTGGTTGTGATAAAAAGTTCTTCACGCGGAACGCCGCAACGCTTGATTGCTTTTCCGACCGCTTCTTCGTTCATATAAGCGGCGGCTGTGTCTATCAAACGGTAGCCCACCGAAATAGCGTCAACTACCGCTTGCTCGCATTGTGCGGGGTCGGAAACCTGAAAAACTCCGAAGCCCTCCATAGGCATTTTAAGCCCGTTGTTCAAAACTGCATATTCCATAATAAAAACCTCCGTTTTATGATTTTTCTAATTCTGATTATTTGATTTGACTATTTCGCATAGCGAAATTTGTTCGTTGCGATACCTTGCGTTTACATTCTTATCCATTATGGAACAAACTATCGCTTTATTTGTGCAAAGATTAGCACAGGCAAGACAAAATTCGCATTGTTCGCTCTTGCGTTTTGCTATTCCGTTTTCGAGATAAAAATTCCCTATGGGGCAAACTTTGGCGCAAATACCGCAGCCGATACATTTATCCGTCAGCACTTTGATTTGACTTCCGTCGTTAAAAGCAGGCATCGAAGCATTACGCTTTTTCCCCGCTTCGTGCCATTGCAAATCTTCGTCCGTAATATCCGGAATGTAATTTTCGCGTTTGGCAATCGCATTCTTTACTTCGTTAATTTGTTCGTCAACGTGTTTGTCGATACTCTTTTGCTCGTCCATATCGAACACGGGCAAGTAGTTATCCACCATTTTTACCGTAGCCGCATAGTTGAGAGTAATACCGAATTCTTTACACTTCTCTGCCGACAAGTATGCCGCACCGCTATGGCGGTTTCCGTAAGTCAGAACCATAAACAGGTACTTTGCGTTTAACTTTGCGCTTTGCAAAAATTTAAGTACGCATTTCGGCGGCAAGTGCGAATAGGTCGGGCATACGATTCCGATTGCATCGTCGGAAAATTCATATTGTCCGTTTTTTATTGCTTGCGGAATCGATACAAGCGTTCCGCCGAGATTCTTCGCAACGTATAAACTGTTGCCCGTAGCCGTAAAATATAAAATCGTCATTACTATATTTCAATATTTCTCCATTTCGGTTTTATATTAAAATTATATCGCATTAAAAGTCAAAAGTACAATGCCGATTTTGCAATCTGCTATAACTTGAACGCATACTGCTTGCTATTCGCTTTTGTTTATGCTATAATGTAAAAAAGGACGGTGCGGCTATGATTGAACTCAAACAACTTACGGAGCTTGTAACTATCGTAGAAAATAAAACTTTATCTGCGGCGGCGAAAAAACTTTATCTGTCGCAACCTGCATTAAGCCGTTCTATGCAACGGCTTGAAAGCGATATAGGCGTAGTTTTATTTACCCGCAGTAAAAACAAATTGGAACTGAACGAAAACGGAAAACTTGCTTATGAACTTTCCAAACAGCTTTTGGAAGGCTTTGATACTTTTGTCGAGCGACTCCGCATGTTCGACAGGAAAAACCGTGAAATTTCCGTTGGCTCGTGCGCGCCCGCGCCTTTATGGACTTTGCTTCCAACTTTAACAAATGCTTTTCCCGATAATTCGATTTCCTCTGAAATTAAAGGAATCGACGAACTCAAAAAGGGGTTGCAATCCGATTATTTTCAAATCATCATCACTAACGAAAAAATCGACGGCGCAGTAACATTTGAATACGGCAAAGAAACTTTATTTTTGTGCATACCGAATAATCATCCTTTGGCTACACAAACACAAGGCGTTCATTTGTCCGAACTCGGACAAATCAATATGTTGCTATTTGAACAAATAGGTATTTGGCATAATATTCATAAAGAGCTTATGCCGCAAGCGCGGTTTATAATTCAAAGTAATTTCAACGATTATCTTGACCTTGTAAACGAATCGAACTTACCTGTATTTATGACTGATTTATCTATCAAGCAATTTGGAATACCAAACGGCAGAGTAGTCGTTCCTATACTTGATAAAGAAGCAACGCAATATTTTTATTTATCCGTATTAAAGAAAAATCTATCGGAATTGCGCGTTTGCTTAAATCAGTTAAATAAAGTCTAAAAGCCGGAATAGCCTTCGCCTTCCCGACTTTACTTTGTATTCAATCGATATATTTTGCGGCGCACGCCGCTTTTTTATTACCGATAACTTACTGCTTCGATTCCGAATTTATTTTGACAAATCCATTTATAAAATTTAATTCGGGCATATGCCCGATCTTTTTGCTTACACACCGATTTTGCAATCATCTTTTGCCGTGCTTTATCGCGGCGTACAGCGGATCGTCGGAAAAGTCGCGATAATGCTCGTCCACCGTTCCGCCGAGCTCCTCTATCGCGTTCCGAAGCTCCAAAAATTCGGCATAGTCGCAAGTGTCGAGCAGACGGTACAGGTCGGCGCAAGCGCGGTCGTCGCCGTATCTGCCGATAAGCGCTGCGACGTACGCCGTATTCGGGTCCGCGCCGAGCAAAGTACGCAAAAGCCCGAGTATCCTGTCGTCGCCGGCCTCGCAGAATGTCAAAAGCTCCGCGTACATTTCGAGCTTGCCCACGTCGTCCGCTTTTTGCGCGCGCGCCAAAAGCGCTTCTTTTACATCGTCGGCGCGGTCGCAAAGCGCCTCTATGCACAGCTCCTTGACCGCGGCGTCTACGTCCCTGTCGAGCATAGTCAGATAAAATTCGTCGTCGGCGCCGCCTATCTCGGCTATAAGGCTGAGCGTTACGGTCAAAAGCTTTTCGTCGGTCGCTTTGAGCGCCATGGACGTAAGATCGCCGAGAAGCGACGGCTCGGTGGCTATCCTGTCGAACAGCAGCGAGCTGGGATTTTGTTCGCCCACGCATGCGCCGCGCAATATCTCCACGAGATCCGCCGTAGGTATCCTGTTGAAAAACTCGGACGGAGAAATGCCGCCGAGCGTTTCCTGCGGCGACGTCGCCCATATGTGATAGATCCCGTCGAGATCTTTGGCGAATTCCTCCGGCGAACCGTACTCCGATTCGTGCAGGTGGTAATACTTATCGGCATAATTTTCGAACAGTTTGTCGAAATCCAAATAGTAAAGTTCATTATCGTTCATGACCCATGACCTCCCCGTCATAAAGTGTTATCCGTTGTAAATCGGCAGGCGCCTTTCGCCGTCATTCGGAATATTCCGCAAGCTGCGATTTCAGCTCTCTGTATTCCCGTTCCGCAGCGCTCTTTGCGGTATAGCCGAGCGCGTACGCTATCCTGTCGTCGAACTCCAAATCTTCTTCCGCCGTCGCGCGCCTGATTATGCAATACATTATAGCGCGCTCGCTCGCAGGTCTTGTTCCCACCGCTTTGCGCACCTGCTCCGCTATCTTCAAAACGCACTCCGACTCGTGTCCGCACAGCACGCCCACAAAAGCGCACGCCGCGACGTATGCAAACGGATAGTCGTCGGGCGGCAAGCTTATATCGCTTCTGCCTATCGGGCAGTACTCGCTCTCGAAGATAAAATCGGTTTTTCCGTCGCGGCGAAGGAGCTCGGTCAAAACCACGGCTTTGACTATCGGCTCTGCATACGGCGACACAAGCACGTCGCGCATTTTGGAGTCGAGCAGCTCCGACGCGGCAAAAATTCTTACCGTGTCGAACATTCTTTTGAGCACTTTGCGCTCGTTGCGGAATTCGAGCGAAAACATGAATTCCACACCGTATACAAAAGTTTCGCTGCTTACCGCTTCCTCGGTCAATACTCCGCTTTCCGCAAAGTCCATAAGGCTTTCCACCACGGCGTTCAAAAAAGGCTGCGGCGCTTCTTCGTCCACTATGAGCGCTTTTTCGCCGCTTCGCGCAGCAAGATAGTAGAACCGCGCGTTAATATCGTCGTAAAACACGCGCGACATGATGTACAGCTCGTGAGTTGCGACCGCCCTGTCGCCGTCGTTGTAGCGCATTTGCGCGTATATGCGCCGCATGTCGAGAATGTTGTACTCGTCGATATAATCTTCGGCGAGCATTTCCAAATCGGCTCTGTCACAATATTCGCGAGCGAGATCAAACGCCTTGTAAACGTGATTACTGTCGATAAAGTCCTTTACGTCAATGTTCTTCAGAACGTCCGGAATTTCCGCTACGCGCTTTTGAAAAATGTACAGCCTGCACCTGAGCGTGCCGATTATCGCGCCCTTCGGTCGTATCGCTTCAGCCTCGTCGAGCGCGCGCTCAGCCTCGCGCAGATCGCCGTCGTCGAGATGCATGTACGCGCGCATGGCGAGCGCGCAGTAATATAAATGCTCGTCCTTGCGGCTTATATTATCCAGCTCGTCGAAAGCGCGCTCGTACTGTCCGCGCTCCAAATAAATCTCGGCGTCGCGCAGGATGTCTTCGCCGCTGCGCACTTTTTTCCCGTCCGCAGAAAGTCCGAGCTCCGACTCTATCTCCTTTCGGAGATCGTCCAATATCATACTGCCCAATCGGTCTTGCGCGTTTTTGTAAAGATTTTCGACAATCTCCGCCGTATCGTCAGCATCGGCGTCATCGCTATCGACTTCGCCGCCGTTGCCGGCATGACCGCCGTCGCCGTCATCCGCTTCGCCGCAACTATAAGACATATCGCCCGTTTCCGCTTCCGACTTTCCGCAAAAGCGAATTATCTTGCTCGTCGGCGCGGCGTTTTCGGGCTCGGCGCTCGCCGCCGTATAAGGCTCTTGCGCGTCCGCTTCGATATGCACGGGATCGAGCTCGCCGAACTCTCCGTCCTTAAACAGAGCGTCGATATCGGGCGGATCCTCGTCGTTGTCCGCGAGCGTGAGTATGCCCACGTCCGCAAGCTCGTCGTACATATTTTCGAGGTCGAACCCGCGGTTTTTGATGAAAAAGCTGCACTCCAAAATAGAGCGCGTATCGCCGCGCAAAAACAGCGTAGCCAATAAATTGCGATATGCATTCCTGCAATCGGGAAAACGCCGCAAGTGCATCATAAACTCGCGGAACGCCATTACGCACAGCTCTCCGTCGTCGCTGTCCTGCGTCATTTCGAGATACAGCATTCCGCAGACCAAGTGGAAATCGGCAAAGCCCGTTTCCTCGGTGTACTTCAGCAGATAATCGATCGCACCCTCGTAGTCGGCGTCCTCAAGACATTCCGCAAACTCCGCTTTGAAATGCGCGGCGATATTTTTTTTATCGAAATTAGTTATCACTTCTTTTTATGTCGTTACGACTACCGCCGCTATTCGTTTGACGGCGCGTCTTGAGCGCTTGCGTTTTGTTCGATATCGGGCGCAGTAAGATCGCCGTCGCCTTCAAGCTCACCCAGCTCGTCGTCCATATCCGGATTTTCCGCGTCGCCATCGTCCGCGTCCGCGCTTTCGTTTAGGATCTGCTCGTGCTCTTTCTCCAAACGTTGCAAGTCCTCGCGCCTGAACGTCGGCGCAAGCGGCGTGATGTCCGAACCCTCGTCGATAGATTTTTTGCGCTTTTTGGGATTTTTGTACGGTGCGGCGGCTTGCTTTCTCTGCTTATTGCGCGCCTGCTTTTCCGCCTGATCGGCAATGTCGTCGGGACGCTTTGCGTACACCGAGTCGGGCGTATCGATCTTGTCGTACAGAAATTTCTCGTAACATCTGTGACAGAACAACGTTATTACGAGCGTGGAGTACGAAAATCCTATAAGCACGTATACTATTGTAAGCATGAGCGTTATGCCGGGTATCAGCGCCAAAAACGCCGGCGCTATGCCTATCCCGACAAAGAACACGGCTTGTATGTTTGTGCCGAGCACAAAAAGCACGGAGTTGCGCACGAGCACCATCGGACGCATTTTGAACGCCGCGTTCTGCGTCATAAAAAACGCGCCGAAAAGCGTAATGAAAACGAGCAGTATTATAGACAGCGTTACGCACACCGCTTTCAACGAAGTAGACTGACCGTATGCGTCGAAGTAACCGAGCGAAAACTTCAAAAGTTCTATCGACAGTCCGACGACCAAGCCCATTATCACAGCCGGCAACCAGCATTTCCCTATGCCGCGGAAAAAGTCTTTTGCGGTGGACGTGGTTTCTTCCCACATGAGCTTGCGCATTACGTAAAAATTGCCGGCAACGCCGAGCGCGAGCACGGAAATGCACGGCGCAAGGCACAGATACTCCATAACGGTGTATGTAAATTCCGCTATTGTTCCCTGCTGCATGGCGTCTATGACCACGGGATAGCCTATAACAAGGTTGGACGAATACGGTATGAGCCCGTTATTGACTGTAATATTGGAGTAAAACAACAATACAACGATGACCGCCGGTATGGCGAAAATGCACGTCAAAAGATTGAGCATCACCATCGTGCCGAAGCGGTGGAAAAACAGATACTTGAACATCGCCCACTTGGACATGTTCATCTGCTCTGCGGTAAGGTCCGGCTTGTTCTCATTGCCGAACATCATACGCCGAACAAATCCGTTCTGCTTTTTCTTTTTGTTTTCGGTGTTCTTTGCCATTATGTTCCTCTTACGAATTTGCCGAGCCGATAAGCTTTAAAAACATCTCCGTCCCCAAAAGCAGTGCACTCTCGTCGAACGAAAACGTGTCGCTGTGTAAGGGCGAGTTGTGCTTTTCCGTCTTAACGCCCAGCCACACCATACAGCCCGACACTTCGGACAGGTAGTTGGAAAAATCTTCTGCGGTAAAGCGCGGAGCGACGGGCACGCACGCGTCGCCCATGATCGAGCGCACTTTATCCACTGCGAGCGCGTCGTTGATGAGCGGCGGATATACGCAGTGATTGATAAGCGTATGCGCCGTGCCGTATTTATCGTCAGCCGCGAGCGCCGCTCGCTCTATGCCGAGCATTACCGCTTCGCACTTGCCCATTTCGAAAAAGCGCAGAGTGTATTCGGACATACAGCGGTCGGACACGATATTTCTCGCCGCGCCGCCGCCGATCTTGCCGAGGTTGAGCAGCAGGTTGTGCGACTTGGCGCAGTCGAAAGCCGCCGCCGCGATATCGAGCGAAGCCTTGATAGCGTCCGCGCCGTTTTCGGGCGTCGCGCAGTGGCACGCCTTGCCGTCCACCGCAATATCGAACTCGACGCAACCGGCGAACATTCCGCCGTAGCAGTAGCCGATCTTGCCCTGATCGATCTCGGGACAGAGGTGCAGCGCATAAATTTCTTTAACGCCGTCCAGCACGCCGCCGTCGATCATGGCTCTGCTGCCGCCTATACCCTCCTCGCCGAACTGAAAAATAAGCCGCACGGGCGTTTCCGACTTTCCGCCGAGTATGCGCGCCACGTTCAGCAGATTTGCGGTGTGCCCGTCGTGTCCGCAAGCGTGCATCGCGCCCTTCGCCGCAAAGTCGCACTTTGTGACCGCCGTATTTTCCTCTATCGGAAGCGCGTCGATATCCGCGCGGAGCGCTATGCGCGGCGAGCCTCTGCCCACATCGCAGTATACGCCCGTTTCTATCGGCTGCGGCTTATATCCGAGCCGTTTCAGCTCTGCGGCTATAAACTCGGATGTTTTATATTCCTTGCCCGAAAGCTCGGCAATGGAGTGTAACTTCCGCCGAGTTTCCTTGAGATAATCGAGCGATACGAGGTCCATAGACACATTATATCACCTTGCGCCGATATTTTCAAGCGAAACGATGCGCTTTTTAAAAATAGCGAACTCGCAATGATGAACGGCATTTTGTCCGATACCCGTCACTACATACGCTTGACAAGCACAGACGATAAATGGTATCATAAAAAACGGAGGCTCGATATGGAAAAAGCAAAAGTAGCCGTCGTCGGCGCGACGGGTCTTGTAGGCAGAATGATGTTAAAGGTCCTCGCCGAAAGGAAGTTCCCCATAAGCGAACTTCACCTTTTTGCGTCGGCACGCAGCGCGGGAAAAGCTGTCGAGTTCGACGGCAAAACGGTAACTGTGGAAGAACTTACCGAGGAAAATATACGAAAAGCGAATGTCGATTACGCTATTTTCTCGGCAGGCAGCGATGTTTCCAAAAAGTTCGCGCCCATGTTTGCGGAGTGCGGCGGCGTGGCTATAGATAACTCGAGCTGCTGGCGCATGGACAAGGACGTGCCGCTCGTCGTTCCCGAAGTAAATCCGCAGGCGGCGTTTGAGCACCGCGGCATAATAGCCAATCCCAACTGCTCCACCATTCAGGCGGTGGTCGCGCTCAAGCCGCTTCACGACAAATTCAAAATTAAGCGCATAGTTTATTCTACATATCAAGCCGTATCGGGCGCAGGACGGCAGGGCTACGACGATCTGCATGACGGCGTAAACGGCGCCGCGCCCAAAAAATTCCCCCACCCCATAGCTTTTAACATACTGCCGCACATCGACGTCTTTACCGAAAGCGGCTATACCAAAGAAGAGATCAAAATGATCGACGAAACGCGCAAGATACTCGGCGACGACAGCCTTAAAATAACCGCCACCACCGCGCGCGTTCCCGTGTATTACGGACACAGCGAAAGCATAAATATCGAATTTTATAAACCGGTGACGCGTAAAGCCGCGCTCGACGTGCTACGCTCGGCAAAGGGCGTAATTCTGCGCGACGACCCGACTGACAACATCTACCCCATGCCCATCGAGGCGGAGGGTCATGACGAGGTTTACGTAGGTCGCGTTCGCGAAGATAACTCCGTGGAGAACGGACTAAATATATGGGTCGTCGCGGACAATATCCGCAAGGGCGCGGCGAGCAACGCCGTTCAGATAGCCGAGCTGTTACATTCGCACAAAAGCGTGTAACGTTTCTGCGCGCAAACGCATAAACTGACCGCGAACCGAATTTTCTCTTGCAAATACTCTATATCGGAGATCATAATGGCACTTTTCAAAGGCTGCGGAGCCGCAATGGTAACGCCTTTCGGCAGCGACGGAAACATAGATTACAATGTGTTCGAACGCTATATCGAGCACTTGATCTCGGGCGGCGTGTCCGCACTGTTCCCTTTCGGAACGACGGGCGAACCGGCTACCGTCACCGCGGCGGAGTATAAAAAAGCGACCGAGTTTATCGTAAAAAAAGCGAACGGCCGCGTGCCGGTCATAGTGGGCGCAGGCAGCAACAGCACCGCCATAGCATGCGAACACGCCGAAGAAGCGCAAAAATGCGGCGCGGACGCGGTGCTCGTCGTCACGCCGTACTACAATAAATGCACTCAGCGCGGCATAGTGGAGCACTACAAAGCGGTCGCAAAAGCCGTCGGCATACCCGTCATTGCGTACAACGTGCCCACACGCACGTGCGTAAATATCGCGCCGACGACCATCGCCGAGCTTGCGAAGATCGACGGCGTCATCGGCATAAAGGAGGCGAGCGGAGATATAGACCAGTTCCAAGACGCCGCAAAGGTGTGTGCGGAAACGAATTTCGACTTATACTGCGGCGACGACAGCCTTACCACTATCGCCATGGCGCTCGGCAGTCTCGGCACGATATCGGTCGCCGCAAACCCCGCGCCGGCGTTTATGAGCGAGCTTTGCGCGCTGTGCGCGGGCGGCGATTACGAAAAAGCGCGCGCGTTGCAATTCCGGCTTGCCGAGTTCATTCATTCACTGTTCTGCGAGGTCAACCCGATACCCGTCAAAAAAGCGATGCAGCTTATCGGGATAGACGTAGGACTTCCCCGTCTGCCGCTCACGGAACTCGAGCCGCAAAACACGGAAAGACTTGCGGCAGCCATGCGCGAGGTCGGGCTGATAAAATGAGCGTTAAAGCGTTTGTATTCGGAATAAACGGAAAAATGGGCAAAATGCTCGCGGACTGCGCGCAAGACTTCGACTTTGAAATTACGGGCGGCTTCGACGTTTCGCCGTCGCCGGACTTCCCTACTTTTTCAAACGCGAACGACGTGAACGTGCCGTTCGACGTCATCATCGATTTTTCCCGTCCGCAGACACTGCCGGCGCTGATTTCCCTCGCCGTGTCGCGCGGCACGCCTGCGGTGATAGCCACCACCGGCTACAGCGACGAAGAAACGGAAAATATCCGCGCGCTTTCTCGGCGCGTTCCCGTGTTCCGCTCGGGCAATATGAGCCTCGGCATAGCCGCGGCTAAAGCGGCGGCTGTAGCGGTCAAATCGATACTCGGCGACGGCTTCGACATAGAAATAGTGGAAAAACACCATAATCAAAAGGCGGATAGCCCGTCCGGCACGGCGCTCATGCTCGCAGACGCTCTTAGCGAAAAAGACAAACAGATCATTAACCGCAACGGAAAACGACGCCGCGGCGAGCTCGGCATAACTTCGGTGCGCGGCGGCACAGTCGTCGGCGAACACGAAATAGGATTTTACGGCGAGGACGAGATCGTCACGATATCGCACTCGGCGCGCAGCAGAAGGCTGTTTGCGTCCGGCGCGTTTGAGGCCGCGCGCTTCCTTTTGACGGCAAAGCCCGATCTTTACGGCATGGACGATCTGACGAAAGTTCTCACCTCTCGCGCCGACGCGTAAATTTACATAACATATCACAACACAAAAACGGCTGCACATCGCAACCGTTTTTTGTTTATTGTATTCATTGCTTCGTGGATTTAATTAAAATCTGATATCAAGCGTTACGGGTTTATTGGCGGCAAGCTTAAGCCCTATCAGCAGACCGCGCGTATCGTCGAACTTTTTGGCCTCGACTTTTTTGGGCGGTTTAGCCGTTTTGGGAAGCTGTACGTCCACAACGGTCGCGCGCCGCGCCTTTAATTTAGCTACGAGCACACCGCGCGAAACGTCCCATTCCATGGACGATATTTCCACATTGGCGCGCGTTTGAAGGTTGCTTGCCGTGCCCTTTGCCGTCGCTTGGCAGAGCGCAGGCAACAAATGTATCAGCTCGGGCGTGGACTGCACCAAAGTTTCCTGTATCGCGCCCGTGACTATCATGTTTACGTACGGAACGGGTTGCGCCCACACGTCCTGCTTGCCGCTGCCCATGCCGCGCCAATCGTTTTCGGCAAACATGAGATTATTCATAGCCATGCCGCGCACGAGCGCGTTTATCTGCTCGTACACCTGATCGCCGTCGCCCAAACGCGCATAGACCTGCGCATAGCGCGCAAGCGCGGCAGCCGACATATTGCGGCGCGCCGTGACGTTCTTTTTGCGCGCAGTCACCGAAAACGCCTTATTAAGATCGGCATTGTCGCGGTTTCTGTAATCGGGATAAACGGGATAATACAACGCGAGCGACGGCGACGCCGGATTATCGGTGCATCTGTCGTCTATGAACTCGCTCACAGTGCCGTCGCTGTTGAACTTGTACGGCGGTATCTTTTTGAGCATGTCTTCCCATTTTATGATCTCCGCCTTGTTCATGTTCGCCGCTTTGGAGCCTTCTATAAGGTTCAAAAGCAAACTGCGCGCTATCGCAAAGTCCACCGTGGCGTTTTTCGCTATGGCGTGCTCCTCGCCCGTTCCCACGAGGTTGCCGGGCGTTGTGAACGGCGAGTACGACGGCGAGGACTCGTAGTACTTAAGATCGACGAGCTTGAAAAATTCCTCGTAAAACGTCGCCGCTTCCTTCATGAACGGCAGTGCGCGCGTCTTTAAGAACTTTTGGTCGTCGGTATACAGCGCATAATCGTAGAACAGATTGCCGAGCCAGCCCGCGACGCCCGTAAAATGGATCATGGATTCTTTTATATCGCCCAAAAATCCGGTAGACGGCGAGGTGGTGTACGGCACGAAAATGCCGCGGCAGTTATACAGTCGCGAAGCATTGGTCTTGAGCGACGGCATAACGCTTTCGTAAAGTCTGAAAACGCTTTCGGCAAACTCGTTGAGGTTGCCGCACTGCGTCATATCGTACACGGCTTGCAAGTCGCCTGCGGCGTTTATCTGCGCGTCCACCGCCTTATAGTCGCCGCACCACAGTCCGTACGGCGCAAACGGACGCGCGTCGGGACGCGATCCGGTTATCATGAGATATCTTCCGAACGACCACAACTTTTCGAGCAGCGCCGAATTGGTTTCACCGCTTTGAACAGACTGACCGACGGAGATATCCACATAATCTTCGCGATCGCTCTGATCGGACGCGAAGTCAACTTCCGCGGAATAGAACAGCTTTTGGTGGAGCGTCTGGTGCTCTTTTAGCAGTTTGTCGTAAGGCAGTTTTATCTCCAATATGGACGCCTTGCAGTCCTTCCACGCCTTGTCGCGCTGACCCTCTATAAACGGCTTGATTATTACGAGTATTTTTTCCGCGCCGGTCACGACAATGCTGTCGTCCACTATCTCCTGCTTGCCGGCGAAGAAATTGACCTTTGCGACGGCGCCGAAGTCCGCGCCCGTGCTCGAGCGCGCCGAAAAATACAGCCAAAAATTCTCGCACTTGACGTTGACGTTTTCCGGAGTGGCGCTGACTGCGACAGGCGTGCGCGCGTTGAACTTGTCGTGGAGCTCGAATTTAAAGCTCGCATCGATGTTCTTCTGTCCGGTGCGCGTTATCTCGTACACGATTATATCGCGTGCGCGCGAAACAAACGCATTGCGCTCGTAACGCGTTCCGCCGTCCTTAAACGACACCGATGCCTCGGCGCTTTCCATATCGAGCACGCGCGTGTATTCCTTTGCGCCGCGGTCGATGTTCATGTCGATCTTAAAGTCGCAGAGCGGCAACGGATACGAATGTTGCGGTCTGTAACCCTTGCGTATGAGTTCGGTGGAAAGTATCTTTTCCGCGCCGAGAAAATCGCCTTCGTCGATCTTTTTGCGCACGCCGACGACCTTTTCCGCAACGTCCTGAAGCGCAGAATCCTTGCCCTGCCACCACAGATCGCCGTGCGTAAGCATAATGACATCGTTAGCGGCGCCTCCGTATACCGACGCGCCGATAACGCCGTTGCCGAGCGGCAGACCTTCGCGCCAGCGACTTCCCCACCATGACGACGGCTGCGAAAAACGCAATGTATTTTTAGGCTTACGAGCTACTGCCATTTGCTTTCTCCTTGTACACTTTGTACCTATCTTTCTCATGAAAAGTATATCACAGTTTTTCGTTGTTTGTCCACTGTTCAAAGCGATTTTTTCACATCAAAACAGCATTTTTATATAAAAACACCGCGTTTTTGCGCCCAAAACGGCGTTTTGGCGGACTTTGCGCCATTCAAGACATCTACACTTATTCGGATAGCCGCCCGAAAACCGTGCCATTCGCCGCCGAGTTCATACAAAATATCGGCGGGCTCAAACAGCTCTGCCGATATGATTTAACACTTAAAATAGGCTTGCGGTCTGGCGCGAATTATCCTTCGCGCGCGACGGCTACAGGCTGAACGTGCGCTTTAAAACTATGCAGCCGCGGATGTCGGTTGCGAGCCGCGTGTCGCGATAACGCTGAAGGACACGGTTCCACTCGTCCACGTTTGCGAGCGCATTATCCGAGCCGGACACGGCTACCGGTCTATGCTCCTCGTACTCGATGATCGACGACAGGCTGCCCTCCACGTCCAGCGTAAAGTCGCCGAAGCCGTACGGCAAACGGAGCACTATTGTCGGCTCGTTCGAAAAGTCGTACACAAACTCCTCGTCGCGGCTGTTCGTAACGGTTATGCGCGTAACGGAGCGCGCGCTCGAAAGTGTCAGCGTGACCGACGAGCGCGGCCCGTCGAACGTGCTTACCGTATAATGCATGTCCGAGCGCGTTATCTGCGGTTGCCTCGGGATTATGTCGGAAACATTGTAATTCACCGTCTTGCTGTAACGCTCTGCCTCGCCGTCCCACTCGAGGTCGGTTATCGCGTAACGGATATACTTGTACGCGGACATATCGTCCACGACGATGCGCTGCGTAGTAACACCGTCCGATCCCGTCGTCCATTCGTATACGAGCGCGTCGTTGTACACCGCGTCGTAATACGTGTGCGGCGCCGTAAGCGTCTGACCGAAATCCATGCCGAAGCCGCCGGAGAACAGCGCGATCACTATGCCGATAACGGCGATAACGCTGACGCCGAAGTAGTTTTTGTAAGTGACGGCGACTTTTTCTTTATCGACGCGCTTAAACGTCTTTTCGGTGAACTTGCCCTTTTTGGCGCGGTCCTCCACCTTTTCCGTAACGACGCGTTGAACGCGCACCGTGCGCATAGGCAGTTTTTTCGCCACCTTGTCGAACAAGTCTTTTGTGCGGTCGAGATACGGCACCGCTATGCCAAGCATTGCCGTAAACAGCATCATTGTCACGGGCAGCATGTACAGCGGCAGCAATACGGTGAGCATGGAAAGCGCCGACATTACAAGCGGCATGCACAAGCCCACGGGCACCGCGTACAGGAACAGCCTGTCCATTCCGAAGCCGAAGCGTTTTTTGAACATCGACTTAAAGCACGCCGATACGAGCAACGTCGCAGTGAGCAACATTCCCAGCCAGGACACCACATACGAATACGCGGGCGCCGCAAAGCTCATGACGGCGCCGACGAGCCCGAACAACATAGCCGTGCCGCGCGCCGTATCGGACGCCGTGACCTTGAACAGCTTTTTGTACAGTACGGTAAACCCGAACGCGCTTGCGAGCGATATCACCATTGCGGCGATAAATATTCCCGCGTTGAAATATCTCAAAGATATGATCGAGTGTATGGGCAGAACACCGAAGCCCGTCAGCATCAATGTTACAAGGAAGTATGCGCCGAACATGGCGACGAGCGTGCTCGCTATCACGAGGAGCTCCACGCCGAGCGCAATAAACAGCTTTTTAATCGAAAACGCCTTTTTGACGACTATTACCGTTACGGCAGCCGCGACAAGCGCAAGTATCAACGCGCCGATAACGTAGGACGCGACGGAGTTATAAGCGACCGTGCCGCCGTCCAAATACGAAAAATACACGAGTTCCTTGCCGTTCGCCGCGGACGCCTTGACGCCCTTCCCGGCAAACGTCGCGATAAATTCCTTTACGAAATCGGCTTGCTGATACACAATCGACTTAGACAGTTCTTTGCTCGTATCGAGCACCGACTGCGACTTGTCGAGTCCGCCGACCACCGCGACCTGAATCGCGGGGATATCGCCGAAAGCCGCCACGGCGTCGCCGAGCTTAAATCCGTCGTCTATAGAGCTACTCACAAGCGACGAATTGAACGCACTGCCGGACACTTTGGTGTACGAATTGATGTAGTCGAGCCCTGCGCCGGACGCGTCAGTCAGCGCGAGCGTGCCCGAATTGCCGTACGCGTCGAGGTTGATGCCGACGACGGCACGCGACACCACGTCGCCCAAGCCGTCGAATGCCTCGATAAACGCCGACGCGCCGTAAGCGCCGTCGAGGTCCTCCGTAAATACGACCACGAGGTCGTTTTCGAGCTCTACGACGGCGGGGTTCAGCTCTATCAAAGATTGCATAACGTTGGCTACAAACGCCGCATTTTCCGCCGCGCCGACGGTGTCGGTGCGCGTGTCGTAGCGCACGGTCATTATCACCGCGCCGGACGCTTCGCCCTGCCGCGTCTTATAAGAAGGCACTGCGGCTATTATATTTGTTATTTTAGCGCCGACGAGATAGTCGGACGCACTGAAATTCTGTTGCATGCCGCGGTCGAGCACGGAAGTCATTTTGGTGACGGTGGGCGCGGCGACGTTTGCCACATCCGCCCATTCGGTGACCGTCGTTATTATCTCCTCTTTTTTCTCGGAGTCGTCGTCATCGTCCGATTTCACCTCGTCCACGGGGTTGAATCCGTACTTGGAGAGCGTGGTGAAGATGTAGTCGGCATTCGTCGCCGAGCCGCTCGGCGACATCAAAGACGCGCTCCTATCGCTCAATGTGTCGATATGCTTATCGACTTCGGAATAATAGCCGGCGGAGTATGCCTTGGGCTTATAGCCGTACACTCCGTCGATTATGGAAAATATCATCATAAGCAAGACGAAGACCGCAAGCACGGGATAATACACGAGCTTGAATATCTTGTTCATGCCGCCGCTTTTTTCGGGCGCTTCCGCCTTTGCCTTTTCGGGCTTGCGCTTTTCTTTTTTCGCATTCGCCTTGTCGGGCTTTACGTCGGTGTCGATGTCGGCATCGGCAGACGCCTTGCCGCTACCCTCGCCCGTTTCTTTGTCCGCTGCGTTTTTCTCCGCGTCAACGCCGGCGACCACCTGTGCGGCGACGTCCGCGTCCGCAACTTGCGAGGTTTCGCTTTCGGGCTCGACGTTATTCAAAGTTTCTTCGCTACTCATTGCAACTCCGAGTACAATTATTGGTATATCGGTATTTTATCATACTTTAAAGATTATTACAATTATTTTGACGGCGTTTTTTAAAATTTATCTTAACTCCGTTATCGCCGCCATATCTTGCGGCTATATCTTGACAATTTCGACAAATAGGTTTATAATCATAAAAAACTCTCGTAATTACTCGCAATTATACAGAACATTCGGAGCGCCATGCAACAATCGACACTGTTTTCCATGCTTATGATACTTCTCGCCAAGCGCAAGGTTTCGCGCGACTATCTGGCGGAACGGTTTTCGGTGAGCAAGCGCACCGTTTCGAGATATCTCGCCGTGCTCGAGGACGCGGGCGTTCCCATATCCTCCGTTCCGGGCAGGTACGGCGGAGTGTCGCTCGCCGACGACTACATACTTGACCGCTCGTACTTTTCGCAGGCGGAAACGTTGCGCATAAAGGACGCGCTCAACAAGACGGCGGACGGCTACGGCGACAAGGTCAATCGCGCGCTCGTGGAAAAAATCGAGTGCGTGGACAAAAGCCGCGAGCAGGACAACTACGTAATAAAGCAGGACGAGCTGTATATCGATTGCGACTACGAGCAAGCCGCTTTCATAAGACCGAAAATACGCACGCTGTCGCGCGCCGCCGAGCAGTGCCGAAGCGTGGACATAAAATACATCGACGCGCGCGGATACGAGTCGTACCGCACTATAGAGCCGTATACGCTCGTGTTCAAATCCGGCGTGTGGTACATATACGCCATGTGCAATTTGCGCGGCGATTTTCGGCTTTTTCGGCTGTCGCGAATAAGCGATATGCGCATGACGAGCAAACGCTTCACCAAATGCGACAGCAAGCTCTTGGAAAAGCTCGAGCTCGAGTATTACAACGAGGTATACGTCGAATTGGAGCTCGAGTTCTTCCCCACCGTAGCCGACAGCATCATCGACTGGCTGGGAGCGTCCGCCGTTTCGGAGCGCGGAACGAAATACGTGGCTCGAGCGGAAGTGCCCATGACGGACGCGCTCGTAAAAAGGCTCCTGTCGTACGGGTCCTCGATAAAACTGCTCAATCCGCCCGAGCTCGTGAGCTCCGTGCGCGAGGAGATACAGCGCATGAACGGAGTGTATTCCGACTGAAAAACGAATACTTAGCGGCGCCTAGCGCATACTATCCGTATGAAAGAACATACGGAAAACGACACGCACGACTACCGCGACACAATAAGAGAGGCGGCGGAACTCGACGAGGATAAAGAGGCGCGTATCGCACTCGAACGCGAGCGGCAGACCGACGCCGAAACGGCGTACGAAGCGTTTGCCGTGGCGGCGTCTATGGGCACGCTCGGCATGGAAGAAACCGAAGCCAACCTATTACAGCTCGAACTCGCGCAGGAACTTTTGTATCGCTTCGATCCCGACGCGCGTCCTCGCGAATAGCGCGCCGCGCCGATAAATTTCCACAGCATTATCCGCCGAAACGAATATTGCCAACTGTACATTCACCCAACCTCAATGGAATCATTTTTATGGGCAAATTGCGGGCAGCCAAATGCTGCGCGACGCTTTGCTTGCGTTCTCACTTCTATATAGTGAGCGACTGCCATAGTGTCAGCCTGTGGCTGTCGTTCGACGCACCGCAACGGGTGCGACTCGCTCCGTTTCGCACGTCTATCCTCGCAATTTGCTCCATAAAAACGCTACGCGCCCGAAGCGAGGCTGTTTTGAGGCTATTGCAAGGCA
>JAMPDA010000028.1 GCA_023665905.1 Roseburia sp.
CTAACATGACAGTCAACACAACGGGCAAC
Source organism: Roseburia sp. (assembly GCA_023665905.1). Classification (GTDB taxonomy): domain Bacteria; phylum Bacillota; class Clostridia; order Christensenellales; family Pumilibacteraceae; genus Anaerocaecibacter. The sequence goes on from JAMPDA010000028.1 coordinate 30, forward strand.
TACACGTTCACGATAACGCTGTCGAGTGGAAGTATAAGCAGTGTATCGGTAGTAAAGAACAGCTAAGCAACAACATATAAAAGCAAAACAGCCGTATCGAAAGATACGGCTGTTTTGTAGTGAAGAAGTAAAAGTGAAAAGTGAAGAAGTGTGGCGTGTACGGATTTGCAACTCTGCGGCGGATCGCCTGGATCTCTCCGCGCGCATTGCTCCGCAATGCTTGGTCGAGATGACATGATGTTTGTTGTGCCGCTTCACATTGCCGCACGCTCCAACCACCTTCATGTCATTTCGACCGGAGCGCGACAGCGCGGAGCGGAGAAATCCAGCGGCTTTGCCGCGCATGGCTATTGTGCGGCTGTAGCAAAACCGCTTCACCCTGCGGCGGATCGCCTGGATCTCTCCACGCGCATTGCTCCGCAATGCTTGGTCGAGATGACAAGACGTTTGTTTGACCGCTTCACCTTGCGGCAAACTCAACCACCGGCTTACCCATACTTACGCCGTACGCTCCAACCACCTTCTTGTCATTTCGACCGGAGCGAACGGAGTGAGCGGAGCGTAGAAATCCAGGCGCTTTAGCGCCGCATGTCTATTGTACAGCTTTTACTTTCTGCGGCGGTTCGCCTGGACCTCTCGACTGCGCTCGAGGTGACAAGACGAGTGGTTTTGCCGCTTCACAATGCGGCAAAGCCTGCAAACACAAAATACACCCACAAAAAAAGGAGCGGCGTGCGCTCCTTTTTAGCATTTATTTACAGTTTGGTGTTTTCTATAATATAGTCTGCGACTTTTGCTTCGTCAAGGCGGATCTGGATCATGGAGTCGCGGTCGCGGACGGTCACGGTGCCGGTGCTTTCGGTGTCGAAGTCCACGGTCACGCAGAACGGCGTGCCTATCTCGTCCTGTCTGCGATAGCGTTTGCCTATCGACCCGGGCAGGTCGTACATGGCGGCTATGCCGCGTTTTTTGAGCTCGCGATACAGCTTTTCGGCGCGCTCGGAAAGCGCTTTCTGCAAGGGCAGGACCGCCGCTTTGTATGGCGCAATGGCAGGCGCGAGGTGGAGAACGGTGCGCGTTTCCTTTTCGAGTTCTTCTTCGTCGTAAGCGTCGCACAGCACGGCGAGCATTGCGCGCCCGACGCCGAGCGACGGCTCGACCACGTAGGGGATATAGCTCTCGTTGGTGACGGGGTCGGTGTATTCCAATTTTTCGCCCGAATGTTCGCTGTGCGTTTTGAGGTCGTAGTCGGTGCGGTCGGCGATACCCCAGAGCTCACCCCAGCCGAACGGGAACAGATACTCGAAGTCGCTCGTCGCTTTGGAGTAGAAGGACAGCTCGGCTTTGTCGTGATCGCGGACGCGCAGGTTTTCCTTTTTCAGACCGAGCGTGTTTTGCAAGAACTCGCTGCAGTAGTTTTTCCAATACGCGAACCATTCGAGGTCGGTGTCCGGCTTGCAGAAAAATTCCATTTCCATCTGCTCGAACTCGCGCAGGCGGAATATGAAGTTGCCGGGGGTGATTTCGTTTCGGAAGCTTTTGCCTATCTGGCAAATGCCGAACGGCACGCGCGCGCGGCAGGAGCGCACCACGTTTTTAAAGTTGACGAATATGCCCTGCGCGGTTTCCGGTCGCAGATAGCACGTCGCCGCGGTGTCTTCGGTGACGCCCTGAAATGTTTTGAACATCAGGTTGAATTTTTTGATGGGCGTAAAGTCGGACTTGCCGCAGACCGGACAGGGGATCTTGTGCTCCGCGACGAAAGCGGACAGCGTGTCGTTATCCATAGCCGCCACCGCGACGTCGAGCTTGTGCTTGAGCGCGTACGCTTCGACGAGGTCGTCGGCGCGGCAACGGCTCTTGCAGGCTTTGCAGTCCATAAGCGGATCGGAAAAACCGGCGAGGTGACCGGACGCTTCCCATACACGCGGATTCATGAGTATCGCGCTATCCAGCCCGAAGTTGTTGTCGCTTTCGGTGACGAACTTCTGCCACCAGGCGTTCTTGATGTTGTTGTACAGCCCGACGCCGACGGGACCCAAGTCCCACGTGTTTGCAAAGCCGCCGTATATCTCGCTGCCGGCAAAGATTATGCCGCGCGACTTGCACAGCGCTACAAGCTTATCCATTGTGAGTTTCATATCAACCTCCTACGTCCGCGTCGTTTTTTACAGATAGATTATATACTCTGCGATCGGCGTTTGTCAAGCAATGCCGTGGAGGAGTTAAAAAGTAATAAGGAAAAGTGAAAAGGTGGGCGGTGGTTTTGCCGCGAACTCAAACCACCTTCTTGTCATTTCGACCGGAGCGAGCGTTAGCGAGCGCAGCGGAGAAATCCAGCGGCTTTGCCGCGCATGGTTATTGAACGGCTTTTCCTTTCTGCGGCGGTTCGCCCGTTCCGCGGCACACCGCGGAGTGAAGATGTAAAAAGGAATAGTGAAGAAGTGGGTGGTGGTTTTGCTGTACATTTCTGCGGCGGTTCGCCTGGACCTCTCGACTTCGCTCGAGGTGACAAGACGTTTGTTTTGCCGCGAACTCAAACCACCTGTATGTCATTTCGACCGGAGCGAGCGATAGCGAGCGGAGCGGAGAAATCCAGGCGCTTTAGCGCCGCATTGTCAAAGGAACAGCTTTTACGCAATGTAAAAGAAGCGTTCAGGCTGTTGCTTGAACGCTTCGATGCATCTTGCGATATGTATAAGTCTTTAGCAGCAGCACTTGTCTTTGCCGCCGCCGCAGCAGCACAAAAGAATGTAGAGCAAGAAAATATCTTGGCAGTCGCAACCCTTTCTGCAGCCGCAATCATGCCCGCCGCCGCAGCAGCATAAGAGCAATAACAGCCACATGATGTCGCAGCAGCCTCCGCAGCCGTTGAACATTGTCGTTTCCTCCTTGAAAAATTTGTATCGTCCCGTGTCATACGGACGCGCCCGCGGTCGCGCGCCCGTACGACGGGGGTTTTTCTTCGGTACGATAAGCGCCTATCTACAGTCAGTGTATGGAAATTTCGGGTATGTGTGCAAAAAAGCCTCAAACTTGTTTGCGTATTTTTTCGTTCTGTGGTAAAATATCCCGTGTGCCGGATACTGTAATACAGGTCCGAGCCGGAAATATCACCCAATCGGCTGTGGGCTATTCGCGAGAAAGCTCAACAGAAGGAGAGTTCATGAAGATCAATACGCGGTCATTGACGCTTGCGGCAACGCTCGCCGCGCTGTGCTGCATCACCGGTCTGCTGCCTTACGTGTTCTTTTTGCCCGTAATGGTGGCGGCGACCACGCTGTCCGTCGGTATGGCGGCGTTCGTCGGGCTCGCGTTCGGCGTCATAAGCATAGCTTACAGCTTTTTAATGCCGACGTCGCTCGTTGCGCTCGCGTTTATACAGGCGCCGTACATCGCGTTGCTTCCGCGCATAGCGGCGGCGCTCGGCGCGTTCGGCGCGTTCGCGTTTATAAAGCGCGTGTGCAAGCCGACAAAGAAGGCGGGAAGGTTTGCGGCAGTTTCCGTTTCCGCCGCGATAGGCAGTCTGCTGAACACGGCGATCGTCGTTGCGCTTTTCGTGCTCATCATGCCGCACCTGGAACTCGGCGGAATAACAATGCTCGCTTACGTGCCGAGCATGCTCGTTTCGGGCACGATCGAGTGCGTTTGCATGGCGGTGATAACGCCGCCGATAACTCTTACGCTCGACCGCGTGGCGCTCAAGCGCCGCAAGCGGCGCGTTTCCGCAGAGCCGATAGCGGCGGACGGCAAGTTTACGGATAATTCGCTATGATAATAGTTTTCGACATAGGCAACAGCAATATAAAGATAGGCATATTCCGCGGCGACGAGCTGGTGGACACTCTGCGCATGGCGTCCAGCAACAAGACGGGCGACGAGTATTGGCTTTTGATAAAGGATATGCTCAAGGTGAAGAACATGTCCGTCAAGGACATAGACGGCGCCGTCATAGGTTCGGTCAATCCCAACCTCAATTACACGTTCGAGCACATGGTGGAGTCGTACTTCGGGTTCAAGCCGATGACCGTCGGCGCAGGGCTCAAGACGGGACTGAATATCCGTTACGACAACCCCAAGGAGCTCGGCGCGGACCGCGTCGCGGGGTGCGTTGCGGCGTACAAGCTGTACGGCGCGCCGTGCATAGTAATAGACTGCGGCACGGCTACCACGTTCAACGTCATATCTCGGGACGGCGAGTTTTTGGGCGGCGCGATATCTTTCGGGCTCAAGTCGGCGGCGGAATCGCTCTCGTCGGCGGCGGCGCGGCTGCCCGAAGTGGAGCTCGTTACGCCGAAGAACGCCGTCGGCAAAACCACCATAACCAATATGCAGTCGGGCATAATCTACGGCTATTCGGGCATGATCGAGTCCATGGTGAAGCGCATCAAAGCCGAAACGGGTTTGAGCGAAGCCAAAGTCATTGCGACGGGCGGCATTTCCGACATAGTCAATAAGTGCGTGTCCGTGATAGACGTGGTGGACAGGACCTTGACTTTGCGCGGTCTTAACATTATATATAAGATAAACAAATAGCATAAAGTTAAACAAGTAGCGCCGCGCGAACGGCGAACTGAATTTTCGGAGTTGTTATGAGCATAAGAAAAATAGCTATCATGGGATTGGGCACCGTCGGCGGCGGAGCTTACGACATACTCACGTCAAACGCGGAGTACATAAAGGCGACGCGCGGGCTCGATATCCGCGTCAAGAGCATACTCGACCGCTCGTCCGCGCCGCTCGCGGCGCGCGGTATACCGACGGAGCTGTTCTGCCAGAGTATCGACGCGCTCGCAGCCGACGCCGAAGTGGAGCTCGTGATAGAAACCATGGGCGGCGTCGAGCCGGCGCGGTCGTTTATAATAAAGCTGCTCAAAGCCGGCAAGTCGGTCGTCACCGCCAACAAGGAACTTTTGGCAAAGTGCTGGCACGAGCTCGAGCCCATAGCCAAAGCCAATAACTGCGGTCTGTTTTTCGAGGCGAGCTGCGTCGGCGGCGTGCCTGTCATTCGCGCGCTCGGCGAGAGCTTTCAGGGCGACAAGATAAACGCCGTGTACGGGATAATAAACGGCACGACCAATTATATTTTAAGCAAGATGAGCGAGGACGGGCTCGGCTATGCGCAGGCGCTCGAGGACGCGCAAAAGCTCGGGTTTGCGGAAGCCGACCCCACGTCGGACGTGGATGGCTTCGACGCGGCGTATAAGCTGTCCATTCTCGGTTCGCTCGCTTTCCACACGTGCGTGCCGTACGGGAGTATATATCGCGAGGGCATAACCAAAGTGACGGCGCAGGACATAGTAAACGCGCGGGAACTCGGATATAAAATAAAACTGCTCGCAATAGGCAAGCGCAACGGCGACGACATAGAAGCGCGCGTGCATCCGGCGTTCGTGCCGGCGGACCATCCGCTCGCGAACGTGTCCGGCGCGTTCAATGCCGTGTACCTCAACGGCAGTCATGTCGGCGACCTCATGTTCTACGGCGCGGGCGCCGGCGCGCACCCCACGGGCAGCGCCATAGTGTCAGACGTAATCAAGGCGCTGACCGACGCGCCGAGATACTGCGATTTCGACAATTCGGGCAAGCTCGACGGCTCCGTGAAACTGATAGGTGATTTCGTAAGCGGCTATTACATCTGCGTCACCGTGGATGACAAAGCCGGCGTGCTCAGCCGCATTTCGACTATTCTGAGCGACAACGGCGTGAGCATTAAGGCCGCTATGCAGAGATCGTCGTACGAGGACACTGCGACCGTGGTGTTTTTGACGCACCGCGCGCGTGAGCATGCCGTTATGCAGTCGCTCGAGTCGATAGGCAAGCTGGCGTCGGTTAGAAAGATAGATTCCATGATACGCGTCCTTTAGGGAGTTTCTTCCGATAAGCGTCGCAATAGTGCGTCAGCCGTCGCGCCGCCCTCGGTTACTTACGGGGTGTAAGCTCCCGTCGGTCGGCGCTTGGCTTCCTGCTCTTGCTTGCTTCTCGAAAGAAACGTTTAATAAGTAGCCGATAAGCGTCGCAATAGTTCGTCAGCCGCCTGTGCCGCCCATGGCTAAACATAGTCACGGCAATGTGCGGCAGGGCGGCGGATAAACCGAAAGAGCCCGAAAAGCGTGATTTTGCTCACCGCATAATTACGCTTTTCTTTTCTCATAATATCTAAAGTGTCGGATAGATCCCCAAAAACGAAAACTATTTCGTATAAGTGCGTAAAAATGTTTGACAAAATTTGCGCGCGATAGTATACTTTAAAAGTATATGTATACATCTCTATTATCAGGAGAAAACTGACGAAATGAAAAAAATCGGTACAATCAAAAAATGCGGACTTACCGTCGTAACGCTGTTTGTCTGCTTTGCCTTGCTTATAACGGGCTTTGCGTTCACGACGTCCGTCTACAAACCGTCGGCGGAAACCGTCGCCGATACGGCGTTGCTCGACGGAGTGAAGCTCCCCGATACCTGCGATTACGGCGAAAGCTTCGATGTTCCGGTCGTATCCGGCACGGAAGTCACCGTAACGGCGCCCGACGGCACGACCGTCACGCCTACGTCGGGTAAGGTCGCGGCGAAACAGCTCGGCAACTATGTCGTAACTTATACAAAGGGCGAGATATCGTATAAATACAATGTGTACGTAAAGCTCGAGAAAGACTACGAGCTTAAGGTCGATTATAACGGCGCGGATATCCCCACGTATATCCAAAAGGGCGAAAAGTTCGAGGTGCCCGGCGCCAAAGTCGTATACTACGACGACAACAACGTAATGCACGCATATTCTCCGGCGAGCGACGTAACGCTCACCGTTAAAGATTCGTTCGGCAACTCCTACAGCGTAGGCGACGAGGTGACCGCTTCCGTCAACGGCAAAATGTACTTGACGTACTCCGCGGCGGTCGGCGGCGCAAACGGCAAAAAATACTTCAACAAGACGTTCACCGTCAATGTTCAGTCCACTCTCAACGACACCGCGGCGCCCACGCTCAGCGTGGCGGGCGTTTCGGGCGATGTTTCGGTCAGACGCGCGGTAACGCTTCCGCAGGCGACCGCCACGGACAGCTACGACGAGAACGTCAAGATAACGATAACCGTCACCGATCCCGACGGCGCAAAAGTAAGAAACGTCGATTTGGACAAGTACGGCTATGCGTATCAGGATGATGATAAGCTCGCAGCCGATGTGACTGCCGACGGCAACAACGACACGACCACCGAGCGCAACTATCCGTTCGTCGAGTTCGACAACGACAAGGTCATGACATTCTATCCGCTCGACAAGGGGACCTACACCGTTACGTACATCGCTACGGACGATGCCGGCAATTCTTCCAGCGAGCGCGTGTACTACATGACTGCCGCCGACCTCGCGGCGCCCGAGTTCTATTCCATAGACGATTATCAAATTCCCGAAACATGGGGACTTAACGTCAAAACGTCGAGCGACGGTTCGGCGCTTTCCAACAGCGGTAAAATAACTTTCCCTGTGCCCGTGGTGGTGGACAATAACGATCACATGCCCACGTCGGCGGAAGATACGGAAGACGTGATATCGGTCAGCTTCCGCATTACCGACGCGACCAATTCCACGACGATAGTCAATTTCCCCAATATCCTCGCAATGAGCGGCGACGACAACAAGTTTACGTCCAACTCGGTCTACGGCGAGAACGACACCGTCTACACTTTCGACAGGCAGAACGGCTTTACTTTCGATTTCCGTCTGTATAAGCGGAAGAACGCGACCGAAGACGCCGATTGGGAGGGCGAGTACACCGTTCGCTACACCGCCAAGGATAAGGCGAACATGACGTCTTCCAAGACGTATACGATCACTTTGCAGGAAAACTACGTGGACGACACCGCGCCGACCAAGGCTGAAGTCACCGTCCCGTCGTATGTATCCGTAAGTGACGGGGAGTTCGACATTCCTTCGCCCGTAACCGCCGACGCGTCCGATTCGCGGCCGCATGTCGTTTACAGAGTGTATTCGGACAACGCTAAGACCGACGCTGAAGGCGGCTTGTATATAACCGTCGAGGGCGGCGAACAGGCGAAGATCGTTTCCAAAGACAGTAAGATGTATCTCGTCGTGAACGAGGACAGCGAAGATAAGAAAGAGCTCGAGCTCGGAACGCAGATGTACTTCTTCGTATCCGTCACCGATAAGGTCGGCAACGTCAAGTACAACACCAAGGACGATTCCGACGATTACACCAAGAGCAACGCCGTAGTCAAAGTCGTGCCGGCGAGCGCCGGAAAGGCGTACACCTACACGGGCGCTATCGAATTCGCGTCCGCCGAACAGGGCGACGACGAGCTCAATGCCGGCGACAAAATTCTCGCAGGCGGCTTTAAGATCGTCACCACCGAGGAAATGCGCAACTACACCGGCTTTGAAGTCGCAGTTGCCGACGAGAACGGCGATCCGCTCAACGTGACGCTCGACACCGCTTCCGTCAAGGGCGCAACCGACGTGACGATATATGTTAAGAATATCTCGTTCACCGCGTCCAAGGCGGGCAAGCACAGCCTTCTCGTAAGAGTGTTCGACGTAAACGGCATCAGCTCCGTATACGGCTATACCGTAGATGTAGAGGAGTCGCCGTCCGGCAACATCACCACGCAGGCGGCGGTAATATCCAACGACAGCGTCGTCAACGTTAAATACAAACTCAAGAACGAAACCATAAGCGGCAAGGGCGATCCCGACAAAAAGTACTATGTCGTTCGCCACATAAGCGGCGCGGGCGTGTTCAGCCTCATGGGCAGTGAGTTCACCGCCAAGACGGCAGGCAGCTACAGCTTCAGAGACGGCTACACCACCGCCGATGTTATCGAGGCGACAGACTTCGATTTCGACGAAGCGGTCAAGGCGGAAACGCTTACGCTCGCGAGCGGCAAGGACGGCAGATATTCCTACACGATTAGCAACAATGCTTCGCCCGTTATAGAAGTGCAGGGCGTTATGCCGTCGTATGCGGCGAAGAACGCCACCGTCACGCTCCCGTCGGTTATCGCGTACACCGAAAACGGCAATGCCAAAGTCGAAGTCACCGTTCTCGACGGCGACAACCGCGACATCACGGCGGATACCGAGTACGACGAAACGACGAACGAATACAGCTTTGTGGGCAAGACGGACGGCGAGTATAAGATCACTTACACCGCGACGTACGCAAACGCTTCGCCCGTTACGGCGACGTACTCGATAAACGTAGGCGACGTAGTCGGTCCCGAATTCACGTACGAGGGCGGCACGACCGGCAGAATGACCGTGGGCGACACGTTCACGTTCGGCACGCTGACGCTTTCCGATCCCGACAACGAGAACGCCGATAACATCACGATCACCAAAAAGCTGATAGACCCTTCGCGCGAGGAAGTCACCGATGCGACCGTGTCCGGCGCGTACAACACGTATCGCGATTACGGCAACAACGGCTCTACTATCACGTTCGGCATGGCAGGCACGTACGAGGTCGTCTACACCGCTACCGACAAAGCCAACAACGAAACGACTATCCGCTACACGATCACCGTTGTAAGCAGCGGTTCGGGCACGCCTACGACTATCACCACGCTGTCCACCGTGCTCATCGTCGTTGCAGTCGTGTTGCTTGCCGGCGTCATAGTATACGTCGTCAGATTCCGCAAGGTCAAGAAATAAGAAAATAATATAAGCGGCTTATACCGCTTATATTATTTTTTGCGCGGCGGTCGAATATTTATAGCTATTGTTATGGGTATTCGATCGACCAATATAATTGGGCGACGCAAAAAGTAATATATGAGGTATACAGCGGTTCCGTACATCTATGGATAAATTTAAGCCGATCTAATGGTTATTATGTGGGAGAAGCAATGGAAAATGTAAGGTACAACATTTCGCCGTGTTCGGCGGAAGAAGCCGAAAAGTTTGTGTCGAAAATAGACGGTGCGAGCTTTGTTCCGAACGGAACGGTAAAGGCAAACGAGCGGTCGCACTACGACAGATATTCGTATATTTGCGATAACTGCCGCGTCGCGGTGGTGTACGACACGTCTGCGTGCATACTGTCCATAACGGGCAGGCGCGACCATGCAAAAACTCTGCTCGATGTTTTTGCGCCCGAAAATAAAATTGTCAAAAGCTCGACGGTGCCGGCGCAGAACAGTTCGCACGGCGACGAGCAGACACAGCTCGATCCGCCGCCGCTCGTCAGCACGGGCAACGGCAAGCGTTCCAAAATATTCGTGCAGCCGGACAGCATACGCCGCAGACCTGTCATTACGCCCATGCCCACTATTATAGCGACATCGCGCGGCGCGGAGCTTTCCACGGAGGAGATATATCCGCCGCAGCGCGGCAGCAGACTTCGCGAGCGCGAGCAGCAGCGCGCCGACGGTCGCGACCGCGACAGCTCGCGGTTCGAGGCAGAGAGCGGATACGACTTTCATGACGGGCGCAAGGGCTTCGACGAAAGAGCGCACGATGACAACGAGGGCATATATCCGCCGCCGCCCAAGTACGGCGTTAGTGAATTTTCCCGTAACGCGCAGGGCGCAGTCACGCGCCGCGATACGGATAGCGGCATCAATGTTTCGGTAAGCGCGCCGCCGCGCAGCACGGACGCGCCGCGCCGCACGACGATATCGTTCGGCGACGAAGATTATTCCGCACCGCGCGGCGACCGCAACGATTTTAAGGTGAATACGCGCGCACGGACAGGCTCCGAACGCTACGGCGTTCCCGATGTTTCCGCACCGCCGCCGCCCGACGAGCCGCCGCCCGAGCCGATAAAGCGCAAGCGCGGCAGACCGCGCAAGACGGACGACAGGGCACAGAACGATCTTGTACCGCCGCCGGAAGTCGATTACGGCGGACGCGCTGTGCCGGGATATCAAAACGGCTACGCGATCAAAAACTATCGCAAGGAAGCGCTTGTGCAGGCGCTGAAAAGGCTCAAAGCGGACGGAAAAACGGTCAGCGCCGACGGGACGGAGTTCGACGGCACGCCGCAGGAGATAAAGCTTTTCTCCGTTTCGGATGAGCACGGACAGAAAGTTATATTGCGGTATGCGACCAACAGAATGACGCTCCAGCTTCAGGGCAAGCGCTGTGCGCTGTTCGGCGATGTGCAATCGCAGGTGAGCAGCGACAGCGACTATTCGTCCGCTATCGAGGGTTATGCCGAAACCGCCGAAAGCGGCGCGGCAACGGGCAAAAAACTCGCGACGGAAGTACAGGCGCGGCTGAAACGCCGTCTGCCCACGGCAATGGAGTTTCTGTCCGAACCTTCGTGCATAGACTTTTCGTACGGCATACTCGACTTCGGTCAAGCCGGGCTCAGACTGTCCGACTATTCGGGTCTACTCGTGCCGGCGTTCCGCGGTCTGGAGCGGTTTATATTCGACCTTCAGCGCGTCGAGGGTATCAACGTCAAGATGATAGGTCAGGCGTACGACAAGGACGACAGCGGCAAGTATGTTCTCAAGAGCGGCTACAGGCAGCGCATCGGCAGCGTCGTGTATTCGGAAGTAATGGTCGCACTGTACACTGAATATTTTTCGCAGCGCAACTATTTTTCACATTCGGACAACACCAACGGCAACATCTCGCGGTCGATATCCGACCGAGCGGTGGCAAAAGGCATATTCGATCACATGCTCGACGTAGTGGAGTACAACTCCAAAAAGCTCAAAGAGATCGGATTTTCGGCGACGCAGGGCGTTCAGCGCCGTAGGTAGCGCTCGCACGGTCAGTGCGCGCAAAATGTTTGCGACGGCATATCAATGAATAAACAGGAGGACGAGGTTTCGGCTTTTACTATGTCAAAATACATTTTCGTAACGGGCGGAGTTGTATCCGGCCTTGGCAAGGGAATAACGGCGGCGAGCATGGCAATGCTTTTGAAAGCTCAGGGCTATACGGTGGACATAATCAAGTTCGACCCGTATTTCAACGTAGACTCGCTGTACCTCAGTCCGTATCAGCACGGTGAGGTGTTTGTCACAGCCGACGGCGGCGAGGGCGATTTGGTGCTCGGGCACTACGAGCGGTTTTTGGACCAAAACCTTTCCGAAAACAGCAATATCACGAGCGGCAAAATATATTCGGCGGTCATCGGCAGAGAGCGTAGCGGCGCGTACGACGGCGAGTCAGTTCAGGTCGTTCCGCACATAACCGACGAGATCAAGCGCGCGCTGTACACGCTCAGCCGTCCCGAAACGGATATCGTCGTGTGCGAGATAGGCGGCGTCGTCGGCGACATCGAAAACCACCCGTACCTCGAGGCGATCCGTCAATGCCGCGGCGAGCTCGGCAAGGGCAATGCCGTGTACATACATATCACGTACGTGCCCGTCATAGAGATGAGCGGCGAGCACAAGACAAAGCCGACGCAGAACTCCGTTAAGGAGCTTCAGAACATCGGCATACAGCCCGACATAATAGTGTGCCGTTCGGACTATCCGCTCGACGACGCGGCAAAGAAAAAACTGTCGCTGTTCTGCAACGTCAACCGCGACGGCATTATCGAGAGCATAACGACCGATAACCTGTATCAAGTGCCGCTTCGGCTTCAGGAACAGAATTTTTCGGGTGTAGCGCTTAAAAAATTGCGTTTGGAGGAGCGTGCGCCGCAGCTCGACGCTTGGAAGGATATGTGCGCGCGCGCCGAAACCGCGAAGCGCTCGAAAAAGAAACTGCGCGTCGCATTGGTCGGCAAGTACACGGAAAAAGCGACGGCGTATCAGTCGATAACCGACGCGCTGAACACGGCAGGGCTTTTGCGCAATAAAGCCGTTGCCGTGTCGTTGATAGCAAGCTCCGATGTCGAGCAGGATAAAACCGTTCTGAACGGCTACGACGGAATACTCATTGCACCCGGGTTCGGCGAGCGCGGCTTTGAGGGCAAGGTCCAAGCGGCGGCGTATGCGCGCGAAAATGATGTGCCGTGCCTCATGATAGGCTTCGGCGCGCAGGCAGGCTTGGTCGAGTTCGCGCGCTCGGTCTGTTCGCTCACTGACGCAACGTCGCAGGAGTTCGACGCGCAAACGCCGTATCCCGTCGTGTGTAACGTCGATCCGCCCAGACTGAAAAAGGGCACGTTCCCCACGACCGTCACGCCCGGGACGTATTTGAACAGAATATACGGCGAACAGACCGTAAATGAGCGTCACCGTCACCGTTTCGACTTCAACTCCGAATACGAGCAATTATTCCTGCGTAACGGACTGGTGTTTTCGGCGCACTCGCCGATAGGCGTTCCCGAAGCCTTTGAAATGCCCACTAAAAAGTTCTATATCGGCACGATATTCAATCCCGAATACAGATCGCGCCTGCTGTACACGCACCCGTTGTTCGCAGAGTTCATAAAAGCGATAGAAAAATAATAATGCAAGACTGCAAAAATATCCGCTATCGAAAGATAGCGGATATTTTTGCAGTGAAGAAGTAAAAAGGAATAGTGAAAAAGTGGGCGGTGGTTTTGCCGTTCATTTCTGCGGCGGATCGCCTGGATCTCTCCACGCGCATTGCTCCGCAATGCTTGGTCGAGATGACAAAACAGTGGTTATGGTGTGCATGAATGATAATTACATGCCCTGCTTTATTATAAGCTGATAAGCCAAACAAACCCCTTGTCATTTCGACCGGAGCGAACGGAGTGAGCGGAGCGGAGAAATCCAGCGGCTTTGCCGCGCACCGCGACGCGTGCGGCGCGAAGTTAAGATGTAAAAAGGAAAAGTGAAAAGGTGAGCTGTAGTTTGACTACTCCGCTTTGCGGCGGATCGCCTGGATCTCTCCACGCGCATTGCTTCGCAATGCTTGGTCGAGATGACAAAACGGGGGGTTGTGGTGTGCATGAATGATAATTACATGTCCTGCTTTATTATAAGCTGATAAGCCAAACAAACTCCTTGTCATTTCGACCGGAGCGAACGGAGTGAGCGGAGCGGAGAAATCCAGCGGCTTTGCCGCGCATCGCGACGCGTGCGGCGCCGCGTCGCAAGTGAAGATGAAATAGGGGAAAGGGAATAGGTGAACGGTGGTTTTGCCGCTTCACCATGCGGTGGATCGCCTGGATCTCTCCACGCGCATTGCTCCGCAATGCTTGGTCGAGATGACAGAACAGTGGTTGTGGCGTGACATGTTTGATAATTGCATGCTTTGCTTTAATGTAAGCTGATAAGCCAAACAAACTCCTTGTCATTTCGACCGGAGCGAACGCAGTGAGCGGAGCGGAGAAATCCAGGCGCGCAAGCGCCGCATGATTATTGTGCAGCTATTCATTTCTGCGGCGGATCGCCTGGGTCTCTCCACGCGCATTGCTCCGCAATGCTTGGTCGAGATGACAAAACGTGGGTTGTGGTGTGCATGAATGATAATTACATGCCATGCTTTATTATAAGCTGATAAGCCAAACAAACTCCTTGTCATTTCGACCGGAGCGCGCCAGCGCGTAGCGGAGAAATCCAGGCGCGTTAGCGCCGCATGATTATTGTGCAGCTATTCATTTCTGCGGCGGATCGCCTGGACCTCTCGACTGCGCTCGAGGTGACATGACGGCGGTTGGGGTGCGCGGGTCTGCGGCTATGCCAAAGATCTCTCCGCGCGCATTGCTACCGTGCGCTTGTTACAGATTGTTAAACTGATATTCGTATAGGGACTTGTACAGTCCGTTATTTGACATGAGCTGCGCGTGCGTGCCGCGCTCCGCGATGCCGTCGTTTGTTATCACTATTATTTCGTCGGCGTTCTTGATCGTGGAAAGCCTGTGCGCGACGACGAGAGTCGTTCTGCCGACGGAAAGATCGGACAGCGCGTTCTGTATCATCATTTCGGTCGCGTTGTCGAGCGCGGACGTCGCCTCGTCCAGAATGAGTATTGGCGGATTTTTCAAGAACGCGCGAGCTATCGCAATGCGCTGCTTCTGTCCGCCCGAAAGCTTGACGCCGCGTTCGCCGACGTTGGTGTCGTAGCCGTCGGGCAGGCTCATGATATAGTCGTGGATATTGGCGCGCTTGGCGGCGTCGGTTATGCGCGCTTCGTCGGCGTCGAAGTCGCCGTACGCTATGTTCTCGCGAATAGAGCCGTTGAATATGAACACGTCCTGCTGGACAATGCCGATGTTTTTGCGCAGTGCGGCTCTTTGGATGTCGCGGATATCATAGCCGTCGATTGTTATCTTTCCGCCGTCTATTTCGTAAAAGCGCGGAATTAGATGGCACAGCGTGGTTTTACCGCCGCCCGACGGGCCGACGAGCGCGACGGTCTTGCCTGCCGGTATTTCCATCGAAAAATTATCTATGACGGTGCGCGTGTTTTCGTCTTGCCCGTACCCGAACGTCACCGCGTCGAAAACAATGTCGCCGCGAAGTTCGGGGGAGAGCGCGGACGGCGATTCTTCTTCCGTCGGCTCGTCCATGATCTCGCAGAACCGCTTAAAGCCGGTCGCTCCGTCCTGTATCTCGTCGTAGATAAGAGTGAGCGTGCGTATAGGCGATATCAATGTGCTGATGTACAACGCAAATGCCGTAAATTCGCCGACGTTTATCTTGCCGTAATAGAAAAACAGTCCGCCGACGAGTAGAACGGCAAAGTACAGAAAGTCGGTGAAAAACGTCATCGACGAGTGGAACTGACCCATTACCTTGTATCTGCCGCTCATAGCGCCGACGAGGTCTTTATTGCCGTTGTCGAACTTTTCGCACTCGTGTTCCTGCGCGCCGTAGGCACGCGACACGCGCACGCCCGACACCGCGCTTTCTATGTTCGCGTTTATCTCCGCCTCGGCGACGCGCATTTTTTTATACACGCTGTTGACGCGCTTGCGCAAAAACACGGCGTTCAGAACAATTATCGGAATGAACGCAAACACGATGAGCGTTAAGTAGATATTTATGGTCGCGAGAATGATAAACGCGCCGATAAGCGTTATTATGGACAGGAACACGTCCTCGGGCCCGTGGTGCGCAAGCTCCGCTATCTTGAACAGATCGTTGGTCATGCGGCTCATTATCACGCCCGTTTTGTTGTTGTCGTAGTATGAGAACGGGAGCTTTTGCAGGTGCGAGAACAGTTCTTTTCGCATATCCGCCTGTATGCGCACGCCGACGACGTGTCCCCAATACGTCAGTATGTAGTTCATCACCGCCTTTATTATAAAGAACGCGAGCAAAAACGCCGACGCGGCTATAAGCTCGGTCAGCAGTCGGTTGGGGACGTAGTTGTTTATCATCTCTTTTGTCAGGTACGGATAAAAGAGATTGAACATCGACACGCTGAGCGCGCACAGAATGTCTATCGTGAACAGCTTTATGTGCGGTTTATAGTATGACGCAAATCTGCCTAAAAGGCTGCGCTTTTTGTTTTGTTTGTTCTTCAATTGCCGTTACCGTCTTTTTAGCGTACTATGTTCTGTTCTCTGTCCGGTCCGACGCCTATCATCGTCACCGGACAGCCGACTATTTTTTCTATGGCGGTTATATATTCGCGCGCGGCTTTGGGGAGTTTATCGAACGACCGCACCGCGGTGATATCCTCCGTCCAGCCGTCAAACTCCTCGTATACGGGCTCGCAGCCTTCGAGCATGGAAATATCCGCGGGGAAATCGCGCACGACCTTGCCGTTTCGGATATAGTGCGTGGCGATTTTAATTTTCGGTAGGCCCGTAAGCGGATCGAGCTTGTTCACGGCGAGCGAGGTGAGTCCGTTTATGCGCACTGCGAGCCGCAGTATGACCGCGTCCAGCCAGCCGCACCGCCGCGCACGTCCCGTCGTCACGCCGTATTCGTGCCCGACGGTGAGAAGGTGTTTGCCGATGTCGTCGTTGAGCTCGGTGGGGAATGGACCTGCGCCCACGCGCGTCGTGTACGACTTCGCAACGCCCAAGCACTCTTTTATCGCCGTCGGGCCTATGCCGGCGCCGGCGCAGAAGCCGCCCGTTATGGGGTGCGAGCTCGTGACAAACGGGTAAGTGCCGCTGTCGAGGTCGAGAAGCGTGCCCTGCGCGCCCTCGAAGATGACGCGCTTGTTCGCCTTTATCGCGTCGTACAGCTCGACGCCGGTGTCGCAGCAGAACGGCGCGAGCCGCTTTGCGTACGCGTTGTACTCGGCGAGTATCGCGTCGTAGTCGAGCGGGTCTTTGCCGTAAACGCAGGTGATTATCTTATTTTTAAGCTCGAGATTTGTCTTGAGCTTTTTTGCAAACACGTCCGCGTCGATGAGGTCCGTCATGCGAATACCTATGCGGTCGCACTTGTCCGCATAACACGGACCTATGCCGCGCTTTGTCGTGCCTATGGCGGCGTCGCCCTTGGCGAGCTCGGCGAGCTCGTCGAATGTGCGGTGATAGGGCATGACGACGTGCGCGCGAAGGTCGATGCGCAGATTGTCGAACTTGACGCCCTGCGCCGCGAGCGAGTCTATTTCCTCGAGCACTGTCTTGGGGTCGATGACGACGCCGTTGCCGATGATGTTGACGGTGTTCGGGTACAGAATACCGCTCGGAATGAGGTGGAGCTTGTACGTTTTGTCGCCGCGCACGACGGTGTGTCCGGCATTACTGCCGCCCGTGGCGCGCACTACGTAGTCCGCAGTGCTTGCGAGTATGTCGATGTATTTGCCCTTGCCTTCGTCGCCCCATTGAGCGCCTATCAACGCAACTGTGTTCATTGTATACTCCGTTATTTGATTTTTATTCGAGAAGCATTTTTGCCCGCTTGCGGGAGCAAAAATGCGACGACGACAAATTTGGTGTAA
>JAMPDA010000029.1 GCA_023665905.1 Roseburia sp.
CGCCTGGATCTCTCCACGCGCATTGCTCCGCAATGCTTGGTCGAGATGACATAACTGTGGTTTGACTACACTACATTGGGATAAGCCAAACCAAATCCTTGTCATTTCGACCTACGCGACGGAAGCCTTTTCTTCCCGATGTCATTTCGACCGGAGCGAGCGTTAGTGAGCGGAGCGGAGAAATCCAGGCGCGTTAGCGCCGCACCGCGACGCGTGCGTCGCAAGTGAAGATATAAAAAGGAAAAGTGAAGAAGTGGTCGGTGGTTTGACCGTTTCGCTTTGCGGCGGATCGCCTGGATCTCTCCACGCGCATTGCTCCGCAATGCTTGGTCGAGATGACATAACAGTGGTTTTGCCGCTTCACTCAATGCTGATAAGCCAAACTAACTCCTTGTCATTTCGACCTACGCGACGGAAGCCTTTTCTTTCCAATGTCATTTCGACCGGAGCGCGTCAGCGCGTAGCGGAGAAATCTAGGCGCTTTAGCGCCGCATGATTAAGTGATGAAGTAAAAAGGAAAAGTGAATAAGCGGGCGAGTGGAACAGCTATACAACCATGCGTCAACGCTAAAGACCTCTCGACTGTGCTCGAGATGACATAACTGTGATTTTGTCGCTTCACTTTGAATTACATCGAATTTTTACTATGTTGTAAAGTCTTATCATTTATGTCGCGCATGTCCATAAAGAAAAAATCCGCAACCGAAGTTGTGGAAATTTTCTTGTCGCCCTAAGGCGAAGAATATATTTGTAAGGACTGTTGAGTGGTTAGCTCGATTGCCTTACGTATTTATTATGTGCGGCAAAGTGTACAATATTCGTTTATTTCGAAAATTTTTTATGGAATACCGTTTCATTCTCGAACGCTTTTTTCTTTATGTTATCAATTCTCGAGTCCGGCGAGATAATCGATCGATACGTCGAAGTACTTGGCTATCGCTACGAGCTTGGACAGCGTCGGTTCGCACTCGTCGTTTTCCCATAAGCTGATTATCGACTTGCCGACGTCAAGCTCCTTAGCCAATTTTATTTGACCTAAGTTCCGTTCTTGACGCATAGCGCGCAGTCGTTTTCCGAAAGAGTCCGTTTCGTTCATAATGATATTTTCCCATAAAAATGGGAATTATACTTGACTTTCCAGTATAATGGGAATATAATATGTTTATACGCATGCCGTTCGAAACTATTTATGGGTGCATGCGCGAGATACAAAAGGGGGTATGTGTATGTATTGTTATAATTGCGGAAAGCAGATAGATGACAAGGCGGTGATTTGCGTAAATTGCGGTGTGGCAGTGGGTGAGCAGAGCGAAACGGATCGGGCAGCCGATGAGCACGCGTGCGTATCACCCGAATGCGGAAATACCGTTGCGTTGGTGGGCTTTATACTGTCGCTCGTAGGCGCTTTGTTTTGCGTGATAATGTTTATATCGACGGGGATATTCTTGGTATTGGCATTGCTGTTCGGAGTGGCGTCAATAGTATGCTCGGCGGTCGGTATGAACAGAGCTAAGCATAAAAGCGCGCGGTATCAGAGTTTGGCGATCGCAGGGCTAACGGTAGGTATAGTGACCGTAGCGATCACGCTGTTAGTCATAATTATTGCGGTAGCTGTTGCAAGTAGTTTACTCTTTTAAATTGCAGCAACGATCGTCACGATACAATCAATAAGAAAAATCCTCAACTATACAAAGTAAAGTCGAGGAAATTTCGATTCGCCGTAATGGCGAAGATTTTGTAAAGCTACTTTTTCGGCGTAATAAAAGTTTATTGCTTTACGATATTATGTTGTGCACATTCTGTGATTTTATTCGGCGTGCGACAGATTTTTTTCGATAAATTGCAAATATGTTTTAGGCGTCACCTGCGATCTGTTTTCGGAATATTGCTTGTAAGCTCGTAAAAGCCCTTCGTAAAGCCCGATAGTGCGCGGCATGAGTTTATTCATGCGCGTGACGTCAAGCGCGTATTCGTAGACATAGAACGGAAAATACGCGCGCTGTTCTATGCCGCCGTCCACGTGTTTAAACAGCGGTTTTTTGCCGACGGCCGCATAGCACGCTTCCGCCCACTCGCGTACGGTAACGGGCTCGCAGCCCACATTGAATACCGTTTGCTTCGGCGACGCGGTCAGCAAAACTTCCGCAAAGCGGCACACGTCCTCCGCGTGAATGAATTGTAGCTTCATGCCGCCGTCGCGCGGAAGATAAAATGGCAGACCCTTTTCGGCGCAGTCGAATACAAACGCTTCGCGATACACGTTGTTGTATTCGCCGTAAATGTACGGCGGACGTATGATGTACGCGTCCGGTACGCGGCGAATAAGCTCGTCTTCCGCTTCGATCTTATTCAGTCCGTAATCACCCCACACGGCGTTTTTGCCGCGAGGCGTTTCTTCCGTAAACGGCTGAACGGCAGTATCCGGATAGACGGCGCTCGAGCTTATCAGTATGTATTTTTCAAATCCGTCTGTCGCGTCGAGCAGGGAAGATATATGTTGCTTGTTGTAGGCGTTGACGTCTATTACGGCGTCGAAGTGCAGTCCGCGCAGCGCACACTCAAGCTCGTTGCGGTCGGCAATTACGGCGTGCGCGCCGACGGGCTGAGCATGCGTGCCGCGATTGAGCACATACACGGTATCTCCGCGCTTTATAAAATACTCTGCAAAGTGTCTGCTTAAAAACACCGTGCCGCCCGTAATAAGAACAGTCATAAGCGCCTCCAATGTACCGATTATATCACAGCCTGCGGCAAAGCGCAAAGTAATTGTGCCGACAGTAAGAAAAATTCCCCGAATAGCTATGCTTTTTGGGGAAGATTTCTATAATTCGCCGTTCTCGGCGAAGTCCGTCTTGTAAGCGCAGATCCGATTCGTGTTGTTTCGACGAGTCTCTGTAGATCCGATTGCTTACAGTCTTATTTTGCGTCGTATTCGGACTATTATTCGTTCGGCGGATAAAATTTTGAAAATTTTGCCGTAGCGGTTGACTTTCCGATATATATGCCGTATAATAAAACAAACGATTTAAAACATATGTTTTAAAAGGAGTTTATATGCCGCCCAAAGCCAAGTTTACGAGAGAGGAGATATTGCGCGCCGCGCTCCGCCTGACCGAGCGCGACGGGTTCGATGCGCTTACCGCGCGCGCCCTTGCCGACGAGCTCGGCAGTTCCGCGCGCCCTATATTTACCGTGTTTTCGGACATGAACGAGTTGCGCGATCTGGTTATAGTTGGCGCGCGCGAGCTGTATACCGAGTATGTCGAGCGCGGACTTGCGGCGTCGAAGGCGTTTAAAGGCGTTGGGGAGGCGTACATACGCTTTGCCGCCGAAAGGCCCAAGCTGTTTATGCTGTTGTTCATGCGCGAAGGCTCCGAAGTTCCGAATATCGACGCGGTGCTCGGCGAGATAGACGGCAATGCGGAGAAGATACTCGCATCGCTGACAGCGGAATACGGGATAGAGCGCGAGCTCGCAAAGCGACTGTACATTCATCTGTGGCTGTACACGCACGGCATTGCCTCTGCGATAGCCACAAAGGTGTGTGCATTTTCTTCCGACGAGATATCCGAAATGATGACCGAGGTGTTTGTCGCGCTGTTTCACGAGCTGAAAAAAGAGGAACACCGGATATGATCGAGGCGCGTGGACTAAGTAAGTCATATAGCGGCGGCGCGGTAAAGGTTTTGAACGATATATCGCTCGATATCGCCGACGGCGAGTTTGCCGTCATACTCGGCGCGTCGGGCTGCGGCAAATCCACGCTGCTCGCCGTGCTGTCCGGCTTGGAGCGCCCTGACGGCGGAGCGGTGTTACACGACGGCGAGGACATTTCGCAGTTTACGGACAAAAAGCTGACGGAGTTTAGGCGCAAGAGGGTCGGGCTCATATTTCAGCAGTATTATCTGCTGTCGCATTTGAGCATCGAGAAAAACATAAAGCTCGGCGCGGAGCTCGTCGGGAACACGAATTATCGCGAGATAGCGGCGGCGGTCGGGCTCGAGGACAGGCTTAAGGCAAAGCCGTCCGAGCTGTCGGGCGGGGAACAGCAGCGCGTATGCATTGCTCGCGCGCTCGCAAAGCACCCCGACGTTCTGTTTGCCGACGAGCCGACGGGCGCGCTCGACGAGCGCACGGGCAGAAGCGTGCTCGACTATATGGCTCGATTGCAACGCGAGCGCGGCTTTACGATGATAATGGTGACGCACAATCGCAATATCGCCGAAATGGCGGACACGGTGTTCACTATGAACAGCGGCAGGATAGAAAACAGAACGGCAAACAGCTCTGTCAAGTCCGCTTACGAAATAGGGTGGTAAAATGATCGGTATAAAAGATGCGCTAAAACTTTTCGGCATATCCGTCGTGAGCTTTTGCGCCGTGTTCGTCTGCACGTTTATGCTTAATTTCTATATCGATGTGCAGACGGTAGAACGCTCCGTAACGGACACGATGCGTCCTCTCTATGACGCGCAACTCGCCATGTCGAAGTTCACGTGCATTATTTCCGGTGGCGTTCTGGGCGTGATAGCCGCGGTCATGCTTGCGTTTTACATAAAGCTGTACGTGGATGCAAATGCGAAGCGAATAGGCGTGATAAAGGCTATGGGATATTCCGACGGCGCGATCGCACGCAGGTTTTGGGTGTTTGGACTGAGCGTGTTCGTCGGCGCCGGCGTCGGGTTCGCGGTTGGATATGCCGTTATGCCGATATTATATCGCAACATGACTGTAGAAGGCTTGGACGTGCCGATACGCTTTCACGCCGAGCTTGCGGCGTACCTTGTCGTCGTGCCGTCTGTAGTCATGACGGCGCTTTCGTGCGGGCTTGCGTATCTATCCGTAAAAAGACCGGTGTCGGAGCTTCTGCGCGGCAGGTCGGAAAACGATAGACCGAAATGGAAAGGCAACGAAAAGGAAAGTATGCGGCGTTCGTTCTTGTCCGATATGCGCGCAAGCGTAGTGGCGTCGAAAAAGTCGATAGCGTTTTTCGTCGCATTTGCGTGCTTTTGCTTTTCCGCAATGGTGCAGATGGGCTTGTCCATGAACGAGCTGTCGTCGGCTTTGATGGGCGGCATTATTTTGACGATAGGCGTCGTGCTCGCCGCCGTGACCACGGTTATGGCGGTGACAACGCTCGTAAACCGCAATATTAAGAGCATTTCCGTAATGAAAGCGTTTGGCTACACGCTCAAAGAATGTGCGCTGTCCGTTTTTACGGGATATATACCGTTTGCGATGATAGGCTTCGGTCTGGGCACGGTGTATCAATACGCGCTTTTAAAACTGATGATGACGTATGTTTTCGACGGCGTTGCAGGCGTGCCCGACTATTCTTTCGGAGTCTTCGAGTTTTTCATAACGGTCGCGCTGTTTGTCGTCGCGTATACGCTCGTCACCGCAGTGTACACCGTAAAACTGAGCAGGATATCCGTCAAAGAGATAATGTCCGAAGAATAGCGTTTATGAGCGGCAGAAAAAAAGGGAACTGCTATCGGCAGCGCCCTTTTTATAAATTTGATAAATTCTGTGTTATGACGCGACGTTATTTTGCGGCGCGCGGCTTTTTGTCCGTTTTTTCCTGCGCTTTCGGCAACGCTTCCGCGTTATTTCCGGCGGGCTTGCCGAGGTAGTCGGGCAGCTCCATTCCGTTCATCTTGAACAGCTCGTTGAGCGGCGGTACCGCGCCGAGCATGCCGGAAAGGAAGTTGGCGGTGGTGGGTTTGCCGTCTTGCATGCTGTCCCACACTGTGACCTTGTCGATATGCAGGTTCTTTATCGCATCGACTTGCTTTGCGACGAGATCTTCGATCTTGTCGGCAATGAGCATTTTTACGGCGCTGTCGCTGTCGCCGCCGGTCGCCGCTATTATCTTGCCGAAACCTTCAGCCTGTTTGGAAAGGATCTCGAGCTGACCTTTTGCTTCCGCTACGCGGCGCGCGTATTCCGCGTCCGCTTCGCCTTGGGCTTTGCGGCGTATGCGCTCGGCTTCCGCCTCCGCCTCTATCTCAGCCTTTTGCTTTTGTATTTCGGCATTGACTATGACGTCGGCTTCGAGCGTAGCGCGTTCGCGTTTTGCACGCTCGAGCTCGGCCTGCTGTTCGGCTTTGTATGCGTCCTCGTTGGCTTTTGCCTGAGCTATAAACTCCGCGCTCTGTGCGATGCGGTTGGATTCCGCCTCGGCTTCGCGCAGTCGCGCGTTGGACTGGCTTATCAGCACCTTGGACTTGTTTTCGCCGTCGATAGCCTGCGAATTTGCCGCCGCCACCTGTATGCGCTCGTCCTTGTATGCGTTGGCTTCGCCTATGGAACCGTCGCGGTGCTTTTCCGCGACCGATTTTTTGGCGTCGTTTATGACCTTTTCCGCCGCTTCTTTACCGAGCGCTTCGATGTAGCCCGATTCGTCGGTGATGTCGGTCACGTTGACGTTTATGAGGCGCAGACCGATCTTTTTGAGTTCGCCCTCGACGTTGATGGAAACGGCTTCCAAAAATTTGTCGCGGTCGGTGTTGATCTCCTCGATGTCCATGGTTGCGACGATGAGGCGCAGCTGACCGAATATGATGTCTTCGGCGAGCCGCTGTATCTCGTTGAGCGGAAGCGAACGCAAGCGCTCGGCGGCGTTTTGCATTACTCCCGGCTCGGTCGATATGCCGACCGTGAAACGAGAGGGGACGTCGATACGTATGTTCTGGCGCGAAAGCGCGTTTTTGAGGTCTACCTGAATGGATATGGGCGTCAGGTCGAGAAAGCTGTACGATTGAATGAACGGTATAATGAACGCCGCGCCGCCGTGAATACACTTAGCGGAGCGTGCCGTGCCGTCGGCGGCTTTGCCGACTTTACCGTAGATGACCATAACTTTGTCGGACGGGCACTTTTTGTAGCGCGTTGCGAGCATGGCGATCAGCAGAATGACCAAAAGGACGACTACGACGATTATCGCGACTAAGCCGCCGACCATACCGTTTGAAAGGGACAGTAGTTTCATTTTTTTTCTCCTTTATATAAAAATTTTTTTGACCGGATCGTATTGCGGTTTAACGTCGCGCCGACGGACTGTTGTGCGCTTTGCGCCTACTTGGTGTTTTCCACTATGATAGACGGTTGTTTGTATTTGGATACGAGGAGCACGTTGCCCTCGACGCAACCGACTACTTTGATCTCTGACGAAGTGGGGATACTTTCTTCCGAGTCGGTCATCGCTTCGTACTCGGCATAGCGTTCCTGTATCAAGATGTTGATCTTGCCTTTTCCCGAGCGCGACGGGGGAACGGTAAGATAAACGGTGCCTATCTTGCCGATAGCGTTCATGGGATTGAGATTGCCGTTGCCCTGCAGCTTTTCCATGCCGACGAGCGCCGCCGCCATGCCGCACGCCGCGGCAAAGCCGCACGCGCACGCTATTATTACAGCAAAGTACCAATCGAGCACATACATCAGGGTGTATCCCACCCAAGCGCCGACTGCCACGAAAGCTATGATAGAGCGCAGGCTCAAAAGCCGCAGACCGAAAGGCATGGTCGCGCCGTGCGAGCCGTCCGTTCCGTCGCTTCCGCCGCTTCCGCCGTCGAAATCACCGGAGCCGCCGAGCGTAGCTTCCGAGAGCCCGCCCGTACTGCCGTCGAAAACGGACGAAAGCCCGCCGCCGCCGACGTCGGAAACATCGGATACGTCCGAAATGCCGCCTCCGCCGAAGTCGGACGCATCGGCATCGGATATACCGCCGCCGCCGACATCTGCGTCGGTCGCGCCGCTTATCAGCATAAGTATTATCTGCATGATAAGGATAAATGTAGTCGCACAGGCCACAATGAACATCACCTGCTGAGCTACAGACAGAGAATCCCACCACATAGAACATACCTCCGTTACCGTATATTGTACCACAACCGAAAAATGCTGTCAAGGGTACAGTAAAAGTATAGAAATACATATTAACAGTAACATTACAGCAACATTAAAATTACATTAAATTTTGTCGCGGCGTCCGCCGTACCGCGCGTTGACAAATCGCTGAGGATAGGGTATAATTCGACTGTGATGCAGTTACGTAAAAAACGCGCTATATCGCCGCTCATAAAGCGTCCGAGGCGAATGTACACCGCCGACGGCTACGGCGCGCAAACCGTGCGATTTCCCATGAGCCCGACCATGTGCCGGCTGGGCGCGGCAGTCTGCGTTTTGGGCGTGCCGCTGCTTGTAATGCTCGCCGTAAGAAAGGACGCGGGCACGGCGGAATGGTGGGTGCGGCATGTGCAGTCGACGTGGGAACGCGTAATGGGCACGCTCACTTCCTGGCTGCCCGTTTCCGTCCTCGAACTGCTTATCGTTGTGCTGATCGCTTTAGGCGCGTTTTTGTTTGCGCGGCTGGCGATAAACTTGAGCCGCGCGCGATTTCGCGCTATAGGCGTGGGCATTGCGGTGGTGGGCGTCGGCGTTATAGCGGTGCTCGATCTCTACGTCATGTCGATGGGCTTCGGCTATTATCGCGCGCCTATGCCGCTGAAACAGGCCGGTGCGGATTACACCGCGGTGCAGGCGGCGGAAGCCGCGCAGTATTTTTTGGACGACTACAACGCGCTCGCGGTAAAGTTCGAGCGCGACGAAAACGGCTGCGTAATATGCCCGTACACTTTCCGCGAGCTTTCCAAACTGCTCGCCGCAGAATATTCGCGCCTCGACGACGATTACTTTACACCGTACACGCCCAAAGTAAAGCCCATAGTCAATAGCTGGTTGCTGTCGGACATGCTTATTACGGGCGTCACGTTTTTGCCTGTGGGCGAGGCGTGCGTCAACGACGCCGTGCCGCCGACGTACGCAACGGTCACTATGGCGCACGAGCTCGCGCACACCAAGGGCGTACAGCGCGAGGGCGACGCCAATCTTATCGCGCAGTATATACTGCTGTCGTCGAGCGACGATTATTTGCGCTATTGCGGATATTACGACGCGTATTTCAATCTGCTGTCGGCGGTGCGGCTCGCCGGAGATTACGACGGGTATATGCGAATGGGCTCGGAGATAAACCCGATGATTTCGCGCGAACGCGAATATGAGCGCAAATATTGGGCGTCGCAACCGGACATAATGGGCGCTATAGCGGAATTTTTCAATAATTTCTATCTCAAATCAAACGGCGTCGCAAACGGCACCGCAAGTTACGGCGACGGCAATAAAACGGAAGTGATAACGCCCATTAATCCCGATACGGGCACGCCCGAGATAAATCCCGATACGGGTAAGCCCGTCATCGTGCCGGTGTACTCGACGCTTCAAAAGATATTTTTCTATCTGTACGAAAACCGCGTCAAGTAATGCCGTGCATGAGCTTATAACAAATACATCCGTCTATGTTTTGATAGCGGATGTTTTAAATTGCGAGTATTGCGCCGAACCGTAAAATATTACAGCAATACTTTCGGATCGTATTCGGGCTTTTTGAAAACTACGTCGTCGGGCTTGTCGGCGATCTCGGTCTTGAAAACATCCTGCCATTCCCGAGCGTCGTAGTCCTCGATGGTGCAGGTTATCCAGTGTTTGTCCGCGCCGAGGTCGCGCGAAAGCACGTCCACAAGATCGCGAGCGAGCTTTTCCTTTTGTGCCTGCGTGCGGCCTGCGAGCATTTTTACCGAAATGTTGGGCATAGGTTATCTCTCCTTATTAGTGCGGCGGCGCACTCATCGCGTGATGCGAACTACGTGCGGCAAGTCGCCTTGGTCATGTACGTCGGTGTACACTCCCGTCGGTGACTTGCCGCCTGTTGTTCGCCTGACGCGCGATTGCGCCGCCGCGTCGGCGACTGCGTTGCGTTTGAAGAACGCCGCCGCGGCAGTGTTAGCGTGTATTCTATTTACTGCGTTTTTGCGCTTTGGCTGTGGGCAACAGCTTTATGCGTTTCAGCAGCGGTATCATGGCTACTGTGACTGCTATATTTACGAGCGCGACGAGCGGTTGCATAATGCGGAAGCTCACAAAGTACTGCAAAAACGTCAGCGTTTCGCTGTACTTGTACCAATACCATATCGCCGCGGTGTTAATAAGGCATGTGCACAAAAGTGTGCAAACTATTCCGGAAGCGATGAACTTGACGGCGGCCTTGCCCGGAGTGAATCGAAAAACCAAAGCCGCTATCACGCCGTAGAGCGTGTTGCCCAAAATGAGCAGGGGATTGATCGCGCCGGTAGGGAATATTATCGCGCCGAGTACGTCCGATATAAAGCACACCGCGCCGCCGCCGAGCGGTCCGAGCGTTGCGCCGGCTATGAGCCATACGGTGTAGACGAGCGTCAGTTTAAAGCTGGGCGTCAGCGTCATGAACTGACCGACAAACTTCATAATGAGCGCGAGTGCGGCGAGCACAGCAGTATAAGTGATCCGTTTGGTCGTGTTGCAGATAGCTTGTTGCGAGCGGACACCGTACGGTCTTTTGTCCGGAGTCGCAATTTCCTGTTGATTTTCCATCAATGTCGGGCTTCTCCTCAGTATTGTACAACGACAGTATATCACTTGCCGATTTTAATGTAAAGCGTTTTTGCGCGCCTTGGGCTTGGCTATGCGGCGCGGTTTTATGCGCGCTCTGTTCCTTTTCGGCTTTACCGCTATATCGAAGTCCACCGCGCCGAATATCACCGCCGCAAGCGCCATAAAGCATACTCCGCCCGCCGCCGCGATAAAAATGGGCAGCAGCGTGCCCGGAATGATCGAGCTTACGTATTCGGTAAACAGCCATGCGGGGTAGGAAGCCGCAAGGCAGATCGCGGCGGGTTTTATAAACGACAGTTTTATGCCGGTGCGGCGTTTTATGTCTATTATGTCGAGAACGGACGAAACTATAAGGCTTATGCCGAACGAGTACATATATACGTCGATGGTGAACCGCGAGTAAAAGGCGAACGACAGCGCGTACATCACCGCCGCGCCTATCAAGTAGTTTATGAGCGATTTTTTTTCGAGATCGAGCGAATTGAGCATGGACGACGCTATGTTTTCAAATGCGAGCGGCAACAGCAGCCAGGACGATTTTTTCAAAAACATGCCTGCGTCGGTGTTGTTGTATATGAAGGTGCCGAGGTTGTCGCCGAGCGCGGTGTACACGGGCAGTACGAGCGCCGCGACGATAACGGAAAACTTGAGCGCGTTTTCTATCTGCGAGCGGGTGCTCTTTTTGTCGCCGTTCGCGTACGACTGCGACAGCGTGGGTATCATGACGAATGCGAGCGAGCCGACGAGTGTTATCGGAAGGTACAGCAGCGGAAGCGCCATGCCGACGCACGACCCGAAAATATACATCGACTGTTCGGAGTTCAGTCCGCTCGACATCAAAAGGAATGGCACCGCAATAGCCACTATGTAGTTGTTTATGCTCGACGTGGTGCGCGAAAGCGTTATCGGAACGGACGACGCTATGAGCGGCTTTAAGTGCGTCTTAGGCGATCGCAGTCTGTGTTTTCCGCAAAAGAAGAACAGCGCGCACGCCGCCGCGGACACTGCGCAGGCGCCCGTCATGGACAGCGCGACGGCTTTCAGCTTATCGTCTATCAGCAAGAACAGCACGACGCATATGACAATGCGCGCGACCTGCTCTATAAGCTCGACTATGCTGACCGCCGCGAATTTCTTTTCACCCCACAGCACGCCGCGGAACGCCGAGTATATCCCCGAAAACAACAGCGCCGGCAGCATTATCAGCACGAGCGTCATCGATTCCTTTTCGGCAAACAGCGCGCCTATCGGCTTGTTCAAAAGCAGTACGGGCACGCTTATCACGAGCGCAATGACAGCTTCGAGGACGAGCGCCGCCGAGCACGCGCCGCCGCTCGACGCGCCGTCTTTGGC
Organism: Roseburia sp.; assembly: GCA_023665905.1. Classification (GTDB taxonomy): domain Bacteria; phylum Bacillota; class Clostridia; order Christensenellales; family Pumilibacteraceae; genus Anaerocaecibacter. The sequence continues at coordinate 11,842 of JAMPDA010000029.1, forward strand.
TGTCAGCTTGGACACGATGAGCGGTATGCCCGATGTCAGCAGCGTCAAAAGGACAAAGAAAAACGACAGCGCGACGGAGTAAATGCCCATGCCGACGGCGCCTATCTCGCGCGAGAGATAGATCTTAAAAAGAAAGCCGAGCACTCTTTCCGTCACGGAAAACATAGTCAGCGTCATCACTGCTTTTGCCATCGATTTCATCGCTATATATTTATGTCGAAGCGCAATGATTAATGCCAAGCGCTATAGCACGCTCCCGAATACGGCTATTTTTCAAAATCCTTGCAATTTATACGCGGAAATGGTATACTTTAGAAAGTCCGATATGTCGGACATAGCGAACAGAATGACAGGGAACACAAAGAACAAAGTACACGTATATGCTCTACGCGTCGCGGCGGCGGTTTTTGTAGCTGTCTTGTCGGCGCTCGCGGCAGGTTTTGCCTGCGCGTGTTCCAAGCGCGTCGATATATCTTTTTCGACGGAAAGCCTGCGCATACTTGTCGGCGACAGTCGCGACCTTTTTCCGTACGTCGTGTTTTCTCCCGCGACCGCCGATGATAAAGAGATTACGCTGTCTGCAGACGGCGACTGCCTCGAGATAGACGGCACATCGGTCACGGCGGTGCGCTCGGGCGATGTGACGGTGACGGCAAAGTCGCACGGCGGCGGTGAAGCGTCGATACGCATAACGGCGGAATATCGCACGGCGAACGGCATTTCCATATCCGCGGACGGCGACACTGTTCAGAATTTATCGGACCCGGCCGCGCCTTCGGCGATAGAATTTACCGCTCGCTTCGACGAATATGTCGATCCGGCTGCCGTCGCTTCCTGGAGCATAAACGGCGCGCATGTCGCGGACGGCAATACGTTTGTGTACGCTCCGCCGTCGTTCGGCGAGTTCGACATATCGGCGAGCGTGCAGGACGTTAGCGATTCCGTTACGGTAAAGGTATACAGAGAAACGGCGGCTGTTGCGAGCTATGACGGCGCACTGAGGCAGACCAACGACTTTTCGCCTTGTGTGTTCGCCGTAAAAGAGCAGATCGACACTCGAAATCCGCGGTCGATAACCGAATGGTCGGTAAATGGCGCGCGCGCATCGTCGGCGCAAGTCTTTGAATTTGTGCCGCCGTCGTCGGGCACATACGAGATAACCGTAAAAGTAAACGGAAAGAAACGCACATTCGCAAGCGGCGCCGACTGCGCCGTCATAACGGCAGTCGGCGACAGAGTGCCTACGGTTTCGGAAATAGCTTTCGACGACACGGACGGGGTGTTCGTAAAATGGCGCGACGGCGGGCATATACGCAGTGTGTCGATCACCGCGCCGAGCGGAGATAGAACGGTCTATTCGCGCTCCGATTCGCTGTACTCGCAGAGGTTTTCCGCCGGCGCGTTCGACGCGACCGACATAATTAAAGTGTGCGCCGCAGATGGCGAAGAAGCAGGCAAATACACCGTCAAACTGACGGCGGACGGGCAGAGCGCGGAGTATGAGTTTTGGCAGTATCCGTACAAAGCGTCCGAGTATATCGGGGAAAAGGCGCTGTGCAACAACAAATTTTTATCGGACGACGGACAGACGCGCGAATGGATACGTGAGCTGTATGCCTGCGGCAGACGTAGCGGCAAGGCGTATGTCGCGCGCGATTACGACGCCGAAAGAGCGCTCGACGTAGCTAAGTCCGCGGCTGAACTGTGCGGCATGCCGTGCACGCGTGCGGAAGTAACGGGCAGCATAGTAAGCCTGTACTTCGGGGAATATTTCAACGCGCCCGTCAAAAGTTCTGTGCGCGCTTATACGCGAGCCATATATTCCTCGCTGCCGCATATTGAATACGACGCCGCGGCGCGCAGAAGCGGCTCTTATCGGCTCGCCGTCGATCGCGCCGCAAAAAAGATAGCCGTCACCGATTCGGAACAGCTTTTGATTGCGGCGCTCTGCGGGTATTCGCCGGTCCCTACGCAGTCCGGTTCTGCGCAGACCGTTTATTCCGCGGCGCGCACGGCGCTTTTGAATATCATAGGCGCAAGCTACACCGACGCGCAAAAGGTCCACGCCGTATACGATTGGCTGACTTGGGTGTGCGTGCGCCCTACAGTGGAGGATGCGGACGGATCGTGTCGGTTCCTCGAAGGCGTTTTCGGCGGCAGAAGCATCGACGCTACGGGCGCGGTAAGCAGCGAGGGCGCCGCCAAAGCGTTTGCGCTGATGTGCGGCATGGAGGGGATAGAGTGCGTAATATGCTCGCAAACGTCGGGAAGTTCTGTGTATTTTTGGAATAAGGTCAAGCTGTCCGAAGTATGGTATAATGTGGATGTGTACGGCGGCATGGCGCCGTCGGGCAGCACGCCGAGCTCGCATAAAACGCTGTTTTTGAGCGACGCGCAGGCGGCGGTTTACGGACTGAGCTGTTCGGAAGCGCCCGAGGCGGTTGACGACGGCGGCGTTTATTACCTGCAAAAAAACACGTTCGACGGACAATACTTCGACGCATTTGTTGACTTATCCGAAAAAGACGGATATAATATTATCAAGGCGGCGGTGTTTTCCGCGTTCGACGGACAGCGCCGCAACTCCGTGTCATTAATAGGCATAGGCGGCGTTACGACCGTTTCGCCCTGTAATTATTTCGGCGCGGAATTTTCGCTCGACGGGCGATTGAGCGCGGAGGAAGTGCAAGCCGTAAAAGACGCGGTCTTGCGTGCCGTCGGTGAGTACGGGACGGAGGTCCTATCGGCGCGGTTTTCCGCCGATACGGTAAAAACGCATTTCACGGACGGCGACAGGATATTGCACGTAACGGCGCCCAAGCCGTCGGGAGTTATATAAACGTATGATGTCAAGATCTAAAAATTCCATACCGATAAAAGTTTTAAGTGCGGTTTGCGCGCTCGTAATGATATTCGTTTCGGTGTTTCCGCTTTTGGGCTGCTCGCTGTTTTTTCGCGGCAACGACTACGAGGCGACGTTTACGCGCAAAAATATTTCGCTTGCCGTAGGTGAGTCTTACGATCTTTCGGAAATAATCGAAAGCAACACTAATTCGTATACGCTGACATCTTCCGATCCCGATATAGCCAAAGTGTCGGGCACGACGCTGACCGCGCTGAAAGCGGGGAATACGTCGGTAAAAGCGGAAACATCGTCTTCAAGCTCTGTGATAAAAGTGACGGTGACGGACGGCGAAAGCGATTCGCTTACGCTCGAAACGACGGGCGAAACGGCGCAGACGCTCGGAAGGATATCTGCGATATCGTTTAAGCCGATAGCCACCGGTTCGGTCGCCGACGGAACGATAGATTGGTACGTGGACGGGCAAAAGTCCGATACGCTGTCGGCGACGGAAACATTTGTCTACATGCCGACGTCGGTGGGCGAGCATACGATCGAAGCCGTCGGCGGCGGAAAGCGCGCGAGCGCGGTTTGTCGGATATATTATGCGGTCACGGCGACCGCGGCTTATACGGGCGCGCTTACGCAGCAATCCGCGCCGTATTCGGATATAGTTTTTTCCGTTTCGGTGGACCGCAACAGCGAAAATCCTGCCGATTTCGTTAAGTGGGTGATAGACGGCGATACTGTGTACGAGGGCACGGAGCTCACCTACACATACAGTCCCGCGCCCGGGCGGCACACCGTCGCCGTTTACGTAAACGGCGTGATGCGCGAGTTCAGCGACGGCAATACGGCGCTCGACGTGTATATCGTCGGCAGTATAACGCCGACAGCGCCGACATTCGATTTCGATAATCTGTATCCGCACGCATACGTGCGCTTCAGCGCGGAGGGCAACGCGCAGGTGGAAATAACCTCGCCGTCCGGAAGCGTAACGGAGTACGCGCAGACCGATCCTCGGTATTCCGATCTGTTCGGGAACGACGGGTTCGACGCAGGCGGACTCATATCGCTGTGCGCCGACGGCATTACGAGCCGCGTCTATAAATTTCGCGTAAAATCGCTCGGCGACGGCGGCGCGCTCGGTCCGAGCTCGTACTCGCCGTACACGCTTTTTACACAGCTCCCGTCGTCGGCGGACGAGTACATAAAGAGCCGTTATCTCGATAGGGACTTGTATATAACATCGGACGAGGAGTACGCGCACGCGCTCGAGTATTATATACTGTTCCGTTCCAAAACTGGCGTTCCCAAAGTGTCGTTTAAGTGCTATATGGCGTATTCGCTCACGCGCTCCGAGGAAGATCTTTTCGACGACGCCTTTTCCTGGGTTGCAACGAGCGGCAGCTACAGGAACATAGATGTATCCATGAATAACAGCGTAATGACGACGTCGTTCAGCGTCAGCACGGTCAACAATCCGTCGCGACAGTCCAAAACTTCGGGCAACACTTCGCAGTACGCAAAGCAGCTCCACGCGATAATACCGCATATAAATTACGATAGGAACAAAGACAGACCGGACGATTATGTGTTCCCCATAGACGGGCTTGAAAACACCCAAACGGTCAAATACGGCGACGAGCTGTTTTTCGCGGTGCAGAACAACACCCGTCCTATAGTTTCGGTCGGCACGCCGGCATATATCCTGTACAATACGGCGAGAAGTATACTTAGGCAGATCTGCACGGACGAAATGACCGACAGAGAGAAAGCGCACGCTATCTACGATTGGATAATGTGGCAGGTCACGTACGACACGCCGGCGACGGAGGCGTATTCCAACGGCGAATCGTACTCAGCATACTATCTCGAGGGCGTGTTCGGCAACGGTTCGACCAAGATAGGCGGAGTTGCTTACGCGCCGTACGCCGTCTGCGACGGAATGAGCAAAGCGTATTCGCTGATGTGCAATATCGAAGGGATACCGTGCGTGCGCGTAGCGGGCGACGCGGGCGAATCGATGGCGGAAGACGACCGCGGCGGTCACGCTTGGAACAAGGTCTGTATAGACGGCGATTGGTACGTTGTTGACTGTACTTGGGGAGATTCTCAGTCCGAGCTGTCGATAGGCAACGCTCCGCGAGCGGAGTACGAGCTGGGACTGCACGACTATCTGTTTTTGACGGACGTGCAGGCCGACCCGACGCATTTCGAGCCCTACGAGCTGGGCGACAGCCAAATGCTGTACGTTCCCGAAACGACGACGCGCAGATATAACGTTTACGCCGATATGACGTATAACGGAACGCCCATAAACTGCGCTATAACGATGAGCCAAAATATTCTAACGCGTGTCCGCGAGATTGCCACGGCGTTTGCAAGTTCGTACGTAAAGCGCAGTACGATCTATGTCCCCGGCGGGCCGAATAACGGCGAGTATGCGATAAGCTACGAGGGCTTGGATATTTTCGTGGACGGCGATTTGGACGTTTCGGATAACGCCGTAAATTCCGCGGTAAAAAGCGCCGTCAGAAGCGTGTACCCGACGGCGGACGTTCAGGTCAAAATTTACGATAATATTATTCTCATATTGATGAAAGCATAATACTCTGTAACATGGCATAGCTGTAAGGGGATAAAGCTTTACTATTGGCAATGCGGCGCTAAAGCGCCTGGATTTCTCCGCTCCGCTCGCTGTCGCGCGCTCCGGTCGAAATGACAAGAAGGTGACTTGGCTTATCTGCTTATAATAAAGCGTAGCATGCCTTTATTAATCATGCTTCGCCCAATTTTCGTCATGTCATCTCGACCAAGCATTGCGGAGCAATGCGCGTGGAGAGATCCAGGCGAACC
>JAMPDA010000002.1 GCA_023665905.1 Roseburia sp.
ATACTCTCCCACTTCGCTCGCTGTGCTCGCTCCTTTATACTCTATTACATCCCCGCCCTTTATACCTTTTATCTCTATCCCGTGCTCTTCTCCGTCGTACACGCACTCGACGTCTTCCGCGCTTATCCCTGTCAATTCTCTGTTTGAAAAGTTTTTTGTAAATTATTTTATCCGACGCCATATCGCCCATATATCGCAGTTATAAGCATGCGGCTCATCCGGATAACACTCTTTCAGGGCGTTATTAAAATCAATGGCGTCTTCGAGATTATCAAAAATACCGTACTTGTTCAGCTTTTTGAAATGACATTCAAATTGAGGCTCAATAATAAAATCACAACTAGTAATTGAGCTACAACTACACTCTCCTACATCGCAACCGCAAAATTCAAAATCCTTTTTTCCTGTAAGAGGATACCCTAAATATCGCTCCCAATAGTAAAGTTGCTCATCCTCTTTGAGCTCGGATACAGCTTTTTCTATCAGTTCTTTATCGGCTTTTTCATCAATGAAGATGACATATTCCCCGATAAAATGCGTAATCGACGGATCATTTTTAACTGTATGGTCATTAAACGAATACAATTCTTTTATGAAATCGTTATGATAAGTGTCATAAGAAACTATTTCTTTGCGTATTTTATTGTGGTCAAACGTATAATGTTTTCCGTTAGGAAAAAACCGTTTGCAGATTGCTAAACCATATTCAAGTTTATAAGCGTCATAATACATATATCCAACCTCGCCTATTGCAAAACATATTTTAACACAATATTTCATTTATAGCAATATTTATTCGAGGAATAAATTTGCCTCTCGAGCAAAGCGTATCATAAAAATCATGAAAGCCGCTCGCCTTTGGGAAAACTTGAAAGCCCGCAACTTTCACATATATTTCTGTCATGACCGTCATCGAATTTAACATACTTCATAGCCTTTCCGCAAGCGGGACAAATCCTCGTCATTTTATCGCCTGCTTTAGCAAATCGAACCTTTTTCGTCAAATCATCGAATACGTTATAATAGACTTTTATCTCCGTCTTAAACTCGATTTCTTTTGCAATTTCACGGCCTGCTTTATTGAGGGTGGAATTCACATTTACTAATTGATTGCCGGTAAATCGATCGCTTATGCTATCCAACCACAGCTCGTGCATTGCGCGATAAGTCTTTTGCCAGTTTATTATGCTCCAATGATCTTGTTGATTATCAAGATACGGTAATTCATATAGCGCAATGGGTTTTCCGCAAGTACAGCAAGTAAAAACACTGTCTATGTCGCTTACATAAGTTTGCATTTCTATACGAGATCTTACTTTGCACGTACAATATTCCCGACTGTTTGCGTTGATCCCGTTTGGACGAATACTCACGGCAAAACATTCGTTTAACAATTTGCGGCTGCGCTTTACATAGATGCTATCGTAATGCGCATCTAATGAATCGCTTTTAGGGGATGTCACATATAAATAGTAAGTTTTATCGTTTTTACACGTCATATATTCGGATAGTATCTGCCCATTATGTATTAAAGCCGCAACAAATTCCGTAATTATATCTTCCGCTTCCGTTTCGGATCTATGGTCCAAGGGCTGTAATTCGATAATATATATATACATAAAAACTCCGGTTCATCGATTTTTGACGGTTTTATATTACTCCCTTCGATCGAAGCTTGTCAAGCAACTCGAAGGAGTCTGATGTGGCGTTTTATATTTTTTGGCTCAATCGACAAGAAAATATTACTCACTTTCCCATTCTTGAGAAGCCGACCTAAGCAATATCAAAACCCTATATCCGCACTATATATTCGTCGGGATTCTTTTCCTCTTTTGTCAGCTCAACGTCGGGCGCAAGCTTACGCAAGCAAAATTTATAATACACTTGCTTATTGGCAGGACGAAGCAGTGAAACGCAATCAATTAAATACTGTCGCCAATCTTGCCATTTATCCGCGTCGCGATAGTGGTTTATCTTGCCGATTTTATAATGATCTACGCTGTTATCTTTTAGCGTGCAATCGATCAGCTTTATGCTCTCGCTCGGTTCTATCGTCGGCTCGAAGCTCGCGAAAGTCTTTATGCCGTTGTCATGCAAAATCTTAAGCGTTTCAAGCCTGTCGCTTGGGTTGCTCGCAAAAGGCTCCCATGCGCGGCTTTTTGTTTCGTCGATAAACGTGAGCGTAGTACCGACTGCTATCCTGTCGCCGAAAGCTTTGAAAATATCGATATCGCGCAACATCTTTTTGCCGCCCTTGCTTAACACGGCAACGGGCGCGTGGTAGCGGTTTAACAGTTCCAATGCCTTGCGAGTGGTTTCGCCGCTGTCGGCGCTGTCGCAATAAACGTCGCCCACGAACGAAAGCAAGATTTGTTCGTGATATATATTTTGGATCAAGTCGTTTTCTATAAGCTGTAAAATATTCTTGCGCGGCGGCGTGCCGAAATACGCCGCTTCACTGCGTTTTAACGTCCCCGGCGCGTAGCAGTATTTGCAACGATGACTGCACCCGATATAAAGATTTAGGGCATAAGGGCTGTATTCCCGCGCCATGCCGGTCGGTCTGTAAATAACACTCATACCATTTAATGCCAACCTTGATAAATTAAGTTTTAAAAAGCATATTCGACTTTATTAATCTCTCCCCATATTTCCGAAAGCAGTTTATCGTCGATTTTAGCATTAACGGTGAAATCGTCAATATCTTTATAGCTGATATCGTAGCTTTGTTTTTCGTTCTCTATATGCACCGTTCCGTTTTCATAGCAAACCAAATGATAGGAAATATTTTTATAACGAATACTGAGATCGAATCCGCGTTCGATAAGACTGAGCATTTCATCGAATGTAGGCAAAAATCTCTTGTGCTGCCGCCATAGTTCGCGTGCCCTTTTTAACGAGATCAAATTATTGGCATTGGCACAAGCGGGATATTGCCGTTGATGCGGATCGTCGATCCACCCGCAATTTTTGCATTTTACTCCACCGTACTCGGTAGTCTCGATTGTAGCGCCACATACGTCGCATTTTTTAGTTATCTTCGTCATCATGTTTGCTCCTTTTGGGATTTAACGGATCTGACCAATCCCATTCGTGAATATGTGGAAATTTATGTTTTCCATTCCCACCGTGTGAATAGTCGATATCGTAACTCGCTCGTCCATCCGAATCAAAATATCGTTCTTGCACTAACTTGCCGTTGTGATAGCGTACTATTTTAGAATTTGGTTTACCTGTGGTTTCACTAATAGATCGTGTTCGCGTGGTTGTTATCCCTCCGCTGAAACTTCCTCTACCGCCCATATCACACCTCGCACCCTTCACGGGGATTGTACGGTATGGCGATAACATTCCCCTCCATTTCAGCAAATGGCTTTCCGTAACATATTATACTGCATGGTTCGATTTTTTTCAAGAGTTCTCTGTATCCACGTAAAAAATCTTCTTTTGCGTTTCTGCTCCCGTGTGTAGATACGGCAACAATACTTCCACGCTCTATTCCGTCAAAGCAGAACTCAAAACTACGTTCGTCGCTCCAAGAAACAGTTGGGATTACCGTCATACCTTTACTTTGCCAAAACGCTCCGCACCAACGATTTTTGAAAATGCTGTACACTTGTAACGATATCGGCATATCCATGTACAAGCTGAAATCCGGAGTTAAAACGCAAACATATTGTTTTAACTTTTCAAGCAAAATATCCGGATTTTCATACACGCATTCAAACCTATAATCGTGCAAAAAGAAATGTACCATTCTTTGCTTACTTCTATTGTCATCATATCGAGTATGACAAAAACTGATACTTTTAAGAGCGGAAATATCAATCGATTGTTTCCTAATTATAGGTATGTCGTATTTGCCCGTCGTTTTAAATGAATTGCGCACGAGCTTGCGAGTGTTTTTTGCAAGTATATCTTGATATATTTCACTCTGTGTTGTTTGAAGCGCTTTTATATAAGTGTTTGTCAGCCCAAACTCTCTAAAATCGTAATTTTGCAATCGCTTTAATTCGTCATATAAAACTTTATCGTCAAAACCGGTTTCGAGATTTATGGAGTTATGCGCTATTACATACGCTCGCATTTCTTCGGGCGAAAGATGATCCAATCTAACGCACGGCAATTCTTTCATTCCCAATTTGCGAGCGGCTTCTATTCGTCCGTTACCTTCCAATACTATATTTTGCCTGCCGTATATCCCAAGTGGATCGTTGAACCCGAATTTCTTTATGGAATTTGCGATATGTTCTATTTGCTTTTTAGTATGTACTTTTGTGTTATTATTGTATGGAGTAAGTTCATCGATTTTTATGTATTCGATTTTCAATTCATCCATTATTTTCTCCTTGCATCAGGCGTTAATCTGAAATCTTTTAACAGCTTTTCAAGTAGCTTATTGCACTCTATCCAAGTTTTATAATGCTCATTTTCTTTGACCATCACTTTCGGGGTCACTCCGTCGGAACAAATGCCCGTAACGATGCGAATATAGCGTTCGGGATTTTTATTGTATTCTCGCCACGCCCGGTCACGCATGATTTTTGTTTGACAATATTGCCTTATAAGCTCTATATCCGCAGTAGTCTTTTTGTAGTGAGTGCTTGAAATAATCAACTTCGCTATTTCTTCCCAAACAACACGTTCATCATTAGATAAATCGGGTGGAGGACTTAACAATTAGTTGCTTTTCTCAACATCCTCTTTGTGTTTTAATAAATTAGGTATTATACCCCAGGGCAAGCCCTGGACCCGCACGGCAACCGAATGTTGCACGAAACATTGCTTACGTTCTCGCTTGTAATTGCGCGTATGCTTGCCCTGGAGCACCCTACGGGTGTTCCGCCGCAAGCGGCGGGGTATTACACCTAATTTGTCGTCATCGGCGCCAAATGCTGCGCGATCTATTGCTTACACACTCAATTTGATAGAATACGTAATAAATACAACTCAATCTGTGATTGCGCAAGCGGGCAAATTTGCTCCTCAAATAAACTTTCTTCACACGATATTTCACTCATATAATTCTCCTTTTAGGCAACAAAAAACGGAAACCCGTGCAAGATTCCGTTTCGTGAGAGCGCAATATTTCTCTCAAATATAGTATAACACACCTTGTCAAGTCCATAAAATCATAACTATTTCTCGAATGAATAGAACTCCGCCGCAAGCGGCGAGGCGTCAAACCGATGTGGGTGAACAATCACCTAATTCTCGGACTCTTTACACCGGTTATATAATGTGGTTCCTTTCGCTAAATTCCACAATGCGGCGCTTGTCGGATTAAGTTTTTCATAGTCGTTATATTGGGCGTTTGCAAATTTATAATTCCAGGTCGCTTCATTTTCCAATTTGTCTAAAGAAATAAAATCTATTACGCTTGCACATTCTTCGTTGTTGCGTATTCTGTCTATTACGTCAAAATCATCTATTTTGATTATAAAACACAATTCATGTCTTAAACTCACTAAACTGAATGCCGTGCCTATAAACTCGATATTCTGCGTATTTTTCAGCGGATCTAATCTTTTTATTATATCGTCAGCATATATGCTTTCCGTCGATATGGTTTTTCGTCCGGAAAAATCTTCTTCGCCAAAGCATTCTTCTAAAAATTCTCTTAAAATCGCCTTGGAAACGGAAAAGTTGGAAGTTATGCAATCATGCGACACATCGTTTTCCAAAGCACTGAACCCACCGGAAGGAATAAACTGTAAAAAGCCGGCTTTGGCGTCTACCGCTTCGCTTCGCCGAATTCGCAGCACATCGTAACCTTTCCGACGATTTTTACACAGCACCATCGCCTGAACGCCGAGTAACGATTCCCTGCCTCTGCCTTCGGTCAAAATATTTTCTTCGTCATTAAACTTGTCATGTATGCTTTTTCTGATCGGAAGATTATTTAACAAAAATTCATTCGCATCATCTCCTAAATATAAAATTCTCTTTTTAAAGTATAAACGTCTTTTTATGTAGTAACTTTTTCCCGGAACGTCTAATATTTCGCCGGCTATATTTTTTCTTATATGCCTATTTTTATATATTTTTTTATAGAGTAAATAAAGCTCATATTCTAATACATTTGATGTATATACGTTAGATAAATATGTATTGGGGTGTGCGGAAAAACCGAAGCCGTCTTCGCCGATTTCCATACTATCTAACATATACCCGATATTATTGGGAAATTTAATGGTGGGTTTGAGCAATTTATAATATTGCTTCGCCACCTTACTTTTCATTTCCTTTTCGTAAATCACTTTGACTTTTCCGGATTTTTTCTTTATGCTTAACGGAAAATCACCTAATTTTTGCTTCTCTCGTATTTCGTTAAAAGGATACTGTATTTCTTTCGACTTAAAATACAGCGCCTCATACTCATATCCAAAAGCGTTGGCAATTTCCCATTCTTTTTTTTCGTTTTTATTATTATTAAGAAACGGATAAATATATCGTAAAACTTGTTTTTGCCAATTCAAAAATTCCAAATCGGATACCGTTCTATTATACTTTCTTCGTTTCCCGGTGCGATGTATAGTCAATAATTTCCCTATCCCTTTTTTTGTTTTAGAAAACATTTCTTTTATTGTTTCCCAGTTTTTATACGCTTCGACAATGGAAATTATTAAAGCTATAACTCCGATCACCCCTATAGCGACCGGAACCAATTCGTTAAGCCATTCGATAAATTTCATTATATTGTTTCCCTTGCATAGTTGATTTCGACGTTTGCATAAAACCAACACACTAAATATAAAAAAGCAACCTATTTTCTACTAAAGAGTAGTTTGTTTTAGGCGCTATCTTGGTGGAGCAGTAGTAACCTAAAACGAAATTTAGATTGGTGGTCAAACGGCGGAGAAGGGTTGCAGATTGTGCACTTTTAAGTGCGAGCGCGACGGGAGTTTACACAGACGTAATCAAGACCAAAGCGCGAGGCACGCAAAAAGGGCGCAAGATGCGCCCTTATACGTCGTTTGGTGGAGATAGTGGGACTCGAACCCATGACCTATGCGTTGCGAACGCATCGCTCTACCAGCTGAGCTATATCCCCAAATCGTGACTTTAGCGGCGCTTCCGTCACTGTGTTTGCTTCGGTCGGGACATCTCCGCGCGCGTGCGGCGCTGCGGACTTGGTGGGCAATGGGGGGTTCGAACCCTCGACTTCCACCATGTGAAGGTGGCACTCTCCCGCTGAGTTAATTGCCCGTAAGGCGCCCTTCCGTCGCCGTCGAACTTTGACTCGACGTAGAACATTTTATCACTATATTCTTACATTGTCAAGCAAAATCGCCGTATTTATCAACACGGCAGAAAAGCACATATCCCCTGCCTGCAAATACCGCTCAAGATAGCGCCGACACCGGCGCGCCGATATAAATTATCGTTGGCATTGCCGCACATGCAAGTCGCACATACATACCGCGATTTTGATATATAATACCCGTAAACGCAAACTCGCCGCATAGTGCGACGAGCCTGCTTTTTGCATGGTTGCGCATGATGAAGAATGTGCAACAATAATAGTCTACTCTCAATTATTGAGAATGTCAAGCGTTTTTCTCAATTATTGATACAATACAATTATGATGAGCAAATTTTCGGAAAACCTAAAAGAAGCGCGACACGAACTCGGGATATCCCAGGCGGAATTGGCCAAACGATTGGATCTGACGCTGAAAACCGTGTCGCATTGGGAAACGGGATACAGTGAACCGTCGATCCAGCAAATCTTGGACCTTGCCGATTTTTTTCATATTTCAACCGACGAATTGTTGAAATAAATTATGTACTATACCCCAGGGCGCTCCTAAGGAATAATATCTAATTTATTAAGTGATATATCGCTTATTTATAGCCTAACATCACTTCGGATAATGGCTTACGCCGTGTTTCGGTATTTCCTTCTCGCAAGGGATATCCGAGTGAAATTATAGCCATTAGGTCGTAGCGTATAAGCGAACAAATGTTCGAAATTCGATTTGGTTAAGCATAACTCTCCTTTATACCATTTTCCCCACGTCAAAAAACGCGAGGATAATCATAATTTTAATGCATAAATATTTGTATTAATAAACCGGCTAATATGAACATAACCGCACCTACAAAACAAGCCACTATGCCTCTATCAATATGATGAAAACTATCTTGTTCCGATACCATCGATTCATCCGTTAAATCGTTATGGACTTTTGATGTTTTATATATAATAGAGTAAATAACGTGAAATATTTTACGCGGAAAAAATACAAGTAGAACTCCGGGTATTAAAAACACTATCGAACAACCTAACAACATCGGCACAGAGATATCGGCAATGTTTTGACTTACCATTAAATAGATCGTCGTCGCTAAACAACCCAAATAAATCACAGTACATATTATTTCTAATATTACTAAAGTTCTCTTTTTCATTTTTCTTTGTATAAACCTCCTAAAATTTTAGTCAAAGCACGACTAGCGCCACATAATATTGGGCGTTTCTATACCCTGCATTGTATACGATCTTCCCCACGCTGTCAAGTATTGCTATTGTCTACAAATAATTTTGCTTGCTTAAATTAGATATTATATCAATTTATTAAATATCCGCAAACAAAAATCCGAACGAGCTTAGCTCCTCCGGAATTTTGTTTGCGTAAAGATAAAAATGTAGAAATCGGTTATTCAAGGAGCATTTTTGCTTGCTTGCAATGGCAAAAAATGCAACGATGACAAATTTGGTGTAATACTCCGCCGCGTGGCTAGCGGAACACCCATAGGGTGCAACAGGGCTTGCCCTGAGGTATTATACCTAATTTATTTTACGGTTTCCGTCTTCTTTTGAGCGCGCGTAGTCTTGCCGGTCTTGGCAGAACCGCACGAACGCACATCAGCAGACTTTTTTGAGCTGCTGCAACGAGTGGTATTCTTCTTCGTCGCAGTCTTTTTCGTGTCAGCCATTTTTCTCCCCCTTATAATTATTTACGCAAGTTTAGTTTGCGCCGCGATCGTACGGTTTATACAGGTCATATCAATATTTGTATTATATTTATCGCAAGCACATTTTTTTGTGCTCAAAAAGAATTTGATTTTTCTTGATTTACTAAACCGCCGGTTTAGTGCAACGGTAGGGTATGCCGAGAAATTCACTTCTCATGTAATTTTTCGTCTGAGAGCGCGTCGACGGCTACATATATTTTCACAAAAAGCTACGCACTGAACTTTGCGGCACTCCACAAAATGTCTTGCATTAATTTTCTCGATATCAAGGCGCGCGTCGATTTTGCTCCGGCTCGAGTGCGCCGACGCAAAATCGACGCGATATTGCGCTCGCCGTAAAAGTCTTGATTTCACAAAAAATCTGTAAAATTCGGATTTACTAAACCGTCGGTTTAGTGACACGGTAGGGTATCCGAAAACTTTTGCTTTCCATGAAAAATTCTGTCTGAGAACGCCGTTTTTCAGCGTCCTTCGCCGCCCATTTGCGATAATTCACTCGCGACATGAGTGTAGGCGCTGTTACCACTACATAGCTCGAAACCACGCCGCATATAAACATAGCGGTGTGCGACGGCGTGATTTTAATATTCGCATACACAACTAAAAGCCGATCGTTGTATTAAATCGGCTGAACACTTATGTATTATAGTGCGATAAATCGAATGTGTCGTAGCAGTTTGAAATAAAAAACCGCATTGCGCTAGTTTCACCGGCTTTTACAGCCGATTTTACAGTACGTTCATAACTACTTTCAATAGATTATACAGCGCATATTTGAGCTTTTTGACGGCGGGAACGGGGTGCGCTTCCACTTTGTCCGACGGCAAATATTCGTTATTTTCGCCCACTTTTAAGCTGTTTTCGATAAATACGTCGTTAATATAGGCATTTACTTGCGCGTTAAACGCCTTGGAATCGATTATTAAAACACTTTCCGTATCAACGTGCGCACTACGCTCGTCTAAATTAAACGAGCCTATAACGCTGAAGCGGTCGTCGAAAGTAAACATTTTGGCATGGAGCTGGTTTTTTGCCTGATACTCCCACAGATCGATGTTTTTATCGATATAATCGGTCCTGGAGTGGTGATACACAGCATATCCCACGTTTCTGCTGTTATAGAGCGAGTTCGTAACTATAGTGAACTCCGCGTTTTTTGCCGCAATGCTGCGTAATTGCTTTATTTTTTTATCGACAAGCAGGGTGTACGGCGTGACGATAACCGTTTTTTGCGAGCTCTCCGCCAAATTAAACACGGCAGTCAATATCGTAGGCGGTTTTTTGCCGCCGTCTATCCTATTTGATAAAAAAGTAATTTTATCCACCGCAACGCCTTGCGTTTCGTATTCGATAGGCTCTTTAAAGTGATATGTGTAAAAAAAGTCCAAAAATTTGTTTATATACTTTTGTTTTGCCGAAAAATCGCACTTTTTCGTCGTTTTTTTGACGCACAGGTCGTTTGCCACCATTTCGTTGAAATAGCGTTCAGCCTGCCCGGCACAGCCGTCCGCGCCGCTGTTTGTTATCATGACTTCCATGTCGTAATTTGCGGTAAACGACACAGTACCCATATTTGCGCCGCCGACGATGAGCTTGTTGCCGTCCACGATCGTCACTTTGTCGTGCATCAACACCATAAGTCCGGCAGGCTTTAATACATTTAAACCGTTGAAATGATACAACGTTATATTGTTATGATTACATAATAAACTGCCGAGCTCCTCGAGCGTGTCCACAAAAGTGCCCATTTTTCCGTCCACTATGATGCGTACTTTAACGCCTCTGTCGGCGGCGCGGAGCAGCGCGGCGTAATAAATGAACGTAAATTCCTGCTCGTAATTATCGTAGACCATGTAATCTATATATTCTTCGGCGTCCTCTATAAGCCGCAGTCGCCTGTAAAACGAATCGACGCACGACGGCATGAGCATGGCGCGCTCTTTTTTGCTTTCGTCCTTCGCAATTTGCTCCGCCGTTGCGGAAAACGCTTCGCGCGTGAGCAGTTCCGCTTCTGCCGCGGAAACCGGCACGCTGTCCATATACGGCGTGATCACACACAGAATATACCATATAACGGCGGCAAAAAAGTAGCACACAGCCGTCAATATTACATATCGAGCGCTCATGCGCGTTTCGTATAAAGCGATCGCTTTTTTCTTTTTCTTTTGCCGCATACACATATTATATCACCGTCGCGGCAGAAAAGCTATCGTTTTTAATCATAAATTAAACCGGATTTATCGAGTATAGACACGCACGCTTATGTCAACAATATTTTGCACGGAGGTTTTTATGAATCCATTTTATGAAAAATCGTGTAAAATAGAGAAATGCGTCGATGATTGGAAAAAACTGTACCCCACGGCGTACGACAAACACGAAGCAGACGCCTACACCAAAGTGCGCACAATTCTTCTGAACGGCTCGGAGTTCGAAGAAAATTGGTTTATGCATCAACTGTGCCGCCACACCGCGGACAACAATCTCAGGCGCGACGTAGCGCTCTTGCGCAAGCTCGAGCAGCAACAGCAAAAGCGCATATCCTACTTTAAACCCAAAGACGAGTCGATTTTGGAAACAACGATCTCGTACGAGCAGTTGGCGGTTGACCTGACCGCTGTGCTCGCGCAGACGGAAAAGAATAAGTACGTCAAAGCGACGCTCGACTTTGCGCTCCTCGAAGACTTCGATCACCTGTACCGATACAGCGACCTTTTGGAGATGGAGCAGGGCATTTCGGGTGAAAAGCTCGTCGGCAGCTACACCGAGATCATGCCCGGGCGTCCCACCATTTCCGAACACCGCCACCCATTTGACGACGTGCGCCGCCCAATCACGCCGGACGCGCCGCTCGCCACCAAGCTCCACACCATGATAATTACCGCCGCGGAGCAGCAAACGATGAACTATTATATGAACGTCGGCACGTTCTATTCCGCCTCCGACCTCGGGCGCAAGCTGTATTTGGAGATCGGCATGGTGGAAGAACAGCACGTGACGCAATACGAGTCGTTGATGGATCCCACGGCGACCTGGCTCGAATGTCTGCTCATGCACGAATATTGCGAGTGCTATCTCTACTACTCGGCGATGAGCGAGGAAACCAACGACATTGCGAAAAAGATCTGGACAATGCATTGGGAACAGGAATTGGCGCATTTGCACTACGCCGCAGAACTGCTCAAAAAGTACGAGAAAAAGGAATGGGCGCAGGTGATTCCGAACGCCGAATTCCCCACGCTCCTGACGTTCAACGACAACTGCGAGAAAAACAAGCACTATATACGCAATATCCTAAAGAACACCATAAACAACACGTCGGTTTTGGAAGATTACACCGATCTAA
Organism: Roseburia sp.; assembly: GCA_023665905.1. Classification (GTDB taxonomy): domain Bacteria; phylum Bacillota; class Clostridia; order Christensenellales; family Pumilibacteraceae; genus Anaerocaecibacter. The sequence goes on from JAMPDA010000002.1 coordinate 12,329, forward strand.
ACAACGTTCCCGACAATTACGAGTACTTCCGCTACAACGCCGCCGTAAACAAAACCCCTTCGGCGGTCGCAAGCCATAAGGTGATAGACAACTATATCAACGAATTCGGGGAAGATTACAGATTTACCATCGCCGAACACCCCGTCAAATCGTTGCGAAACCGCAAAGAGGACAATATAGACCTCGCGAGAAAGAAAGATTGCTGATTTTACCGCATAATCGCCGCCGAAAGGCGGCGTTTGTGTTGACGGAACGATTCAAAAATGTTTCACGTGAAACATTATACAACTATCCCCGAAAAATGTTTCACGTGGAACATCTAACACTGCGGCAAGAATACCGCATATAAAAAGCGCATGCGGTTTGCATGCGCTTTTTATATATAGGCTGTTAAAATTAGCTCTTGTAGTTATTTTCGAGGAAAGCCAGCATGCTCTCGAGCCTGCTCAGGTCGCTTGCGTTGTAATAATCGATAAAAATTCTGCCCTTGTTGTCGTTGCCGAGCAGCGATACTTTGGTGCCAAGTGTTCGTTGCATACGCACGACCATGTCTTTGAGCTCCAAACTTTGGCGCGGCGGCTCCGCCTGCTTTTTAGGATTGAGCGTGTTTTTAACGAGTTTTTCAAAGTCGCGCACGCTCATTTTATCGTCGCAACCTTTTTCAGCAAGCTCGAGCTGTAGCGCCGGATCGGTGACCACCGCAAGGCAACGCGCGTGTCCGGCGGACAGCCTACCGCTTTCGATAAGGCGGCAAACCGGCTCGGACAGGTCTATGAGGCGCAAAAGGTTGGCGACGGTCGGACGGGCCTTTCCTATACGTTCCGCGGCTTCTTCCTGCGTATAACCGTAATCGTCGATAAGCTTCTTTATCGCGCGGGCGACTTCCAGGGGGTTCAAGTCCTCGCGTTGAATGTTTTCGATTAGCGACAATTCGTCTATTTGGACGGCGGTGCACTCGCGCACGCAGACGGGGACGGACAAAAGTCCTGCCGCCGTGGCGGCGCGGTATCTGCGTTCGCCGGCAATTATCATGAACTTGCCGTTCGGCTTTGGCGTTACGATGAGCGGCGTAATTACGCCGTGCTTTTTGATGCTGTCCACAAGCGCCGCCAGCGCGGCGTCGTCGAACTGCTTGCGCGGCTGATCGACGTTGGGTTCGATATTCGCGAGCAGCATTTCCGAGGTGTCGCTCGAGCTTATTACCGATTCTTCTTCGATATCGCTGAGCAGTGCGCCGAGCCCTCTGCCCAAACCGCCTTTTCTTACAGGTGCCATAAAATTCTCCGTTGGTTTTTTTACATTATAAACGGCGCACGGCGAAAAGTCAAGCGAAAGCGGCGCGGCTTTTCATAGATTGTCTGCCCGACGCGGCATTTTATGATTTCTGTCGAATTTAAGACAATTTTATTATGATATCATATATGTCGTATCTTATCGGTTCCTGTCGGGGTCTGTCGGCAACGGTCGAACGGCGTTTTACGGCGGCTTTTAGCCCAAACGGCGAAATGCCACCCCGTAGCGTTCGCTTGACAAAACGCGACATAAGATATATAATAATGTGAATTTTGCTTTCGGGGAGAGAATCGGCTTGGAAATAACCAATCCCAACAATCTTTGGAAGGACTACGACGTAGCCGCTTTGCCGCTTAACGAATCTCCGCTGTCTGACAAGACGGAGAACGGTATTCGCATACGCGAATACTATTTCGACGGGTACACCACGGTGGACGGCAGAGTTCGCGCATATATTAAAATAGCCGAAAACCCGACTGCAAAAGGCATAGTGCTGTACATGCCCGACGCAAACGGCGGCGCGGACGACGCTTTGGCGCACATATTGTTTGAAAACGGCTACACCGTCGCTATGCTCGATTATCTCGGCGCTTCGAACGTGCAGCCGCGTTTTACACTTTACCCGCTGTCGCTTTCTTCGTGCAACTGCCGCGGAAAAAGCGAATTCGAAGCGCCGGAAGAAGCGGTGCAGAGCTGTTGGTATGTTTGGACGTGTCTTGCCCGCAAAGCGATATACTTTTTAAAACAACTGTACTCCGGTATCAGTATTTTTGCGCTCGGCGTCGGTCTGGGCGGCAGCACCGTATACAAGCTCGCCGCTTTCGACGACGATCTGATCGCATGCGCGACGTTTTTGAACGTTCTTCCCAAGGTGGAAGGCACAGGCAACGAGATAATAAATTACCGCGCGGCGCTTGATAACAGCGCATATGCGGTCTTCAGTAAGATCCCCATTATGATGGCGGTCGCTTCCAACGACGAGGACGGCTCGCTAGACAGTATGGCGGCGCTCGCGGACAGCACCGTTTCGCTCAGATGCTTCAGAATAGTCGAACGCGCGTTTTCTCGCGGCATAAAGGCGGCGTTCGGTCAGATAGACAACTTCTTTACCGATTGCGAAACTTTCCGCGACGACTATCCGCGCCCGAAAATAACCGCCGTAAACTCGCAAAACAATTTATATTTTAATATCTCTGTAAAGCAAAACGGCACCTATGATTCCGTGGAAGGCAGAACGACGGTCGATAAAAAATATTCGTTCGAGCTGTTTTTGTCGCGTTTCGGGGATAATCCCACACACCGGAATTGGATAAATATTCCGCTCGTCGGGCTTGGCGACGACAAATATCTCGCAAAGGCGGACACGTTTAAAAACGAAAATACTATCTTTGCTTTTGTCAATATGACCGACGGGGACGGCAACGTGCTGTCGTCACAGCTTTTGTCGGTCGTTCCCAAATCGCTTGGAATCCCGTCGCAACCGATAATCGGTCAGAGGCTCATTTACGACGGAAGCATGAAAAAAGACGTGTGGATGTCGCCGAACGGCGGCAATGTAATATTCAAAAGCGGACTTTTCGGCATCGACGGCATAACGAGCGACTCTAATTCTCTTGCGACGTTCAAGCCCTGGAGCCCGTTGCCCCGCGCCAACGCCGACGCGCTCTTGCAAATAATGGTGTGCGGAAAGCCGCAGACGCTCAACATAACCGTGCGCGAGGAATACGAATCCTATTACTGTCAGGTAAAAATAAGCAGCTCGGAAAATTGGGAAAAATTCACTTTATCGCACTTGGACTTTAAAGGCCCTGTCGGACCGCTTTTCGATTGGTCGCAAGCAATAATGCTCGAATTTACTTCCGACGAGGAATTTATTATCAGCTCGGTACTGTGGGTGTAAAATGAACATCTACAAGGAGTCACTGCTTTCCGAAAGGGACAACGGCGGTATTTTTTCGACCTTGGTGATAGATTTCGTCGTCATCTGCCTGGCGGCTGTCGTGCTTTTTACTTACTTTATCGGCATTACGCCCGTTTCGGGAACGAGCATGGAAAACACTGTATGGGACAGCCAGCTTTGCTTGACCTTGCGCAACGGCTATACGCTCCGACGCGGCGATATCGTGACGCTGAACACTGCCGATAAAAAAGAAGACGAGCATATAATCATCAAACGCATAATCGCCACCGGCGGCGACAGAGTGATATTCATGTATTCCGAGGACAAAACGTGCATCGATCTGTATCTTTGCACCGACGGTAGCAATAAATACGAACTGCAAAACGAGGACTACATCAAGGCGAAAATGGCGACGAACATCGGTTACGGCAAAGTGACGCCTATCGAATACACTCCGCTCGTCACCGAGATCGATATATATGCGGACTACGGCAATTCGGAGCTTGCCGAAACACAGACGCGCTTGGAGGATGCCGCTGTCACAGTACCGAAAAACGACATATTTTTCCTCGGCGATAACAGAAACGTTTCGCGCGATTCGCGATACTACGGAACCCGCGACAAAAGCGCAGTGCTCGGAAAGGTGATAAAAGTCCTCGAACAAGGCAGCTTTTCCGAAAAGTTTTTCAACCTGCTCGTATAGCAAAACACCAATGCAAAAAGGAGAATACCGTATGGCTACTCAACCTGTAAAGATAACTACAGACAGCGCGTCCGATCTCAACGGCCTTTTCGACGAGCGCGATATCGGAAAATTTCCGCTGTATGTGATGCTCGGCGACAAGCAGTATCTGGACGACGTAGACATCGACCCGTCCATGATATTCGACTATTACGACAAAAATGGCAAGCTTCCCACGACAGCCGCACGCTCGAGCGAGGACTTTTACGATTATTTCAAGTCTTTTACGGACGACGGTTGCTCCGTCGTACATATCGCCATATCGTCTAAGATATCGTCAACGTACGAGCAGGCGCTCACCGCGGCGAAAAGGCTCGATAACGTATACGTTGTAGACGGACTGTCGCTTTCGTCGGGCACGGGACTTTTGGCGCTCGCAGCGGCGGACCTTCGCGATAACGGCGCGGACGCGGCGACTATTGCGGAAACGCTCGAACAAAGAAAAAGCTCCGTACAAGCGTCGTTTATGATAAACACACTCGACTTTCTGTATAAAGGCGGCAGATGCAGCGGACTTTCGGCGTTTTTCGGCAAGGCGTTTTCGATAAAACCCACACTGCAGCTTATAGACGGCAACATAACCGTCGCTCGCAAATACATGGGTAATTTTTCCAAAAACATTGTCAAGTACGTCGATTACACTCTCGAAAAATATAATACCCCCGACAAAACGCGCGTTTTCATAACGCACACTCATGCGTCTAAAGAGGTAGTCGCTTCGGTCAGACAGCGCCTTATTTCTTTCGGGTTCGAGGACAAAAACATCTTTGAAACGATCGCCGGCTCGACCATAACCAGCCACTGCGGAAAAAGCACGCTCGGTATTCTCTACATCAACGACGGAAACAAAAACGAGTGAACACCGCCGCCGAAAATTTTACGGGCAGATCGCTCTTGCTCGAATTTTTAAAAGAGCGCTTTTCCGCCGAGCTGATACACAAGTTCGACAGGCTTACAGAGCTGTACACTAAATTCAATTCGGTAATAAACATATCGGCTATTAAAAATCCGAACGACATCTACATCAAACATTACCTCGACAGCATTTATCCGTACAAGTATTTCGGCGGAAAATGCGTGGACGTGGGTTGCGGCGGCGGTTTTCCGTGTATTCCGCTCGCGATCGCTACAGGGCTCGACTTTATCGGCATCGACGGCGTCGGAAAAAAACTCGCTCTCATAAAACAGTGCCGCGACGAGCTCGGCATTTCCAACATCGACGCCCTTCATTCGCGGTCGGAAGATCTTTCAAGAAAAAATATAACGTTCGACACCGTGTCGGCGCGTGCCGTCGCCGATACGGATAAAGTCCTCGGCTTTTGCGCTCCGCTCGCTTCGGAAAACGGCAAGATCGTTCTTTACAAAACTCAAAACGACGTCGAGGCAAAGAGTTCCGTCTGTAAAAAGCTCGGCGTTCGGCTTGTAGATACCGTAGACTACACGCTTTTAGGCACGGACATAAAACGCAGGTTGTTCATATACGAAAAATCGCGTTGACCCGTCTTGTGTTGTATATATTATATATTTTATAGAATTTAGAGTATAAGGGCGTGTAAAAATGTTCACAAAAGAAAAAAAACACATTATGTGGACATTGCGGTAAAAATAGTATACGATATAACGTGATACGTCTAAACAGTAATTGTGCAGAAATCGGCAAATCGGTGCACCGTAAAATGTTCATAAAAGAAGCTGTGAACAACAGCCGAAAACACGGACGAAAAAGCGCGGGAGCAAATATAAAGCCTACGGCGGTAAATTTATAGGTTATCTACATAGGGTCAAAAACTTATGAACACTATCGACAAAAATAATGACATAATAGTCGCGTTGGCGTCGCCTTACGGCAAGTCGGCAGTCGCGATAATTAGGATAAGCGGCAACAACTGTATAGAAACAGTCGCTCGCTTTCTGTCGCATGCGCCGGAAGTGGGTAAAATAAAGCTCAATAAGTTTTACGGAAACGGTTTTACTGAAAATCTGATGGTTGCGTGCTACAGAGCGCCCAATTCGTACACCGGTCAAGACAGTGTGGAGCTTTTTCCGCATGGAAATACGGTTATCTGCGACGGGATAATAAAGACGCTCGTCGAAAACGGAGCACGGGCGGCGGAAAAGGGCGAATTTACAAAACGCGCGCTGCTAAACGGCAAGCTCGATCTCATGCAGTGCGAGGCGTTAGCGGACATAATAGACGCACAGACGACGGAACAGCTCGTTTACGGGAACGCGCGGTATGACGAAACGTTTAAGACCTTGCACAGTGCGCAAAAGCTGTTGAACAACGCGTTGAGCTTGGTCGAAGCGGTACTTCATTACGGCGACGAACTGGAAGAAGGCGAAAGAGATGAGAACGCGCTCGGCGAGGTTTATTCGGCGATAGAGAAAACAATAGACGTTTTGGAAGAAGAAAAGTCGAAATACGCCGGCGGCAGAATAGTCAACGACGGGTTTACCGTCGCACTTATAGGAAAGCCGAATGTAGGAAAATCGACGCTTTTGAACGCGCTTACGGAGAGCGACCGCGCAATAGTTACGCCTATTGCCGGAACAACGCGCGATATTTTGGACGGAAGTTATGTGTACAAAGGCAAAAAGTTCACCGTCATCGACACCGCCGGCATAAAAAACAGCACCGACGACGAGGTGGAGCGTATCGGCATAGACCGTGCGCTCGCCGCGGCGGAACGCGCCGACGCGGTGCTGTATGTATCGGAAGAGGGCGTCAGCGACACGGTCGATGACGTTGCGGCCTCCGAAAAAGCCGTGAGAGTGCGGAATAAGTGCGACGGCGTGCGCGACGTAAAAGGCGATTATCGTGCGGCGGAAAAGGACGGCGTGTTGCAAATAAGCGCCAAATTCGGGAAAAACATAGACGCGCTCAAGCAAAAACTGTACGATCTCTGTCCGAAAGAGTACGGCGGAATATGCAACCACCGCCAATACGACTGCGTTGTCAGATGCTTGGATCACTTAAAAGCGGCGCAGGTCGAGCGCGAAAAAGCGGAGGGCTTGGAGATCGTTGCGGCTCTGCTCTTCGACGCGTACTCCGCAATAGAGGAGTTGTTCGGCGAAAAAGCGGACGAAAAGATCCTCGATTCGGTATTCGAAAGGTTCTGTGTAGGTAAATAAAATGAAAAGCAAAGTAGAACGTAAAAACAAAGTCGGCGCGGCAAAGCCGAAAATAACCGAAAAAACGGTCGCCGTCAACAAGAAAGCCGCTTTCGATTATTTCTTTGTGGAAACCTTCGAAGCCGGTATTGCGCTCGAGGGATCGGAGGTCAAGTCCGTAAAAAAGGGCGACGTGTCGCTGCGCGACAGTTTTTGCCACTTCGAGCGCGGAAATCTGGAGCTTAAGAACTGCCGCATAACGCCGTACGCCAAGATCGGCGCGTTTGCTCCCGATCCGAGCAGATCGAGGCGACTGCTTTTGCACAAAACACAGATAAATCGCCTTGTGGCAAAGGCGCAGGAAAAGGGTTTTACCATAGTTCCCGTAAAAATGTATATAAAAGGTCGCTTCGTAAAGGTGGAGATCGCGCTCGCAAAAGGCAAAAAGAACTACGAAAAGAAGCAGGTCATCAAAGAGCGCGACATCAATCGCACGGCGGAAAGAGAAATAGGCAATTACAGATAAAATGTATTCGGTCAATTCCGGCGAGCGGGCTTGACAAAAATCGCCGTATTTAGTATTATTAACAAAAGATACGTACAAAGGAGAAGAAAAAGCATGCAATTTATATGTAACCCTTTCAACGACCCGAGCAGTCCTTGGTATTACGTTGTCGGCGTAGCGTTTCTGCTGTTGATATTCGCCGCGCTCGCCGTCTATATAGTTATAGAAAATAAGCGAAAAAGCAAAAAGAACGCCGAAGCCGGCGAGGAAGCGGAACAGTCTGCCGCCGCGAACGAACAAAATGAAGCGCCGACAGCCGAACCGACCGCGGCGGAAGCCGAAAAAGAGCAGACGATCGCGGCGGAAGCGGACAATGAGCCTGCGGACGACAAGCAAGTAAAGGAAACGGAAGATAACTCCGATAAAGGACTTGCCGAAGAAGCTGCGGACGAACCCGTCGAAGAAACCGCGGAAGAAACAGTCGAGGAAACGCCGACAGCGGAAGAAACAGCGACGGAAGAAGTTGTCAAGGAAGAAGCCGTAGCGGACGAAGCGGTGACGGAAACGACCGCAACGGAAGAAAAAGCCGAAGAACAGCCTGCCGAAGAAAAAGAAGCGGACGAAGCTGCGGAAGGGCAAAAGAAAGCGGAGCGCGCGGCAGCGGTTGACGTTGTCGCCGTCGAAACGGGCAAAAAATCAAACAGACCTGCCGCAAAACGCGCGCAAAAGCCGAAAAAGCCCAAGACGGAAGAGGACGAAAACAAGATATCCACCGTAAAGAAGGTGGAAACCGTCGTTGACAAAAGCGGAAAGAAGCTGCGCTACAACAGAAGCTTCGAGGCGATAATCATTCAATCGGACGACAGAGTCAAAGACTACTATTCGGAACTCAAAAACAGCCTTATGGCGTTTTCGGACAATACGCGCATGAGCAGAACGCGCGAAAGCTACAATGTCGGCAAGCGTAACTGTGCGGCGCGGTTGACCGTGCGGCGCAACAAGCTGTGCATGATGATCGACGCCGACCCCAAAGCGTACACGGGATCGACGGTCGAGGACATGTCGGACAAAAAATCATACGCAAAAACGCCCTGCCTTTGCCGCATAGACGATGACGAGAGCAAGGAGCGCGCGGTGGAAATAATCGAAAACGCGCTCGGCGGTAAGTACGAAAGGGCGAGTGTGCAAAAGACCGATTACCGACCCAAGTACGAAAGTACGCAGTCGCTCGTCGAACGCGAGCTCATTCGCGAAAAAGAAGTGGTAAAAAAGCAAAAGTGACCGACTGCGGTCAATGTTTCGGCTGATTTCGACCAAAATGACGATAACGAGCATAGAACAGCTTTTAAATGACCAAGAGATCAATTACCTCGCCGATTTGTTTCTGGCGAGGTTCGGTCTTTCACGCTGTTCTCGGCGCTACAGGTATTTCAAAAATGCCGTTATTTTGTTTTCGCACGACTTTATCGACCGCGACGAGGCGTACAACCGGCTCGCTCGGTGTGCTGACATGACGCCGGATGCGTTCAAAAAGGAGCTCGACGCCGCGATCTCGCAAATGCCGGCGCCCGTTTCGGAGATATTCAATCGCACGTTCGATCCGCCGTCCGTACCGTATCAAAAACCGCACAAAAATATCACGATGACGGAAAGCGACACGGACGACGCGCTGATATTTCTCGGCATTGCGTTTTTGTATATTATATCGACCAACTATCCCAAGTACGAAGCCGTGCGATATCTAAAGGATAACGGTTAAGCGGAATACTATAGGCTAATCTCCGCATAAACGCCGTCGGACAAAAGGTGATTGATAAATACAATATTATTCGACCGTCGAAAAACCGCGCGGTCGATTTTTGTTTGTGCTCATTCGAGGAGCAAATTTGCTTGCTTGCAAGGGCAAATTTGCGACGACGACAAATTAGGTGTGATACCCCGCCGCTTGCGGCGGAACTTGCACGCGTAGCGTGCGGGTCCAGGGCTTGTCCTGGGGTATAATACCTAATTTATTTATCGGCGCGCTGTGATACGAAATTTTCACAGATGACCGGAACTTTGCTATACCCCACCGTATAACTAAACCGCCGGTTTAGTAAATCAAGATTTTTGCTCAAAAGTATAAGCATCGAGTTTTGCGAACTGCCACAAAATGGAGAAGTCAAACCTACGTTTTGTCATCTCGAGTGTAGTCGAGAGGTCTTTGGCGTAGCCGCAAAGTGATGCGGCAAAACGAACGTTTTGTCATCTCGACCAAGCATTGCGGAGCAATGCGCGTGGAGAGATCCAGGCGATCCGCCGCAGAATGATTAAGCTGTTCCTTTGGCAATGCGCGGCAAAGCCGCTGGATTTCTCCGATTCGCTCGCTGTCGCTCGCTCCGGTCGAAATGACAAGGAGTTGGTTTTGTTTATCAGCTTATTATAAAGGTGAAGCATGCTATTATCAATCATGCTTTGCCCATACCCATGTCATTTCGAGCGCAGTCGAGAAATCCAGGCGATCCGCCGTAAAGTTGTGCGGCAAAACGAACGTTTTGTCATCTCGACCAAGCATTGCGGAGCAATGCGCGTGGAGAGATCCAGGCGATCCGCCGCAAGGTTGTGCGGCAAAAATACCGCCACTTATTCACTTTTCTTTTTTACATCTTCACTTGCGATGCACGCGTCGCTGTGCGGCGCTAGCGCGCCTGGATTTCTCCGCTCCGCTCGCTGTCGCTCGCTCCGGTCGAAATGACAAGGAGTTGGTTTTGCTTATCCGCTTATAATAAAGGTGAAGCATGCTACTATCAATCATGCTTTGCCCATACCCATGTCATTTCGAGCGCAGTCGAGAAATCCAGGCGATCCGCCGCAAGGTGGTAAAGCAAAACCACCGTCCACCTTTTCACTATTCACTACTACATCTTCACTCTGCGGTGTGCCGCGGTATGGGCGATCCGCCGCAGAACCGTGCACCCAAATCACCGCCACTTCTTCACTTTTCCTTTTTACATCTTCACTTGCGACGCACGCGTCGCTGTGCGGCGCTATCCATCATATACAAACGGTTGAAATTTGCCGTCGGCGGTGATATAATGTTCTTATGTGAATATCCGATCGCGGCAACGCCTACACCCACGTAACGAGCGCTATCGCGGTTTTCAATAAGGAGCAGAGAATGAAAAGACCGTCGGCCGAGCAGATCTCGGAGGTCTGCCGATACAACGAAAAAACGGAAAGCTTGCTGTCGCCGTACGCCGCCAAAGACGGCGACGCGGTGCGGCTGTACGGCGCCGTCGCGCCCGATCCGCTGCGCACGCAATACGTCGTCGATGTGGATAGGATAATCAACTGCAAGTTTTTCAATCGCGGCAGCGACAAGACGCAGGTTTTTTCGTTCCTGAAAAACGACGATATAACGCGGCGGTCGGCGCACGTACACCTTGTTTCGCGGATAGCGCGCAAGATCGGCCGCGCGTTGCGCCTCAACCTCGACCTCATCGAGGCTATAGCGATAGGGCACGACATCGGGCATACGCCGTTCGGTCACGCCGGCGAGCGAATACTGAGCAAGCTGTACAGCGATCGCGCCGGCAAATTTTTCAATCACAACGTGCACAGCGTGCGCGTTCTCGACTTTATCACACACGGCAACCTCACCGTGCAGACGCTCGACGGCATTATCTGTCATTGCGGCGAAAAGGTGGACGAGCGCTACGAGCCCGCCGCCCTGCCCGATAAAGAAACGTTCCTCAATACTTTCGCGCGCTGCTACACCGACGAAACGGCAATTAAAAAACTGCGTCCGGCGACGCTCGAGGGCTGCGTCGTTCGGCTGAGCGATATGATAGCGTATATCGGCAAGGACAGACAGGACGCATTGTATTCCGTCGGCATGGACGTCCGGTTCGACGAAACGGTCATCGGCAGCAAGAACAGAGAAATAATAGAAAACGTCACGCAGGACGTGATAGCCAACAGCCTTGATCGCCCGTACCTCTCGCTTGGCAAGGACGTATTCGACGCGCTCGAGCATTGCAGAGCAGAGAACAACGCCAAGATATATCAGACGCCGGAAATAATAACGCCGTACAAAACGGTCATTGCGCCGATGATGGAAAAACTGTTCGACAGACTGCTCGCCGACCTCAAAGCGGAAAATCGCAGTTCGCCCGTTTTTCGGCATTATCTGGACGACGAGTATATCCACGACAATTATTACGCCAAGTCCGACACTTCCGCCGACATGAGCAGACAGCCCGAAGATATCGTCGTCGATTTTATCGCGAGCATGACCGACGACTACTTTACCGATATCTTCAAGTTCATGTTCCCGAACGACAGACTGAGCGGGCAGATAGAGTATACGGGATACTTCGACGGGCTCTGAAATATCTCCGTTCGGTGCACTCGATATATAGTATATATTATATATAAGGAAAAGCAAAATCGACGCGCTCATGCGGAAATCCCGCATGAGCGCCGATATAAAACGCCGAAAAAAATTTTTATAAATCATTGAAAAACGTTTGACAAAGGTATGGGCATGGTATATAATGATACCGCACGTTTTACGCGCAAGTAATTTCGTGACTGAAAAAAAGGGGCGCAAGCCCCGAAAAAAAGCCCGCGAAACGGCACGCCCGAGCGCGTGAAAGCCACTACATATTGTGGCAAAGCGGCTCGAGGGACACAAGGAGATAATATATGTCCAGTCAAAAAATCAGGATCAAATTGAGATCGTTCGACCACAGCCTTATCGACAGCTCCGCCATGCGCATCGTCGATGCCGCAAAGCAGACGGGTTCCAAGGTATGCGGTCCTATTCCGCTGCCCACGCAGAAAGAGGTCGTTACGATCCTCCGCTCCGTTCACAAGCACAAGGATTCGAGAGAGCAATTTGAGCTTCGTACGTATTCGCGTCTGATAGATATCTACAGTCCGTCCGGCAAAACGGTAGACTCCTTGATGAAGTTAGACTTGCCCGCCGGCGTTGACATCAAGATCAAGCTGTAAGCAAAGGAGTAATCATGAAAAAGGCGATATTAGGCAAAAAACTCGGAATGACGCAGATTTTCGGCGAAAACGACGCCGCCATTCCGGTTACGGTCGTACAATGCGGTCCGATGACCGTTGTTGATACGCGCACCGTCGCGCGCAACGGATACAGCGCAGTGGTGTGCGCTTTCGAGGAGATCAACGAGAACAAGCTCAACAAGCCCGAAGCCGGACTGTTCAAAAAGAACAAAGTAAAGGCGGCGCGATATTTGCGCGAATTCCGCTATGACGACGCGGATTCTTACGAGATCGGCAAGGTAATAGACTGCACTATGTTCAGCGACGGCGACATGGTGGACGTTTCGGGCGTCACTAAAGGTCACGGTTTTTCGGGCGTCATCAAGCGCTGGAACCACCACCGTCTTAAAATGACGCACGGCACGGGTCCCGTTCATCGCAGCGTCGGCTCGACGGGCGCAAACTCCAATCCGTCGCGCAGGATCAAAAACCTCAAAATGCCCGGTCAGTACGGACACGAGCGCGTCACCATTCAGAACCTCAAGGTCGTAAAGGTGGACAAGGCGCGCAACGTGCTTTTGATCCGCGGCGCGGTCCCCGGTCCCAAGGGCGGACTTGTTACCGTCAAAGAGACCGTTAAATAAGCGATTGCGTATAAGGAGAGAACATGCCTACAATCAAGATATACAAACAGGACGGCACGTCTGCCGGAACTATGGAGCTTGACGACAGCGTTTTCGGCGTCGAGTACAACGAAGCCGTTATACATCAGGCGGTCGTCGCGCAGATGGCGAACGCCCGTCAGGGAACCAAATGCACGCTTACGCGCACCGAAGTTACGGGCGGCGGCAAAAAGCCGTGGCGCCAAAAGGGCACGGGCAACGCCCGTCAAGGCTCTATCCGTGCGCCGCAGTGGAAGGGCGGCGGAGTTGTTTTCGCTCCGAAGCCGCGTTCGTTCCGCAAAAAGATAAACAAGCTCGTGCGCATAAACGCCATTACGAGCGCACTTTCCGCCAAGCTTTCGGACGGCAACCTCATAGTTTTGGACAAGCTCGAGGTCGAGCCCAAGACCAAAAAGATGGTCGAAGTCCTCAAGTCGCTCAAGATAGACAGCCGCGTGCTGTTGGTCTTGCCCGACGGCAACGAGAACGCGCTGCGCGCCTCGCACAACATTCAGAGCGTCCGCACGGCGGCGTGCGAGCAGCTCTGCGTTTACGACGTGGTCGCCAATGCGGTCATGCTCACCACCGTGGACGCGATCAAGGCGCTCGAACAAAAATACACGGCTAAGGAGGTCGCGGCACAATGACAGCCGAGGATATAATCATCAGACCCGTGCTTACGGAAAAATCCAACGACGAGATCAACGCCAAGCGCTATGTTTTCCTCGTCGATACCCGTGCGAGCAAAAATCAGATAAAAGCGGCTGTCGAGTCGGTGTTCGACGTCAAGGTCGAGTCGGTGAACACGGTCAACGTGCGCGGCAAGCTTAAGCGTCAGGGCAGAACGAGCGGCTACACCGCCAAGGGCAAAAAAGCGTATGTTACGCTCGACGCGTCGTCGAAGGCGATACCCTTCTTCGAAACGCTGTCCTAAAGGAGACAACAATGGCTATTAAGAGATATAAACCTATTACTCCGGGAACGCGGTTCAAAACCGTCATAGCCGCTCCCGAGCTTACCGGCGACAAGCCGTACAAACCCCTTCTTCGCGAACAGAGCAAGAACGGCGGACGCAACTTCACCGGCAAGATAACGGTCAGACACATCGGCGGCGGCAACCGTCAGAAGTACCGCCTCATAGACTTCAAGCGCGACAAGGACGGGATTCCGGCACGCGTCGCGACTGTGGAATACGATCCCAACCGCACCGCGTTCATTGCGCTTTTGGTGTATGCGGACGGCGAAAAGCGTTACATTCTCGCGCCGCTCGGGCTCCAAAAGGGCGACACCGTTATCTCGGGCGAGAGCGCGGACATAAAAGCCGGCAACTGCTTGCCGCTTGCGAACATTCCCGTAGGTACGCTCGTTCACAACATCGAGATGTTGCCGGGACGCGGCGGTCAAATGGCGAGGACGGCAGGCGCGGCGGCACAGCTCATGGCTAAGGAAGGCAAGTACGCCACGCTCAGACTCCCCTCCGGCGAAATGCGTATGGTGCTCCAGCGCTGCAAAGCGACGGTCGGGCAGGTCGGCAACCTCGATCACGAGCTGGTCAGCCTCGGCAAAGCCGGAAGAAAACGTCACATGGGCGTCAAGCCGACGGTCCGCGGCGTGGTCATGAACCCTTGCGATCACCCTCACGGGGGCGGCGAAGGAAAGAGTCCGATAGGCCGGCCTACTCCCGTATCGCCTTGGGGTAAACCGACGCTGGGCAAAAAGACGAGAGCAAAGCACAAGGCGTCCGACAAGTTCATTGTCAAGCGCATAAATTAAGGAGCTTTAAGATATGTCAAGATCGACGAAAAAAGGTTATTACGTTGACGCAAAACTTATGAACAAGGCGCAGGCAATGGCGCGCACGACGGATAAGCGTCCCATCAAAACATGGTCGCGCGCTTCCACTATATTCCCCGAGTTCGTAGGTTTGACTTTCGCCGTACACAACGGCAAAAAGTTTGTGCCCGTATACGTCACGACCGACATGGTCGGACATAAGCTCGGCGAATTCGCACCGACGCGCACCTTCTTGGGTCACGCCGGAGAAAAGACGACGAAGGGCAAATAAGGAGATTTCGTATGGCGAAAAGAATGAGAGAAAAAGCCGCAAAGGTGGAGGCGCTCAAAGAAAAGCGTCCGCACGCGACTGCTAAATACGTCCGTATCGCACCCGACAAAGTGCGCATAGTGCTCGCGCTTATACGCGGCAAGTCGGTGAACGAGGCTATGGCGATACTCCAAGCGACGCCCAAAGCCGCGAGCGAGCCCGTATTCAAAGTGCTCGCGTCCGCGGCGGCAAACGCCGAGCATAACAGCGATATGTCGGTCGCCGACCTGTTTGTTGCGGAAGCGTACGCGGACGGCGGTCCCACGCTCAAGCGTTATCAGCCGGTCAGCAAGGGCAGAGCGCATCACATTTTGAAGCGCACCAGCCACATAACCGTTATTCTCGACACCAAGGAGGAGCAGTAATCATGGGACAGAAAGTCAATCCCCACGGTTTGCGCGTCGGCATTATCGAAAAATGGAATTCGCAGTGGTACGCCAATAAGCGCGAGTTTTCGGCGTTTATCATAGAAGATCACAAGATCCGCGAGCACATCGAAGCCAAGTACAAGAGCTGCGGCATATCCAAAGTGGTCATCGAGCGTCCGCAGGGCAAAGTGCAGGTTTCCATTCACGCGCAGTTCCCCGGCAAGATCATCGGTCAAAAGCATGTCGGTATCGACGAGCTCAAGAAAAATCTCGAAAAGTACGTCGGCGGCAAAAAGCTGTACGTCAATATCATAGAAGTCAAGCATCCCGATCTCAACGCCAAGCTTTTGGCGGAGAGCATTGCGGCGCAGCTCGAAAAACGCGCGTTCTTCCGCCGCACTATGAAGCAGGCGATGTCCAAAGCCATGCATGCCGGAGCCAAGGGCGTAAAGGTCATGGTCGGCGGACGTTTGGACGGCGCGGAAATAGCGAGAGCGGAGCACTATCAGGAAGGCTCCATTCCGCTGCAGACGCTTCGTGCCGACATAGATTACGGGTTCTGCATCGCGCACACCACCTTCGGCGTTTTGGGCGTAAAGGTGTGGATATACAAAGGCGACGTTTTGGGCGCGCAGCAAGCGACGGCCGAAAAGACAGCCGATTTTAAGGAGGGCGAATAATGCTCAGTCCCAACAAAGTCAAACACCGCAGAGTCCAGCGCGGCAGAATGAAAGGCAAAGCGGCTCGCGGCAATAAGATAGCATACGGCGAGTACGCGCTCGTCAGCGAAGATCCGGGCAGGATCACCTCCAACCAGATAGAGGCGGCGCGTGTCGCGATGACGCGATACACCAAGCGCGGCGGCAAGGTTTGGATATGCATATTCCCCCACAAACCGTATTCCAAAAAGCCCGCCGACACCCGTATGGGTAGCGGTAAGGGCGCGCCGGAATACTGGGCGGCTGTTGTAAAGCCGGGCACGGTGATGTTCGAAATGGCAGGCGTAGCCGAGCCGATCGCGCGTGAGGCGCTCCGCCTTGCGTCGTACAAACTCCCCGTGCGTTGCAAGATCGCCAAGAAGGGCGAGCCGGGCTACGAGGACGACAACACGGCGGACGCAAGCGCCGCAGAGCCGTCCGAGGCTAAGGAGGTTTAACGATGAAAGAAAAAGTTCATGAGCTGAGAGACGACGAATTGCAGCAGAAGCTCGCGTCGCTTAAGACCGAGCTGTTCAATCTTCGGTTTTCCCACGCGACGGGTCAGCTTGCAAATCCTTTGCAGATACAAAACGTCAGACGCGACATAGCGCGCGTAAAAACGGTCATAAGAGAGCGCGAGCTGCGCGCCGACAAGGAGGCGAAGTAATGGAACGCAACGACAGAAAGACCCGCGAAGGTTTGGTCGTATCGAACAAAATGGATAAAACGGTAGTCGTCTCCGTCACCGAAAAGTACAAGCATCCGCTGTACAAAAAGACGGTCACGCGCCTCAAACGCTTTAAGGCGCACGACGAAAACAACGAGTGCGGAGTGGGCGACAGAGTGGAGATAATCGAGACCCGTCCCATTTCCAAGGACAAGTGCTGGCGGGTAAACCGCATAGTCGAAAAGGCAAAATAATAGGCTACCGCGGAACGCGCGGCGAAACATTTTCGTCGCCTTGCGCAAGAGCCGTGCGTCACGAGCCGCGTTGCGGCAAAAGTACGGACGCATACAGAATACAAGCAAACGCGCTTAAACCATTTGCGCGTCAAGGAGTAAATCATGATACAGCCTCAATCGTATCTTAAGGTTGCCGACAACACAGGCGCCAAAGAGATAATGTGTATACAGGTTATGGGCGGGTCCTTCCGTCGGAGCGGAAACATCGGCGACATCATTACTGCGTCGGTCAAGTCCGCGCAGCCGGGCGGCACCGTTAAGAAGGGCGACGTCGTAAAGGCGGTCATCGTGCGCACCCATCAGGGCGTAAACCGTCCCGACGGCTCGCACATTCGTTTCGACGACAACGCCGCAGTTATAATAGACAACCAAAAGCAGCCGCGCGGCACCCGTATATTCGGACCGATCGCGCGCGAACTGCGCGACCGCGACTTCACAAAGATCATATCTTTGGCGCCCGAAGTACTTTAAACGGAGGATCGGCAAATGAATCTCAACGTCAGAAAAGGCGACAACGTAAAAGTTTTGACGGGCAAAGACCGCGGCAAGACAGGCAAAGTATTGGCGACCGATCCCAAGACCGGCAAGGTGTTGGTGGAAGGCGTCAATTACGCCACGCACCATTTAAAAGCGCGTTCGGCGACCGAGCAGGGCGGTAAGAAAAAGGTAGAAGCTCCCCTCGACGTCAGCAATGTGCAGATCATATGCCCGTCGTGCGGTCAGAACGTGCGCGTGCGCCATCAGAAGATCGACGGCAAAAACGCGCGCATATGCGTCAAATGCGGAGCGAGCTTGGACGCGGCGTTAAAGGCGGACAAGAGCAAAAAGAAGGCGGACAAAAAAGCCAAAAAGGCAAAAACCGCCGAGCAGGCAGCCGAAGCTGCCGAGGCGACGCAGAACGAAGCGCCTGCCGAGGAAGTGAAAAAGCCGACCGCAAAAAAGACCGCGGCAAAGAAGCCCGCGGCTAAGAAAGCGGCAGAAAAAGAAGTTCCCGTCGGCGAAGCGTCGGACGGTAAAACAAGTAAGGAGTAACGGTAATGGCAGAAAAAGCGACCAAAGCCAAGGCTAAGGCGGACACCGCCGTCAAAGCCGGCAGACCCGAAAAATCGACTAATCCGGAGCGTTACAGGCTTCGCAAGCGTTATAAAGCGGAGATCGTTCCGCAGCTCATGAAAGAGCGCGGTTACAAGAACGTCAACGAAGTCCCCAAGATCGAGAAAATAGTTCTCAACATGCGTTTGGGCGACATCAAAGACAATTCCAAGAGCATACAGCTCGCACAGGCGGAGTTAGAGGCTATAGCCGGACAGAAGTGCGTGCTCGTAAAAGCCAAGAAGTCGGTCAGTAACTTCAAGCTTCGCGAAGGTCAGTCCATAGCGATAAAAGCGACGTTGCGCGGCGAAATGGCGTACGAGTTCTTCGACAGGCTCGTGTCGATAGCGCTTCCGCGCGTGCGCGACTTCCGCGGAATTTCGGGCAAGTCGTTCGACGGCCGCGGCAACTATGCCGTCGGCGTCAAGGACCAGACGATATTCCCCGAGATATCGTACGAACTTATAGAAAAGGTGCGCGGCTTCGACGTGGATATCGTCACGACCGCCCGCACCGACGAAGAAGCAAAATTACTGCTGACGAAGCTCGGCATGCCGTTCAAAAATTAAGGAGTGAATTATGGCTAAAAAAGCGATGATCAACAAACAGCAAAGAGTGCCGAAGTACAAGACGCGCGCTTACACGCGTTGCAGTATCTGCGGCCGTCCGCATTCGGTGCTCAAAAAGTACGGCGTATGCAGAATTTGCTTTCGCGAGCTTGCGTATAAGGGAGAGATCCCCGGCGTAAAGAAGTCGAGCTGGTAAGGAGGTATAAGTTATGGTAACAACAGATCCTATCGCGGATTTGCTTACGAGAATCCGAAACGCTATCACCGCGCGGCACGAAACCGTATTGATACCCAATTCCAAGATGAAAAAATCGATCGTCGATATTCTCGTCAACGAAGGGTTTGTGTCGTCGTGCGAAATAACGGAAGAAAACGGTCACAGCAATATCAAAGCCGTGCTCAAGTACGACGGCAAAAGAAATGCAATTACCAATCTCAAGCGCATATCGAAGCCCGGTCTTCGCGTGTACTGCGGATGTGAAGACCTGCCCAAGGTACTCGGCGGCTACGGTATCGCCATCATATCCACATCGCGCGGCGTCATGACCGACAAAAAAGCGCGCGAGCTCAAGGTGGGCGGCGAAGTGCTCGCCTACGTGTGGTAGGAGGTAGGTATGTCGCGTATAGGCAGAAAACATATCGATGTGCCGGCGGACGTAACGGTTTCGTTTGCGGACGGCGTAGTCACAGTCAAGGGCAAGCTCGGCGAGCTTAAGCAGGAGATAAAATCTCCCGACATAAAAGTCGTCATCGGCTCGGGCGTGGTAAACGTAGAGCGCGCCAACGACGACAAGCAGACCCGTGCGTACCACGGTCTTTACCGCCAGCTTATAGCCAACATGGTATCCGGCGTACAAAAGCCGTTCACCAAAACGCTCATCGTAGCCGGCGTAGGTTACAAAGTAGCGGTCAACGGAAACAAGCTCGTCATGAACATCGGCTATTCCAAGCCTGTGGAATACATCATTCCCGAGGGCATTACGGTCGCATGTCCCGATCCGCTTACGATAGCGGTGAGCGGCATCAACAAGGAATTCGTCGGCGAGGTCGCGGCTCAGATAAAAGCCAAACGTCCGGTCGAGCCGTATCACGGCTACGGCTTGCACTACAGCGACGAAGTCGTAGTCCGCAAGGAAGCCAAGACGGCAGGTAAGAAATAGGAGAACGGGTTATGATCAAAAAGATAGATAAAAACAAAGTTCGCGCAAAGCGTCACGAGCGGTTGCGTCACAACCTCAAGGGCACGGCGCAGCGTCCGCGCCTTGCGGTCTACCGCTCTACGAGCCATATATACGTGCAGGTCATCGACGACGACAAGGGCGTGACCCTCGTATCGAGCAGCACGCTCGTCAAGGGCGCCGATCTGTCCGGCAAGACCAAAACGCAGCAGGCGGAGTTTGTCGGCAAGGATATTGCCGCCAAAGCCAAAAAGAAAGGCATAACCGAAGTGGTTTTCGACCGCGGCGGATATCTGTACACAGGCAGAGTGAAAGCGCTCGCCGACGCGGCAAGAGCCGCCGGACTCACATTCTAGGAGCTTAATCATGGCACGCGAAGATTTCAGAAAGAAAAGAGATAAGGACGTCGTAGACGACGGCATCAAGACCAAGCTCGTCGCCACTCGGCGCGTATGCAAGGTCGTTAAGGGCGGTCGCAACAGCAGCTTTGCCGCGCTTGTAGTCGCAGGCGACGGCAAGGGCAGAGTGGGCGTCGGCATGGGCAAAGCGACGGAAGTTCCCGAAGCCATCAAAAAGGCGGAACAGGCGGCGCGGCGCAACATGAAAACCATTTCGCTCAACGGCACGTCCATTCCGCACGAAGCGCTCGGCAAGTTCGCATGCAGCAAAGTTCTGTTGCGTCCGGCAGCCGAAGGTCGAGGCGTCATAGCCGGCGGCAGCGTCCGCGCGGTGCTCGAGCTGTGCGGCATAAACAACATCACGACCAAGTGCTACGGCTCGCGCAACCCCATCAACGTGGTCAAAGCTACGATGAACGCGCTCACCTCGCTGCGCACTCTCGATCAGGTCGCCGCTCTGCGCGGAAAGACCGTAGACGAGATCCTCGGCTGATAGCGCCGTACAAGACGGCAAACAACAACGACGGCAAGCGTCCGGCGACACAGGAGGTCATTGTAAAATGGCGAAAAAGACTGAAAACAAAAAGCTAAACGTCACGCTCGTAAAAAGCACTGCGGGACGTCTGGAAAAACAGCAGCGCACGGTTGAGGCGCTCGGGCTTAAAAAGATACACCAAACGGTGACCGTTCAGGACACGCCGGCTATGCGCGGCATGATAAGAACGGTATGTCACCTCGTTACGGTGACCGAAGCGGAGTAACCGTACGGCGCGCCCTTGCGCGGCGAGGGCAAACGGCTCGGCATAAAACGCAATCGTCGAGCGTCAATAGGAGGAACAGCAAATCATGAAAATGCATGCATTGATGCCGGCGGACGGCGCAAATACCAAGAAGAAACGCTTGGGTCGCGGTACCGGCTCCGGTCTCGGCAAGACGTCCGGCAAGGGACATAAAGGTCAGTGGGCGCGCAGCGGCGGCGGCGTACGTCCCGGCTTCGAGGGCGGTCAGATAACGCTCATGCGCAGACTGCCCAAGCGCGGTTTCAACAACAAATTCCAAAAGGAATTTTCGGTCGTCAACGTTGACAAGCTCAATGCTTTTGCCGACGGCACGGTCGTGGACCTCAAGCTCTTGGTCGAAGCCGGCGTAGTCAAAAAGGTCGAAGCTTACGGGCTTAAAATACTCGGCGACGGCGAGCTCACCAAAAAGCTCACGGTCAAAGCGGCTAAGTTCACCGCTTCCGCCAAAGAAAAAATAGAAAAAGCGGGTGGAAAGGCAGAGGTCGTAAATGTTTGAAACGCTTAAAAATGCTTTCAAAAACAAAGAGGTCCGCACAAAGCTTTTAATAACCATCGGACTTCTGTTTATATACCGCCTCGGCTGCTGGATCCCCGTACCGGGCATAGCTGCGTCCGTTTATGCGGACAGCGTTACGTCCGACTCGCTGCTCGGGCTCTTGAGCGGCATCACGGGTAGCGCGTTGCAAAACGGCGCGTTGTTTGCCATAGGTATAACGCCGTACATCAACGCCTCGATTATTTTGCAACTGCTCACCGTCGCCATTCCGCGCCTGCAGGAATATCAAAAGCAGGGCGACGACGGCAAAAAGAAGATCACTCAGATCACGCGATATATAACGATCGTTCTCGCGCTGGCGCAGTCCATCGGCATTACCGTTTCTTACGGCCGCGCAGGCGCGCTGTCCAACGACGTGTTCGGTCCGATGACGCAGGAATGGCTGATAGGCATGTTCGTATGCGTACTGCTCGTCGCCGGCTCGATGTTCACCATGTGGCTGGGCGAGCGCATTACGGACTACGGCGTAGGCAACGGCATAAGCCTGCTTATATTCGTAGGTATCGTCGCGACCGCCGGTCTTTCGATAGTCAGCAAATTCCAAGAAGCTTTCGGCGGAAATCAGATGGCGATTTGGGAGCTTATCGGCTTTGCGATAATGGTGACGCTTGTATTCCTCCTTATAGTCTTTGTGGATCTTGCGGAGCGCCGCGTGCCCGTTCAGTACGCCAAGCAGATCAAGGGCAGAAAGCAGTACGGCGGACAGAGCACGTTCATTCCCGTAAAAGTCAATGCGAGCGGCGTTCTGCCCATAATCTTCGCAACGGCTATAATAACTTTCCCTCAAATGATAGCGCAGCTCGTCGCGCCCAACAGCGGTTTTTACGCCTGGTGGATGAAGTGGCTGGGCGCGGGAAGCTGGATATACTCCATACTCGTCGCGCTGCTGATACTGTTCTTCTCGTACTTTTACGCACAAATACAGTTCAATCCCGAGGACATCTCGCGAAACATACAGCAGTACGGCGGATTTATCAACGGCATACGTCCGGGCAAGCCGACTACCGAGTACCTCTCGCGTATATCCAAAAGATTGACGCTATTCGGCGCGATATATCTCGCGTTCATAGCGCTCGTTCCGTCGGTCATTTTCGCGGCGGTGCTGAGCGACGCGACGCTCGTCAACGCGTTCTCCGCAACGGGAATGCTCATCGTTGTGTCCGTCGCATTGGAGTTCGACAAACAGCTTCAGAGCCTTATGATGATGAAGCAGTACAAGGGCTTTTTAAAGTAAGTCCCGAGCGGGTATCCCGCAAAATTCGGTCGCGTGCGATGTCGCACCGCAAGGAGGCAGCATGAACATCATAATAATGGGCGCGCCCGGGTCGGGCAAAGGCACGCAAGCCGCGCTTATCTGCAAAGCGCACGACATTCCGCACATCTCGACGGGCGATCTTCTCCGCAAGAACATAGCGGACGGCACCGAGCTCGGCAAACAGGCAAAGGCGTTCATGGACGCCGGAAAGCTCGTTCCCGACGAACTCGTCATCGCGCTGTTAAAGGCGCGGCTGTCCGAGGCGGACTGCAAAAACGGGTTCCTGCTCGACGGGTTTCCGAGAAACGAAGCGCAAGCCGACGAGCTTGCCAAAGTGACGAAGATAGACGTCGCGCTGAACCTTGAAACAGACCTCGATAAGCTCGCGGACCGCATGGCAAGCCGCAGGACTTGCACTAAGTGCGGTTTCACCACGAGCGCATCCGCCGCTCCCGACGGCAAGTGCAAGCAGTGCGGCGCAGACCTCGTCATTCGCGACGACGACAAGCGCGAAGTCGTGGAGAACAGACTTAAGGTCTATGCGGAAAACACCGCGCCGCTCGTCGGGTACTACAAAAAAGCCGGCGTGCTCAAAAACATCGACGGCATGGCTTCGATAGAAGCGGTAAACGCGGATATCGAAAAAGCTCTCCGATGATAGTCAAGACCGAAGCCGAACGCAACGGCATGCGCGCCGCCGGTCGCGTCGTCAAAGCGGCGCTCGACGCGGCGGAAAAGTTCATTAAGGTCGGTGTCACCACCCTCGAGATCGACGCGGTCGTCGAGGAAACGATACGCAGTATGGGCGCTATCCCGTCGTCCAAAGGCTTTCAGGGCTACCCCAACGCGTCGTGCATATCGGTAAACGACGTAGTGGTCCACGGGATACCGTCTTTGGCGGTCGTTAAAGACGGAGACATAGTGTCTGTAGACATTACCGCACTTTTAAACGGATATCAAAGCGACGCCGCGCGCACCTTTGCGGTCGGCAACGTGTCCGCGCAGGACCGCGCGCTCATCGGCGCGGCGGAAGCGGCGTTCGCCGCCGGCATAGAGTATGCCGTTTCGGGCAATCGCGTGGGCGACGTGTCGAGCGCCATACAGCTCTATTCCGAGCTGCACGGTTATGGAGTAGTTCGCGCGCTCACCGGTCACGGCATAGGCAGAAGGATGCACGAGCCGCCCGAGGTGCCCAACTTCGGCAAGCGCCGCACGGGCGCACCGCTCAAAGCCGGCATGTGCTTGGCTATCGAGCCGATGATAACGCGAGGTGATTGGCGCGTGTACTGCGAGCGCGACGGCTGGACGGTCCGCACAGCGGACGGAAGCAACGCGGCGCACTACGAAAACACGGTCATCGTCACCGACGGCGCGCCCGAAATTCTCACTCTTTAGCGAGGGGTCATGGAAACGGGCGACATAGTTATCAGTCTGGCGGGACACGACCGCGGCAAGCCGTTTGTCATAGTCGCACAGGTGAGCGAAAAGTTTGCGCTCATCGCCGACGGGCAGACGCGGAGCTTGGAAAACCCAAAGCTCAAACGAACCAAGCATTTACGGGCAGTCGAAAAAAGCGGACTGGAAAACCCGTCGAACGCATCGCTGAAAAAGCGATTGAAAAAATTTATCTCGGAAAGGAGGGTATATGCCGAGAAGTGACAATATCGAAGCCGAAGGCACCGTCGAAGAATGTTTGCCGGGGACCAAGTTCAAGGTAAAGCTCGACAACGGCGCAACGGTACTGTGTACGATAGCAGGCAAAATGCGTGTCAACTACATCAAGGTACTGCTGGGCGACAGAGTTAAAGTAGCGATATCGCCCTACGACATCACAAAAGGCATAATCACGTTCCGCAGCAAAAATTAGCTTTGGCAACGAAGCTCCGATCCAAAACCTCAATAGGAGAAACATCATGAAAGTCAGATCTTCCGTAAAACCCATGTGCGACAAGTGCAAAGTGATCCGCCGTCACGGCAAGGTCATGGTCATTTGCAGCAAAAACCCCAGCCATAAACAGCGTCAGGGCTAAGCCGAAATCAACCGCGCGCGCTTTTTCCGCGACATTCCACACGGCAGAAGCGCACACGAACCAAATAAACAAACAAATCATTTAAGGAGTCATCAAAGTGGCAAGAATTGCAGGTATAGATTTGCCCAAAGAAAAACGCGTCGAAATCGGACTTACTTATATTTACGGTATCGGCCGCCCTACGGCAAATAAAATTCTGAAAGCGACGGGCATCGACCCGAACGTACGCGTCAAAGACTTGACCGGCGAGCAGGAAAACGCGCTTCGTACCTATATAGACAAAAACGTCAAGGTGGAAGGCGATCTTCACCGCGAAGTCGAGCTCAACATCAAACGCCTCAAGGATATAGGCTGCTATCGCGGCGTAAGACACCGCAAAAATCTGCCCGTTCGCGGACAGAACACCAAGCAGAACGCGCGCACGCGGAAAGGTCCGAAGCGCACGGTATCGCGCAGCAAGAAGAAGGAGCGCTAAACCATGGCAGGCAAAAAGACAACGACAAGAAAAAAGATAACCAAAAATATCGACAAGGGCTGCGTCCACATTCATGCGTCGTTCAACAACACCATCGTCACGGTAACGGACGAGCAGGGCAACGTTTTGACGCAGTGCTCCGCCGGCGCGCTCAAGTTCAGCGGATCGCGTAAGTCCACGCCGTATGCGGCGCAGATGGCGGCGGAAGAAGCCGGACGTCGCGCCATGGAGCACGGACTGCGTTCCGTCAAAGTATTCGTAAAAGGACCGGGCTCGGGCAGAGAGTCCGCTATTCGCGCGATGGAAGTCGTGGGCTTGCAGGTCACGGAGATCAACGACGTGTCGCCCATTCCGCACAACGGCTGCCGTCCGCCCAAACGTCGGAGAGTGTAAGGAGCGATATAGATCATGGCAAGAAACATTTGTGCAGATTGCAGACAGTGCCGCCGCGAAGGACAGAAACTGTTTTTAAAGGGCGAGCGCTGCGTATCCAAAAAGTGCGCGATGGAGCGCCGTCCCGTTCCCCCGGGACCGCACGCCGCCACTCGGCGTAAAAACAGCGAGTACAACACGCAGTTGCGCGAAAAGCAAAAGGTAAAGCGCGCGTACGGCGTTTTGGAAAAGCAGTTCAGAATGTACTACGAAAGAGCAGAAGCGCAAAAGGGCGTAACGGGTGAAAACATGCTCGCCATGCTCGAAAAGCGCCTTGACAACGTGGTGTTCCGCATGGGCATCGGCGCGTCGCGCAAAATGGCGCGTCAGATAGTCAACCACGGCCACATTCTCGTAAACGGCAAGCGCGTAGACATTCCGTCGTATCAGGTAAAGCTCGGCGACGAAATAACCGTAAGAGAAACGAGCCGCGACAACGCGCTCTTCAAAGAGCTGCGCGGCGCGAAGGTAATAATGCCCAAATGGGTAACGTTCGATACGGAAAACTTCGTCGGTAAAATAGTGGATAACCCCAAGCGCGACGATATCGATCTCAACATCAACGAGCAGCTCATCGTCGAGTTGTATTCCAAGTAAGGAGATAGCGCACTATGATGGAAATAGAAATGCCGAGGATCACGCTGGAGGAAAGCGACAGCTACCGCACGGGCAAGTTTGTCGTCGAGCCGCTCGACCGCGGATACGGTCACACGCTCGGCAACGCGTTGCGCCGCGTGCTGCTTTCCAACCTCCCCGGCGCGGCAGTCATCGGTATCATGATAGAGGGCGTCGATCACGAGTTTTCGACGGTCAAGGGCGTCAAAGAGGACGTGACGGAGCTTATCCTCAACCTCAAGTCGCTCAACCTCAAGGCTAACTACACCGACAAGACGCTCGTAAAGGAGCTCCATATCCAAAAGAGCACTCCCGGCGCAGTCACCGCGGCGGATATAGACGTCGATCCCGAGATAGACATACTCAACCCCGACCTGTATCTGTGCACGCTCGACGCCGGAGCGAAGCTCGACATGACGCTTTTCGTCGGCAAGGGCAGAGGCTATGTCGTTGCGGACGAGCTTAAAGACCCGTCCCGCCCGATAGGCTATATCCCGATCGACGCGATCTTCACTCCCGTCAAGTTCGCGGCGTACTCGGTAGAGCCGACGCGCGTCGGGCAGTCGATGGACTACGACAAGCTCACGCTCAACGTCAAGACCGACGGCTCGCTTTCCGCAAAGGACGTATTGAGCCTCGCGGCAAAAGCGCTCGAAGACCACGTAAAGCTGTTCGTGGCGCTTTCGGACACTATTTCCGGCATGGATATACTCGTGTCGCGTTCGGAGGACAGACAGCAAAAGGTTCTCGAAATGAGCGTGGAAGAAATGGATCTGTCCGTCCGCAGCTACAACTGCTTAAAGCGCGCCGGAATACACACTGTGGCAGACCTCACGCGCAAGACGGAAGAAGACATGCTCAAGGTTCGCAACCTCGGCAGGAAATCGCTCGACGAGGTCATAGCGAAACTGCGCAACTTCGGGCTCGACCTCAAGGCCTCGGAAGATTAATCGATGCTTTAGAGCGCGATATGGGACATCCCCGTCGCCGCGCTCGAAAAGCAGATACAATTCGTGATAGGAGAAACAAACAACCATGGAACAGAGAAAACTTTCCCTGCCGACAGACCGTCGTAAAGCGTTACTGCGCAGTCAAGTGACTGCGCTGTTGTGGAACGAAAAGATCACCACTACGTACGCGCGCGCAAAGGAAGTGTCGCGCATTGCCGACGGACTTATACAGCTCGCCGTCGATACCGTTCTCGACGTCAAGAAAGAGATCAAGCACGGCGTAGATAAAAAGGGCAAGCCCATCGATATAGAAACCATCGTAGACGGCGAAAAGCGCCTTGCCGCACGCCGCAAGATAATGGAGTTCGTGTACGATCCGCCCGAAACTCGCAAGCCCGACGAAACAGCTGTCGCTTTCCGCGAGCGCACAAAGGACATTCGTCATCCGCTCGTCGAAAAGATCTTCAACGTCTACGCGATACGCTATTCCCAGCGCAATCGCGACAACAACAGCAGCGGCGGATATACGCGCGTGCTCAAGCTCGGCGCACGCCGCGGCGACGCTGCCGAGGAAGCGATCATCGAGTTGGTGTAACAACTCGTATATCGAAGTATACAAAAGATAAATAAAAGCGCACCTTTTCCGAATCGGGAAGGCGCGCTTTTTTATTGCTGTGTGCGGCATTGAGAGAAGCGGCAAAACGAACAGCTTTACCATAACCATGCGGCGCTAACGCGCCTGGATTTCTCCGCTCCGCTCGCTGTCGCTCGCTCCGGTCGAAATGACATCGGGAAGAAAAGACTTCCGTCGCATAGGTCGAAATGACAAAACGGTGGTTTGGCTTATCTGCTTATAATAAAGCAAAGCATGCTTTTATCAATCATGCCTCGCCCATACCCATGTCATTTCGAGCGCAGTTGAGAAATCCAGGCGATCCGCCGCAGAAAGTAAAAGCCGCACAATAATCATGCGCGGCTGCGCCGCTGGATTTCTCCGCTCCGCTCGCTGTCGCTCGCTCCGGTCGAAATGACATCGGGAAGAAAAGGCTTTCGTCGCATAGGTCGAAATGACAAGGAGTTGGTTGGAGTGTTCGGCGTAAGTATGATAAAACAGTTATTGGGCTTTGTCGAAAGTCGCGCGGTCAAACAAACGTCATGTCATCTCGACCAAGCATTGCGGAGCAATGCGCGTGGAGAGATCCAGGCGAACCGCCGCAAAGTAGGGAAGCTGTATACATACTTTACAATAACCATGCGGCGCTAACGCGCCTGGATTTCTCCGCTCCGCTCACTGCGTTCGCTTCGGTCGAAATGACAAGACGGTGGTTGGCGTGTTCGGCATTGAGTGAAGCGGCAAAACAAACGTTATGTCATCTCGACCAAGCATTGCGCAAGCAATGCGCGCGGAGAGATCCAGGCGATCCGCCGCAGAACCGCACACCCAAACCACCGTTTTGTCACCTCGAGCGCAGTCGAGAGGGCTTTGACGTATTTTTAAAGCAGTTACTTCTTGCGGTTTGATATGAAATAGCGAATACCGACAATTAAAAATATTACCAATAGTAAACCAGCAAATCCCATGCGTGTATTTTATACTATAAAGATGGGAAAGTCAAGTATTATTATAAACCAGCGTTTGTGGTACAGTCTTCACTCATCTCCGCGGTGCGTATCTTGCTTTCCGCGGCGGCGTAGTAGCGCGCGTATGCCTTGGCACAGTATTTTGCGTGCTTGTCGGGCGGGTCGGGCTCGATCGGCGCGTCAAACGAATACGCGCCGTTGACCTTCCATTTTTTAAAAAGTCCGATCTCTACGGCGTTCTTCGGACAGCCCATCGAACAGCGCATGCACATCATGCATTTGCCGCCGAACTTGATCTTGCCCTTTTTGTTGACGCGAATATTATCGGCAGGGCAGGCTTTGACGCACAGTCCGCATTTGACGCACCGCTTGTTCGCTCGGAAAAATACGCCGTTTATCCGCGCGCCGCCGTGCTCTATGCGCAGGACCCAAGCGAGGAAGCCGCCCATAAACATGCGCTTGGGCAGCGCCGATTTTTCGCTTGCTATCTCGCGGACGTCGATAGGCACGAGCGCTTTGGCGGTCTGCCACATCTTGTATGCCGCGGCATCGCTGTGTCTGAAAATTATGTTGTACGGCATTACGTACTGATACTCGTTGCGGACGTCATAGCCGCGGCGCTTTAGTATCGCGCGCATCTTCAAAGACGACACGTCGCTCATGCGCACCGGCTCGCCCGACGTCTTGAATATAAACACGCATTTTTTGGGCGCGTTTTTCGGGCGCTTGGGGAAGCGCTTGCACAGATCGAGAATTATTTTAGGCGCGTTGAATGAGTGTATCGGATATCCGATGCCGATAAGATCGTACCCGTCGATGTCTGACGTTTGCGCGGCGTCGCTCGGCGGCAGTGCGCATACGTCCACGGCGTTGCCGTCGGCTTCAAACGCCGCGCGATACTCGTCGGCTATTTTTTGGGTGTTGCCCGTGCCCGAAAAGTAGAAAATACGTATCTTCATGATCTGCCGTCAATCGAGTTTTTGCGCGTGAGCGTTCAAGTCGTCGTCGAGAAAATAGCGAACGTCCTCGTCCTCGGCGTGCGAGTCGTACCATATCGACGCGAAAACTTTGTCTTTTTTTGCGAGCCTGTCGAAATCCCAGACGTATTCGTCGTATATGGAGCTGTGCCAGTGCCCTGCGCGGAGCACGGTGTACGGCCGCGCGAAAAAGCGCTCGCCGTCCTGCGTTTCCCATTCGACGGCAGTATACATGTCGCCCGTGCGGAACTGCTCGGTCACGAGCCTGCCGCCGTGCGCCGCCGCGACGCTTTCGAGGTCGGCTTTGTCGATCTCGCTATCGGGCTTGTCGAAGTCGAAGCCGTAGAACACGGGCGAGGCGTTGCCTTCTATCTCGGATATACGTTCGCCGTCGGGAACGGGGAAGTCGCTCCAATCGGTATTTTGCAGTTTTTCGTACTGCGCTCTGCCGCCGAAGTACGCGGTCAGCCGCGCGTCGTCGCCGTGCTTTGCCCAATAGTGCGGAGCGGTGCGGCTCTTTTTGAGTCGGTCTATGAGCAAGCGGCGTATAAGTCGCTTGGGCACGATCTTTCCTATTTTGAATATGGGGTGAGCGGCGTACACTCCGCGCCAATAGTCGGTCACGCTCTGCGTCTGATAGTCGAACATGGCGTTGAGCTTCTCGTCGGCGTACCACACGCCGTGAAAATTGCGCGTAACGTTGTCGCCCGGGCGAAACAGCATTTTCGTTTTTGCGCCGATGGGCGCAAACCCGTCGTCGTAAGAGCCGATGCCGTAGCGACGGTTGGCTTTTCCGCCCGTGATGTCGTAGCACTTGTTCCAAAACCCGTCGGGCAGGCAGTCGCTCGCGAACGCTTCCGCGATGTTGCGCATCAAAAGCCCGCTGTCGTGCGCCGTCACCCATTCGAGCGGCGCGTCGAATACGGTGTGGAACATGAGCCCGTCGTGAAGGTTGTCGTTAAACATCTTGGAATGGAGCATGGCGGTCTGGCGCAGTATCGCCCATTTTTCTATTTTGCTCTCGAGAATACGGAACTCGCCGCGCAGTTTCGTCGCCGAATACACGTCGAACGGACTGACCAAAAGCGGATCGCCGACGCGCGCAAAGCGGTGCGCGCCCGTGCGGTTGCCGTACAGCGCGACCGTGGATATATGTATGAGCGCAGGCTGATCGGTTTCCGTGTTTTCTATTACTTCAGCCAATACGTTCGCGCCGACTTCGTTGCAACTTTGAGCGGCGCGCGGTGCGGCGTCGGACTTCGGCGGAATGACCGCCGCCATGTTTATTACGAGCTGTGCGCCGCGCACGAGTTCTGTCACCGCCGAGCGGTCGGACATCTCACCGAGCACGATCTCCGTTTTGTCGCGCAGCGCCTTATGCTTTTTCAAAAGCTTGCGCGCGCGCTTCTCGCTGCGGCACAGCAGTTTTATCTTATCTATGTGTTCGGCGGTTTCGAGCATGGCGAATGTCGCCGCGCCCATGTTACCCGTCGCACCCGTTATCGCTATAGTTGTCATGATGGCCTCCCGTTGTCGCCGGTCGTATCCGACGGTTCGACTTGTACTTCTATGTATTCGCGCATTTGCTCGCGGAACTTCGCCTCGTCCACGCGGTCGGCGCGGACGGTGAGCCGGTCGCCTGCGCGCAAAACGGTTTCGCCGTCGGGCACGATGTCCGTGCCGTCGCGGTCGAGCCCTATGACGAGCGAGTTGTACGGCCACAGGATATCGCGTATGCGCTTGCCGTCTGCGGCGGAGCGATCCGTCACGACGCCGTGCAGTGTCGGATTGACGCCGCCGAAAGTCCCTGCCGATCTTTGCAGGTCCTCCATCATGCGTTCGTACAGCGGCGCCGTCCTCGTAAAGTCGGCGAGTATCATCGCCGCCGCTACTGCGATAGCGCACGGCAGCAGATTGGCAAAGCTCGCCGTCAGCTCCAGCGTAAGCGCGACGGCGCTTATCGGCGCGCGCACGGACGCCGCGAAGAAAGCGGCAATGCACAGCATTGTTATATTCGGCGCGTACGCCTCGGGCAGTCCGCACATAACGCAGATCTTGGCGGCTATCGCGCCGAGCAGCCCGCCTATGGCGATCATGGGCAGAAACAGCCCGCCCGTGACCCCTGCGCCGCTCGCGCACACGGTCGTAATGAGCCGCGCCGCGAAAAGCGCAAAGAGCAGCCAAAACGCCGTGTTTTGAGAGATGGCTTCCAGCATCGCCTCGCCGCTGCCCACCGAAAGCTTAAGCGAAAGCGCAATGACGGCGGTAAGAACGAATGTCGGCAATAGGCGCAGAAGCGCGTTGTTTACGCGCTTGAATACGTCGGACAGCGCGAATATCGCTCGATTAAAAGCGAGCGCAATGCCGCCGCATGTCGCGCCGCACAGCAGCGCGATCGCGCAGAGCTTGAAAAATTCGGTCACGTTCGCCGCACGCGTTTGAGCTAAGTAGGGGAGTACGGTGAAGCCTGCGCGTATGCCGAGCCCGTTCAAGTATTCGATCCGGCCGAAGCCATAGAATATCGCCTGCGATACCAGCACCGCGGAAACGACGGACGAGCACGCGGCGAGCAGTATGTCCGGCGAGAACCGCCTGTGCGTTTCTTCGAGCGCAAAGGTTATGCCGGTCAGCGGCGCATTGAACGCTACGGCAAGTCCGGAGCTCGCGCCGCCCGTTATCAGGTGGCGGCGGAGTTCGTCCGATGTCTTTGCAGCTCTCCCCACGCCGTCGCCTATAAGTCCGCCCACGCCGACGGACGGGCCTTCGCTACCCACGGACATTCCGCACAGAAAGGACAAAAGACTGCCGCCGACGAGCGCCGCCGCGGCGGAGAACGGGTTGGTGCGGAGCATGCCGCGCGCGCAACATTCCGCGAGGGGTATGCCGCTACCTTTGCCGATAGGAAACAGCGTTTGCAGTACCGCCGCCGCAAAGCAGCACAGCAGGACGAGCGTCAAAAGGCACACAACGGCGAGCGGCGTGTCCGCCGCGGCGTACAGTCCGAAGGTGTACGACAGCACGACGCGCGCGCAAGTCAAAAACAGCGCGAGAACGCCGCCGCATATCGCGCCCGTCAAGCACCCGAACACAAGCGTGCGAATGCGTCGAAGATCGTATTTTTTGTGTCGTGTTTTCATACTCTGCCGTATGAACCGTCAGTTATTTCGTTTTTTGCCGTTCGAGACTTTTGCGGTCTTTTCGGTGTTTGCGCTTTTTTCGAGGGCGGTTTCCGCAGTGTCTTTTTTCTGCGTTTTGGAAGCTTTCGGTTTTTCGGTTTCCGTCTTTTTTGCGGCGGCGCTCGCCGTTTGCTTTATGCCGTCCGTCTTCTGTGCGGAGCGTTTTGTCGCCGTCGGCGTTTTTTCGGCGGTCGGTGTGTCCGCGGCTTTTGTCGCCGCCGTGCGCGCTTTGGGCTTTTGCGCGGCGGTTGGAATGGACGGAATATACACCGTGGGAACGTTGCCGAAAATGTTGTTATCGGTTGCGCCGCCGTCGGCGGATTTTGCCGCCTGCGATCTCGAGCGCGATTTTTTTGCCGTGGCTTCTGTGGCGGCGGTTTCGGTCGCCGTCGTCAAAGCTCCGTCGAGCGGCACCGTCGGCACGGGATCGCGATAGCGCGGCGTGCGCCTTACGGGTTTCTTTTCGGGCGTTTCCTGCGTTTCCTGCGTTTCGGGCGCGGAAGATCGCGCCGCGCGCGGCGCGGCTTTTTTATCGGGTTTTTCCGACTTTTCCTGCTTATTCCGCTCGTCTTTCTCCGGCTTTTCTTTGCTGTCGAAAAGGAAGCGTCTAAAGCCCTCCGACAGGAAAATGACGAGGATAAACAGCGTCAGCAGAACTATGATCGCCGCAAACAGCGTTATTATAACGACAGCGGCAGTTTCGGATATACCGAGAAAAGCGGGATTTGCTTTTAAAGCGGAAATAAGTTTTACCATCGATACGCTCCGAATAATTTATGTCAGGACGCGGCAGGCAAGCCCTCGCGATTGACCTCGCGCAGTCGCGAGTAGAATTCTTCTTCGCGGCCGTTAAAGTAATCGCTCGCGAAGAGGCGGTTTACGTGAGATATCTTGTCCAAAAGCACGAGCGCTTTGCGCCGTATCTCCTCTATATATGCGTCGTCTGCGTCGGCTGCCTTGTAATTGATATTGCTCATGGAGTTGAAATATATCTTATCCGTCAAAAATTTATCGTACGCGCGCGAATACAGCACCGACGACTGCTCCGAAAACGCGCTCACGCCGTATGTCAGGTTGGAGAACGTCGTTATGCCGAGCAGGTCGAGTATGGTGGGATAGATGTCCGCGATGCAGGTGAACTTTTCTATTTGGCGCATGCCGTTCGGCACGGACGCGTTGCCGATCTTTATCATTACTGGCGTGCGATACAGCTCGGTGTAGTTTTCCGCCGATGTCGAAATTATGTTTTTGACGTAGTTGCTTACGCCCTGATAATAGACGTTGTGATCGCCGAACAGAGTGATGAGCGTCTTGTCGGCGAGCCCGTTGGCTTCGAGATAGTCGAGCATTATTCCTATCGCTTTGTCGAAATCCATGCCGGCGGCGCAGTAGAACCTCAGCGCGTTGCGGTCGTCGCTGTCCGAACCCGATTCGGCGTACGGCAGTATTCCGAGCGCGTCCATTCTGTCGTAATATTCCTGCAAGTTCTCTCTGTACGCGTACTGCCCGTGCTGGGTTATAGTCGTTACAAAGGTGTTGAAGCGCCTGTCGGTGGGGAACATAGCTTCTTTGCAGGAATCGAACATCTGCGAGTCGAGGTTGCGCTCGCCGAGACCGGTGTCGTCGTCGTCGAAGTCCATATCTTCCGCCGAAGTAAAGCTGTTAAAGCCGAGCGCGTGCGTATGGTGGATGTTGCGGTTGTAGAATGTCTTATATCCGTTGTGGAAGGAGTTGCTCTCTACGCCGTACAGCGCGTTGAGTATGTTGGGAATACTGTACGGCAGCGAGTTTTCGGGATACGCGTAATTGATGTATTCGTACATCGGATAATTGCCGATTATCGACTTGTTTTCGGAAATGTCCGTCTTTTCGAGCGCGTGCGAGTTGTTGAGAATGACGGTGGAGTCGCTCTCGTAAAATCTGTAGAGATTGGGGTACAGCATGTGCAGTTTTGCCTTGATCTCGTCCGCGCTCGTCCGCTCGTTGCCCGTCAAAAGCTTGGCGTAGCCGTTGGGATATCTGTCGGCGTCGTAAAGGAAGGTGAACCATTCAAAGCTCTCGCAAAGGACGGTGACGACGTTGTAGTCCGTCGCCTTGCCGGTGAGCGGCGTCGGCGCGGTCAGGTCGGCATACACAAAGCTCTTGAGCTCGCGGAGATCGCTTATGTCTATCTCCGAAAACCACAGCCCGCGCGCGAGCTCGTTGTAAAAATTGCCGATTATGCCCTTGTTGGAATAAGTGCTCGTTTCGGTCTGATACAGTTTGTAACTGAGGTCGTTGGAGTCGTGCTTGTAGTTTGTAAAGTAAACGAGCAACCCGTTCGTCATTATGCTCAGGGAAAGCAACGACGTGGTTATCGAAACGGCAAGCCTTGTCGTTTCCGGCTTGGGCATGCGGCTTTTCAGCTTGTAGCCCAGCGTGCAGTACAGCGCCATGATGACGCCCGATACGAACACGAAAGTAAAGCTGACGGGCACGCTTTCGACTATCATCATCGCGTCGTTGCGCAGGCTTATCATTGCATAGTCGAAAACGGTGTTTGTGCTGTCGAAGATGATGATAAACGCTATATCGAGTATAAAGTTGGCGGCGAGCGCCACGGTAAACAGGATATATCGCGGAGTATGCCCGGGCAGATACAGCGACACGAAGCATATCAGCGCGACAAATGTGATGTACAGCCAGGGCTCGGTCATGTAGAACTTGCCGGCGGTCACGGCTATCCCCGTAAGCTCCGTCAGGAACGCCGCAATGATATACCCCACCATGAGGTAATTTGTCTTTATAAAGCGCAGAATGTTTGCGCCTGTTTTTTTTGCGATCGTCTTTATATCTTTCATCACAGCACCATCACAATGACGGACGCCCAATAGCTTATGTGGAAGCGCCGTTCCGTAAGAGTGAATATCGCGCCGTACACAAATGTGTACAGGTAGTACAGCCAAGGGTATAGGTGCGAAGTGGTGTACAGCTCGAAAATGAGTTCGACAAGCCCGAACACCGTCACGAGCGCGACGGCACCCCAGGGCACCGTGTATTTGGACGGAAAGAGCGTGCTCATGGCGTGCTGTAAGAGCACGGCTATCGTAAACCCGAGCCACATGTGGAAAGCGTAGTAAAAGTATACGGAAATGTTGGTCAGCGCGGTCGCAAGAGTGACCCCTAAGCCCATTTCGGACTGCATTTTAAGTTGAAAACCGAACACCGCGCCGGCTATGAATACGGCGACAGCCGAAACGGCGATCACGCCGAGCGCGCGCGGCAAAATTATCGGGTCTTTTTTTATCCCGAATATGTGCGCGTCGCAATGCTTTACGATAAATCTGTTGAGAAATACGATATAAATGGTAAACAGCACGCCGAGCGCGATGTAGTAGACTATTTCGGAAAGAGTGCCGTAATATATCTTGTCGAGCAACGGCTCGAAAAGCCACAGCAGGCGCGACAGGAGAAGCACCGCAAGCGTGACCGCCGCCGCGCCGAGCATAATAAACGCGCGGCGTTTATCCTCTTTGCTTACGGAGCGGTATGCGGCGGACGCGCTCGAAAATTCGTGCCTGTCCGTGCCGCCGTCGCGCACGCGCCGTCCGCACTCGGTCGGCTCATTCGATTGTGTCTGTGCTTCGTTTTTCGCCATGGTTTTTCCGCACAAATAGTTTGTGCAATATCGTCGGTAAATGCGCGAGTGCGCCGTCAATCGCCCTCGAGTACAGCCAATACGTCGTGCATCGACTTTTCGTACTCCGCTTCGGACGAGTTGTAGAACAGCAGAAGGTCGTCTTTTACGTTGGGATCGTCGAGGCTGGTCGGGACGGAAAAGTCCACCGTTTTCACGTACTTATCCCAGTTGTTTATCTTGTACACGTCGCGATCGGAATTGCGCTTTATCATGCGCGCTCTGCACACATCGGGCGTGGTCACCACCCATATCACGGTTAGCTTTGCTCCGTAGCTTTTCAGCTTAGCGCGCAGCGACGCCATGTAGTCCGTGTCGCGTATCTCGCGCGTAAACGGCGCGTTTATGAGCACCGTGTCGTCGTAGCGCAACGCCTCGAACCCGAGGTCGAGTATCACCTCGTACTCGTAGTCGCGGATATTCTCCTCGAAAAAGTCGGAACTGCGGTCGTACGGCTTTTTTGCGACGCGAAATATTTGTTTGGAAAGCGGAATAAGCGTATCTTTGTCGAGATACACTACGTGCTTTAGGTTTTTTGCGAGCTGTTTGGATATGTAAGTCTTGCCGCACGCCGGCGGAGACGACACTAAGATCATTCTTTTCATTAATATATATTCTATCAAACGCCACAGGGCATGTCAAGCAAAATGCCCGTCGGCGGCGCGTTTACGTACTTTTACGCCGTTTTTTGTCGCCGCCCGCGGCACTTTTTCCGCCCGTTGCGCGCCCGTCGCCGCCTTTTTCGGGCGTGCCCGACTGAACTTGTCGCCTTGTAAGCAGATACGTAATAAGGTAAGCGGCAAGTAGCGCCGTAAACATGTACGGCGCCGGCACGGTGTCCGTCAGTATTATGTACGCGGTAAGTCCGCCGCCGACCGCCGCGACGGTCATGATGTCGAGGACTATCGTCACGGGCAGAATATTCGTGCGTTCGGCGAGCTTGGTCGTCGCCATGTATAAAAATCGCGCCGCTATCCCGAGCGCAAAGCAGAACAGAAAAGCGTATATCTCGCTCATTTGAACACGCGCTTGAAAAACGACTGCTTGGCTTGCGCATACTTGAGCGCGTCGATATTGCCGGTCAGCGAAAGATTGCCGTCGTCCACGTCGAACTTGGCTATTTTGAGCTCGCTGCCGCAGATAATAAGCCTGCCGAGGCAGGTCGTTATGTCTATCTGCGTGTCCGTCATGCCGTCCACCTTGCAAACGCCGGTGAACGACGCCTTTTTGCGGTCTGTCACCGTTATCGAGTGCGAGGTGAACTTGATTTTTTGCGCTGTCTGCGCGGTCTGTTGCGATATATCTTTCATACCGATATTGTATGCCCGTCGCAAACCCGAATAGAAGCGTTATTTGCGATAATCGGCAAAACGATTGATTTTATTTTTCGGGTGGTGTAAAATAGATGCCGACAACAATTTTGTACGAGGAGCGTATGGACGTAAAGAAACAGCTTGCCGAGGAATTCGGGCTCAAAGAGGAGCACTGCTCCAACATCGTGGATCTGCTCGATCAGGGCGATACCGTTCCGTTTATCGCGCGCTATCGCAAGGAAATGCACGGCGCGACCGACGATCAGGTGATACGCGAGTTGTCCGAAAGATACGATTATCTTAAGGGCTTGCAAAAGCGCAAGGAGGAAATACGCTCGGCGATAGAAGGTCAGGGCAAGTGGACGGACGAGCTTGCGTCGGCGCTCGATGCGGCAAAGACGCTCACCGAAGCGGAGGACGTGTACAGACCGTTCAAGCAGAAGAAAAAGACGCGCGCGTCCGTGGCGATAGCGCGCGGACTCGAGCCGCTCGCAGATATAATAGAAGCGCAGGAGCTTGCGTCATACGACGAAGCGGAGCTTTGCGCGCCGTACATCGACGCGGAAAAGGAAGTGCCGGACGCCAAAACGGCGCTCGACGGCGCGTGCGACATAATAGCCGAGCGCATATCCGACGACGCGGCGATAAGAAAAGCATTGCGCGCGCAGGCGTTTGAGTCGGGCAGGCTGACCGCCGTTGCGGACGAGTCGTGCACGGACGGCGAAAAGAAAAAGGTGTACGAAACGTACTTCAAGTTCGACGAGGCGATCTCCACCGTGCCCAGTCACCGCGTGCTCGCCGTCAATCGCGGCGAAAAAGAGGGCTGCCTCAAAGCGGGCGTAGTTGTGGACGAGAGCAAGGCGATAGCGACTGTTGCCGCCGCAAAAAAGAAGCAGTCGGCGTTCGACGCGCTCATAGACAGAACGATAGAGGACGCGTACAAGCGTCTTATCGCGCCGTCGATAGAGCGCGAGGTGCGCGCAGAGCTTTTCGACCGCGCTTCCGAACAGGCGATAAAGACGTTCGAGCGCAACCTAAAGCCGCTGCTGTTGCAGCCGCCGCTCAAGGGCAAAGTAATACTCGGGCTCGATCCGGCGTATCGCACGGGCTGTAAGATAGCGGTCATCGACGCGAGCGGCAAATTTTTGACGAGCGCGGTCATTTACCCCACGCCGCCGCAGAAAAAGATCGAGGAAGCCAAAGCGGTGATGAAAAAGCTTATCGCCGACTACGGCGTGGACTGCATTTCCATAGGCAACGGCACGGCGTCCAAGGAATCGGAGATATTCGTAGCCGACTTGATAAAGGAACTCGACCGCCCTGTGTCGTACGCGGTGGTTTCGGAATCGGGCGCATCCGTATACAGCGCAGGCAAGCTGGGCGCGGAGGAATTCCCTCAGCTCGACCTCACCATAAGGAGCGCGATCTCCATAGCGCGACGCCTTCTCGACCCGCTCGCGGAGCTCATAAAAGTGGACGTGCGCTCGCTCGGCGTAGGGCAGTATCAGCACGACATGCCGCAAAAGCGGCTCGTCACTTCGCTCGAGGCGGCGGTCGAGGACTGCGTAAACAGCGTCGGCGTGGACCTCAACACCGCGTCGTACTCGTTGCTTTCGTACGTGTCCGGACTTAACATCGGCACGGCAAAGAGCATTGTGGAGTACCGCTCCAACAAGCCGTTCGCGTCGCGCAAAGAGCTGTTGAAAGTTCCCAAGCTGGGCGCAAAGGCGTTTGAACAGTGCGCCGGATTTTTGCGCATATCGGACGGCGAAAACGTTTTGGACAACACGGCGGTGCACCCCGAGTCTTACGGCGCGGCTCAAAAACTTTTGGACAAGTTCGGCTATTCGGGCGACGACGTAAAAAACGAAAAACTCAAAGAGCTGCCGCAAAAGATAGCCGCCGTCGGCGAACAGGCCGTTGCGGACGAGATAGGCGTCGGCGTGCCCACTCTCAACGATATCGTGACCGAGCTGTTAAAGCCGGGCAGAGACATGCGCGACAGCCTGCCGCCGCCCGTACTGCGTTCCGACCTCATGGACATGAACGACCTCAAAGAGGGCATGAAGATATCCGGCGTGGTGCGCAATGTAACCGATTTCGGCGCGTTCGTCGATATTTCGGTGCATCAGGACGGACTTTTGCACATTTCCGAAATGTCGGACGGCTTTGTAAAGAGCCCGTCGGACATACTTAAGGTGGGCGACAAACTGGACGTGTGGGTGCTTTCCGTCGATAAGGAAAAACACCGCATCGCGCTGACCGCGCTCGATCCCGCCCTGCGCGACAAGCGCAAAGCCGACCGCGAGCTCCAAAAACAACAGCGCGAGCAACAAAAGCAACAGCGCGAAAAAAATCGCGCGGAGTTCGATAAGTCGCGCTCCGACCGCCGCGACGGCGGACGGTTCGGCGACAGACCGCGTCGCGAGGGCGACAGACAGTTCGGCGACAGACCGCGTCGCGAGGGCGACAGACAGTTCGGCGATAAGCACATGCGCGCGGAGCGGCAGAGCGGCTATCGCGACAGAACGGAAGCCGCGCCGTCCACAGAGAACATGACGATGGACGAAAAGCTCGCCGCACTTCTCGGCAAGTTCAACGGCAAATAAATTCGCGCGCACGCCGCGATACGAGCCGAAAAAATTTAATCCGATTATAATAAAACTCTAAGGCACATATAAAAATTTTATCGTATGATATATGCGAATTTTATGTTAAGGAGTAAAACATGATACGCGCAAAGGAATGTCGGCGCAGGGCTTGGAACGCGTTTACGGGCGGTTCGGGCGCAAACTGCGGAATAATGATCGTCGCCATGCTCATATACGACGTGCTTGTTTCGATAGCGTCGATCATCGTTTCGGGCACGATGACGTTTGGCATAAGCAAACTGTCGCTCGATATCGTCCGCGGCAAAAAAGTAAAGTTCGAAACGATGTTCGACGGATTTTACTGCTTTGCAAAGACGTTTGTGCTCGGGCTGCTTATCGGGCTGTTCACATTGCTTTGGGGATTGCTCCTAATTATCCCGGGCATAATCAAGTCGTATTCCTACAGCATGAGCTATTACATAAGCGTAGACGATCCCAAGCTCTCCGCCGAGGAAGCGCGCAAGAAGTCTATGGAACTGATGAAAGGGAACAAATGGCGGTATTTCTGCCTGCAGCTCAGCTTTATAGGCTGGATACTGCTCACTATCATCACTTTCGGGCTTGCGTCTATCTTTGTTGCGCCGTATATGCAGATAGCATATGCCGAATTTTATAACGACCTCGTCGGCGGCGAAAAGACGTCCGCTGTGTCGGGCGGCGGCGCGAACGGCGCAGGCGGCGGCGAAGACGTGTTCTGCTCGAATTGCGGCGCGGCAAACCCCGACGGCTCGGCATTTTGCAGAAAGTGCGGAAACAAGATAGCGGTGCGGCGCGACGAGGCGCGCGTGTGTCCGCAGTGCGGCGCGGCGTGCAAAGAAGGCGCGGTGTTCTGCGGCAAGTGCGGTTGCAAGCTTGCGGACGCGGAAACGGCGGCAGGCGTGACCTGTCCGGCGTGCGGCGCGGTGTGCGACGCCGACGCGGTGGTGTGCACGCAGTGCGGCCGCAAATTCCCCATATCGCGAAATTGGAACGAGGACGAGCAAGAGCCCAAGCGCAACATCTGCCCGAACTGCGGCGAGGAGAACAGGGCAGAGGCGGCGTACTGCAAAAAATGCGGAGAAAGGTTGAAATAGACTGTTCTTAAGATATCACTTCAAAAAATCACCCCGTTATGAATGTAACGGGGTGATGCTTTATTGTATTGGGTTTTATTCGAGAAGCAATTTTGTCAACTGCTTTGTTACATAGTCTATTTTGTTGCGACGAAAATCGAGAAATCTTCGGTGTATGTGTTTACACACTGCGCACGGGGAGCACGAGATATATGTACTCGTCAAGCCCGCCTGCCGGCGAAACCACGCACGCCGACGTCGCGTTGGTCATGTTGAGCACAACGGTGTCGCACGTCATATAGTGCAAAAACTCGGTAAAGTACCGCGCATTGAACGATATCGTTATGTCCGCGCCGTCCGTCTTTACGGGCAGGTTTTCCTCGACGTTGCCTGCGTCGCTGTGCGAGCGCACTGTCATGTTCGTCTGGGAAATATCGAAGCGGACGAGATTGTTGTTCTTTTCGGAGCGCGACATCAGCACCGCGCGGTCTATCGCGTCCTCGAACAGCGATTTGGGGATATATACCTGCGTGTCGAAGTGCTGCGGAATGATCTGGCGATAGTTGACGAAATCTCCGGCGAGCAGGCGCGTGGTGATAGTGGTGGCGTCTACGCGCACCATAAGGAAGTTTTTGTGCAGATAGAACTTGACCGTATCGTCGTTGTCTTGGATAAGTCGGGATATTTCGAGTATAGCGCGCGCCGGCACGACTATGCTCGTGGACGCGGTGGTGCGGACTATCGGCTTTACGCACTTTGCGAGGCGATATCCGTCGAGCGCCACGGCGACTATGCCGTTGTCGTCTATCTCCAGCCGCACGCCCTTGAGCACGGGACGGGTGTCGTCGGTGCACACCGAAAACGCGACCTTGTTGACGAGGTCTTTGAAATCGCTGTTTTTCATCTCGAAGTACTGCGTATCTTCTATGCGGTTGACTTCGGGGAAGCGATCGGTGTAGCAGCCGAACTCGCCCTCGCTGCGCTCGTACGATATCTTAAGGCGCGAGCCGGCGGCGGCGAGCACTATGTTCTGCGACGTCAGTTTTTTGACGAAGTCGCCGAACAGCTTGCCGGGGACCGCTACTTCGCCCGACTCGATAACGTCGGCGCGCACCATGTGCTCGATGGAAAGCTCGAGGTCGGTCGCGGTAAGTGTCAGCGTGCCGTCTTCCGCGCCGAGCTTGATACATTCGAGTATTGCGTTGGTCGAGCGCGTGGGCACGGCTTTTATTACTTTAGCCACCGCTTCGCACAGGTCGTTTCCGTTACATTCTACTTTCATTTGTTTTCTCCGTTTTTTGTTTATATCGCGATTATATCATATGCGGTGTCGATTGTCA
This sequence comes from Roseburia sp., assembly GCA_023665905.1. GTDB lineage: Bacteria > Bacillota > Clostridia > Christensenellales > Pumilibacteraceae > Anaerocaecibacter. Next base: position 55,786 of record JAMPDA010000002.1, read on the forward strand.
ATCTTTATGTCTGAAAATTTAAAAACCGCTTTACATGAGCCGAAGCTAATGATATAATATATATGTATGAAAGACCACGAATCGGAAGAAATGTATCTCGAAACAATACTCGTCCTAAAGAACACGCGCCCTGCGGTGCGGTCTATCGACATTGCGGAAAAACTCGGTTACGCCAAATCGAGCGTTTCGCGCGGCGTCAATCTTTTGCAGGACAGGGGATATATCACCATAGGCGACGACGGGTTTATCGAGTTTACGCAAAAAGGCGCGGAAAAAGCGGGCAGCATATACGATAGGCACAATGTGCTTACCGCTCTTTTCGAGGAGCTCGGCGCGAGCGAGGAGCTTGCGGAAATAAACGCCTGCCGCATAGAGCACGTTTTGGACGACGAGATGTTCGAGCTCATTAAAAAGCGCGTACAGGCGCCGAATAAAGAATAAATCAGCACTAAAAACAAAAAAGCCCTTTAGGGGCTTTTTTGTGTTGCGGACATTAATGCGCCGCCTAAGATATGGTGTTATGACTTGCGCCTAAGATAATTAATTGTCCGCGTCGTCGCCGTATCTGCCGCAGGATCCGCCGCAACGGTTTTCCGATCTGCGGTAGCCACGACAGCACAGGTTAAAGCATTGGCACCGACACGGTCTTTGCATGTTGCACCGCGGCTTTTCGCGGCAACATTCGCAGCAATGCCGCTCGTGCCGACAGCAGCAACGGCATTTGACGCATCGGTCGTTTCGATTGCAACAGGAACAGTTGTCTGAGAACATATCACACCTCCGAATAGTATGTAGATGCAAATATGCGTCATGTCGCGGCTATATTTTCAGTTTATTCGGGCGGGCGGCGTCGCGTTACGGATTTTTTACGCCGAAAAAGCGGAAATATGCGATTGTTTTACGCGCATGCTTGACAAAGCGCACGGCAAAGAGTATAATCAATAGACCGTATATTTTGCTTTTGCATACTTTCGGAATAAAACCGTCGGCGCGGCGTGCCGATACGGACATCATGGACAGATTTAACGAGATCCTATCTTTTATAAACGACCAGGTCCTGCTTACGATAATAGGCATCGCTTTCGGCATACAGGTTTTCTATATTCTTTTGTTTTTCGTAAGGGCGAAAAAGTACCCCAAAGCCAAGGTCCAGCACCGCTTCGGGATAGTCATTCCGGCGCGCAACGAGGAAGACGTAATAGGCGATACGGTAAAGTGCCTGCTCGCTTCCGATTATCCGCGCGCGCTTTTCGACGTGTTCGTCGTCGCCGATAACTGCACGGACAGGACCGCGGAGATAGCGCGAAAGGCAGGCGCGATAGTCTACGAAAGGACGGATCCCGACCCCAAGCACCACAAAGCCGGCTACGCGCTCAAATTCCTTTTCGAGAAGATAGCGGAGGAGCACCCCGGGTACGAGGTCTTTATAAAGTTCGACGCGGACAACCTCATGGAGCGCGACTATATTTCGCGCATGAACGACGCGTTCGACGCAGGCGTAAAATGCGCGCGCGGCTATTCCAACTCCAAAAATATCGACCAGAACATCGTTACGGGCATATCGGGACTGTGGTACATTCGCGATTGCCGCTTTGCGAGCAATTTCCGCTCCGCTATCGGGCAGGGCACGATGCTCGGCGGCGCCGGCATGATGTTTTCGGCGGAGATAATCGAAAAGCACGGTTGGGACTGTCTGACCGCTTCCGACGATACCGAGTTCACCATGCGTCGGCTCAATCAGGACAAGATAAAGACCATGTACGTCAAGGACGCGATAGTGTACGAGGATCAGCCGTCCACCATAAAAGACACGTTCCGCAGGTACAAGCGCATGTCGGGTGCGCTCAACAAGCTGTTTTACACGCAGGGCATAAAGTCGCTCGGGCTGTTCTTTGTGCGCTGGAAGTGGACGTACATCGACATGTTCATAACGCTGATGTTCATACCTGTGTGCGTGCTCATGAGCACATGGTTGCCGATATATTACGGCTACGTGCTGATATATCACGGGATCATGGGGAATTGGTCGATATTCTGGACGTACTTTAACACGATCTGCTATTCGCTGGCGTTCGCCTTTGTTACGGCGTTCATATTGCAGGCGCTGCTCGCCGTCTTTCTCGAGCGCAAACGGCTCAAGACGACGGTCAAAAAGATGTTGCCGGCGGTGTTCCTGTTCCCCGCGTTCATGATAATTTACGCAGTCGCCATAACCCTCGGCGTTTTCACCAAGCCCAAATGGAAGCAGGTAAAGCGCAACTGCGTTTCGAGCGAGAGCGTCATCGGTAAGGTCGAAGACGTCGCGACCGATAGCGGCGCGCAAGAAGCGACGGAAGAAGGTGTGTCGGACGCGCCTGCGCAAAACGACGGCGCGGCGGAAGAAGTTGATGTCGGCGCGGCGGAGCAAAACGATGCGGCAGACGCCGACGGCGCGCAAGAAGCGGCGGTCGATAGCGGCGCGGACGCGGGTATTGCGGACGACGCATTATACATTGCGGATAAAAACGACGGCGAGTAAGTAGTCGCCGCATTGCGATACATAAATAAGTTGCGGAGGGGAAAATGCGCGACGGGTACGATTATTTGATAGTCGGAAGCGGATTGTTCGGCTCGTGTTTTGCGAGGATCATGACAGAGCGCGGCAAGCGCTGTGCGGTTTTGGAAAAGCGCGAACGCGTCGGCGGCAACATAGCGACGGAGCAGTGCGAAGGGATAACCGTGCACAAGTTCGGCGCGCATATTTTTCACACGAGCGACAAGCGCGTGTGGGATTTCGTCAATCGGTTTGCCGAGTTCAATAATTTTATAAACAGTCCCATAGCGGACTACAAGGGCACGCTGTACAGCCTGCCTTTTAATATGTACACGTTCAACAGGCTGTGGGGTTGCAAAACGCCCAAAGAAGCGCGCGCCATAATAGACGGTCAGCGCGCGGCGGCGGTGGCGGCGCTCGGCGGAGAGGAGCCGAAAAACCTCGAAGAAAAAGCGCTGTCGTCCGTCGGCGAGGACGTTTACAGAACGCTCATCAAGGGATACACGGAAAAGCAGTGGGGAAGGGACTGCAAGTTTTTGCCGCCGTTCATAATCGGGCGCGTGCCGCTTCGGTTTACGTACGACAACAATTATTTCAACGACAGATATCAGGGCATTCCGATAGGCGGCTACACGCGCATGATAGAAAAAATGCTCGAGGGTGTAGACGTGACGACGGGCGTCGATTACTTTTCCGATAGGGAAAAATTCGACGGCGCGGCGAAATGCGTTCTTTACACGGGCGCTATCGACAGATTTTTCGAGTACAGGTACGGCGAGCTGGAGTATCGCTCGTTGCGGTTTGAAACGGAAACGCTCGACATGCCCGACTATCAGGGCAATGCGGTCGTCAATTACACCGAGTACGAGGTGCCGTATACGCGCATTATCGAGCACAGGCATTTCGACAAAACGCAGCAGTCCGACAAGACGGTGATAACGCGCGAGTATCCCGAAAAGTTCGCGAGCGGTTGCGAGCCGTACTATCCCGTCAACGACGAAAAGAACACCGCGCTGTACGCTAAGTATGCCGCGGAAGCGAAAAAGACTAAAAATGTGCTGTTCGGCGGGCGGCTCGCCGATTACAAGTATTACGATATGGACGACACGGTGGCGGCAGTGTTCAAGCTTACCGACGCGCTGTAAACGGCATGGACAGAGAACTGTTTTCCGCGCTTGACGGATATATGCGGTCGTGCATGGGCGACTCCGCGCACGACGTGGAGCACGTGTATCGGGTGCTCTATTATGCGCTCGATATAGCCGAGCACGAGCAGGGCGTCGATCTCGACGTGCTTATTTGCGCGTGCATGCTTCACGATATCGGGCGCAAAGAACAGTTCGACGACCCGTCGCTCTGCCACGCGGAGGTCGGCGGCGACAAGGCGTACGCGTTTTTGACGGCGCGTGGCTTTCCCGAAAGCTTTGCGGAAAGCGTCCGCGCCTGCATACGCTCGCACAGGTTTCGGAAAGACAGAGCGCCTGCCGGCACGGAAGCGAAAATACTGTTCGACGCGGACAAGCTGGACGTGACGGGCGCGGTCGGCATTGCGCGCACGCTCGTGTACAGGGGAGATGTCAACGAGCCGCTGTACACGCTCGACGAACAGGGAATGCCGTCGAACGGCGTCGGCGATACGCGCCCGTCGTTCTTTTCCGAGTATCATTACAAGCTGGAAAAGCTCTACGATAAGTTTTACACCGAGCGCGGAAAGGAGCTTGCCGCACTGCGCAGACCCTGTGCGGCGGCGTTTTACGACAGTCTGTACGCCGAAGTGAGCTCCGCGTACTCGACGGGCAAAGCGCTTTTGAAAAAAGCTATCGAGTAGTGCAAGTGCGGCGTATCGGCGCCGCATTTTTGCGTTTTTTGCGGTTTTTCGGCGCGCAAAAAGGGATAAGAGCGCGCGATATGTTCTCTCTCAATATAATTTAAGTACTTGACAAAATATGACATGACGTATATAATATTATATACCGTTGCCGTATCTGTTCGACGGATATAAATATCGCGGTCAAAGTTACGGCATTTGTATTCATATGAAGACAAGGAGAAATGTATGAGAACCAAATTGTTTTCGCGCCGACGCGTCTTAGCATTTTTTGCGATGACAATTTTACTGTGCGCCGCGGCGTTTTTCGCGCTGTTCGCTCCCGATAAAAAAGCGGAAGCGGCGGACAATCACACCACTATATTGGGTGCGAACACCGCGATTTCTTCGGGCGGCAGTTACTATCTCAACGCCGACATTACGCGGAACATCACGGTAAGCTCCGGCACGGTCAATATCTGCCTCAACGGGCACACGCTCACCGGCACGGGCACGTCGAGCGTTATTACCGTCGGCAGCGGTGCGACGCTCAATCTGTATGACTGCTCGGACGACCATACCGGCGAGATCACAGGCGGTCACGGCACGGGCACGACTACAACGCTCGGCGGCGGCTTACACGTTACGGGCACGCTCAATATCTACGGCGGCAATATCACCGGAAATACCGCGTCGTACGGCGGCGGAATACAGGCCGATGACGGCGCAGTTATCACCATGTACGGCGGCACGATATCGGGAAATACGGCGACCGGCGACGGCGCGGGCGTAAACGCTTCCGGCGGCGGCACGGGCAGTACGTTCACTTTAAAGGACGGCGAAATAAGCGGCAATACGGCGACCGGCAACGGCGGCGGCATACATATGTCGTATAACGGAAAAGTCGTTCTTGAAGGCGGCACGATATCTGGCAACACCGCAGGCTCTAACGGCGGCGGCATAAATTACGCGTCTAATGATAGCGATTCGCTCAGCGTTAAAGGCGCGCCGGTCGTGTATGGGAACACCAATTCCACAGACTCCTCGGCAAGTAACGTATATATCGCGTCCGGCAAATACATAAAAGTCGCCGGCGCGCTTACTGCCGGCGCCAAGATCGGCGTTTCCGCGGCAGGCACGGGCGTAGCCACGGGATACAACACCTACAACAGCGGCGTTTCGCCGTCCGAGTATTTCTCGTCGGACAGCTCGACGCTCGCAATAACGACGGCGTCGGGGAACGTCGTTCTTCAAACCGTGACGAGCACGGACGTTACGGCTTTCTCCAACCGCACTTGGCGCGCAAACGGCGCGTCGAATCTCGCCGGCGGCACGTTGTATGTCTATGCGAACGGCAGTGACGAAAAGGTGTACACCGCGCAACAGGCTACCGCGCCTGCGGGATACACATATTCGGGCACGCGTGCGGTCACGGCTTCGGCAGCGACATATACGGGCAGCGCGATCACGGTTGCCGTTGCGAGCAATGCCGCGCAGGACGCGTATTATACGATAGGGACTTATTCGGGCAACACGGGAACGGAAGTAGGCAAGTACACTGCGACCGTCGTGCTTACCGCAAAGAGCGGAATGCAGTTTATCAACGGCGCGAACACCACTTCGCTCAACTATATCGATACGGCGAGCGGACTCAGCGTGGATATAGCTCCCGACCGACTGACCGCTACCGTCACAAAGGTTTGGTACATCGTCGGGACTAGCGGCGAAAGCAACGCGCTTTTGGCGCCGACGAGCGCGTCGGGCGTCGCTACGGCTTACACCGTAGACGATTGGACGTACGGCGATAACAGCGCGCCTGCCGTGCCGCGGCTCAAGTACGGCGACGACGGCGCGAGCTGGGATAGCGCGCAAAACGTACGCTTCTCGCTCAGGTACGGCTCGGACCCGATAGCCAGCACGTTCTATAAAGAAAACTTCACGTATTACATAAATAAATCCATGCCTGCCGGCACGTACACCTTGACGGTGAGCGCCGATGCGGTCACGACCGCGTCCGGCACCGCTTGGTGGGGAGGCGCGGCGGCGGCGGTCGGCGTTTACAACGACGAGTACACGTTCACCGTAAATCCGGCGACGATTACGCTCGCACTCGGCACGCCGACGGCGGACGGATATATGAGCTGCTCCTGGCAGTACGACGCCGAAGATAAGGGTGCGTTCTTCGCCGAGTTTGAAACAAGGCTCAATACGCCGGGCGTTCTGAGCTCCGTTTCGGTCACTCGCGAGGGATATTGGGCGACGTCCGTCGCCGACGGGTACTTCGGCGATTATGAATTTAAGTACAATTTCACGCGCTTGCACAGCAGTGAATATTTGGCTTCGAGCTCGGGCGGGATCCGCGACAACATAACCTACGGCGCAAACGGAACGTATCGTGTGTACTTCCGCGTGGAAAAGCCCAATCATGCGCCGACGTCCACGGATAACTTCTACACCGTAACGGTGTACAAGTCGGTCAGCGCGCCCGTAGTGCCGGCGGTGGTGTACACCGGTCAGCGCGTCACGCCCAACGTTCCCGCGGACGCAGACGCGGCGTGGACGGTAACCTACGACAGCGGCGACGCTTATACGATAGGCGGCACGCACTACATAAGCGTCACTCTCAACGACAGCGAGCATTATCGCTGGGCGCAGGGCACGTCCGTGCTCCCCACGGACAGCGCGACGGCGCGCGTGACGTTCACGATATCAAAAGCCGCGAACGTGTGGAAGCAGACGCCCAACATCGTCGGCTGGGACTACGGCACGTTCAAAAAGGACGTCAATAAGCTTCAGGGCGTTCCGCAATATCTCGACGACGGGCAGAGCGTGCATTTCGGCGTGGCGACAAACGCTAACGGCACGTCGTACGTACAGGGTCTTGACGACTTTACCGCGGTCGAAGGCGTCGTGTCGGATCAAATCGCGACGCTGTTGAACGGACTTAAGTCGGGCAAATACTATCTGATAACGCGCGTCATCGAAACCGCCAATTATCAGGGCATCTCGTCGCAGGCGGTGGAGTTTGAAGTATCGCCTGCCGCCAATTCCTGGAACACCCAGCCCACCATTGCGACCTGGGTAAAGGGCAGCTACGATTCGGAAACCAATGCGGTCGTATTCGACGCGCGCTACGGCAACGACAATGTCATAATACTTATCAGGGACAACGACGGCAAGGTGTATTACAACTCCGTCACGGGAACGAACGATCTCGATTCCGCGCCGGCAGGCTCGTACATTCTTATAGCGAATATCGCAGGCTGCGGCGATTACGAGGGATTGGATTACTCGATCTCCTTCCGCATATTTGAAAAGCCGGGCTTGCCTTGGTGGGTGATACTGCTCATCGTTCTCGGCATACTGCTCGTCATATTCCTCGTAGTGCTTATACTCTATAAGAAGGGCGTGCTCCAGCTCGTCACCGAAAAAATGGTCGTCGCCATTCGCACTCGCGCCGATTCCGACGCGACAATTGCGGCGGTCAGGGCAGGCAAGATAGCCGCCGAGGCGGAACGCGCCGCCGAAGCCGCGCGTATTGCCGAAGCCGCGCTCGCCGTGGACGACGAAACGGCGGACGCCGAGGAGGCTCAGCCCGAAGTCGCCGACGAGAACGAGGAAACCGTGGCGTACGAAGCGGAGGAGGGCGACGCGGAAGTTCCCTCGTCCGAGGGCTTCAAAAAGGCGTTCGCGGCAGGCTCCGCCGGTCAAGTCAAGTACGGCAAAACCGTGCTGTCCAAGCTGATCGACGCGCCCGACGCAGTAAAGGTCAGATATTCCGACCTCAAGAACTACCTGCTTTCCTACAAAAAGGCGCGCGCCAATATGAGCCGCGCTCGCGAAAGCTTCTATATCGGCAGAAAGTGCTATGCGCGCATAGTCATGCGCGGAAAGACGCTGTGCCTGTATCTCGCCGACGATCCGCAGAAGTACGAGGGCACGAAGTACAGCGTCGAGAACGCGTCCGCGGTCAAGACGTATGCGGACACTCCGTTGCTATTCCGTATACGCAGCGGCAGAGCGCTCAAGTACGCAAAAGAGCTCGTAGACGAGCTCATGCCGACAATCGATGCAGTCAAGATCGAGCGCAAGCCCGAGGACTATGCGGCGCTGTTCCAGAGCATAGAATTGCTGCAAAAGAAAAAGCTCATAAGCTACGACGGCAAAAAACAACGGGCTGACGCGCCCAAAGGAGATGACGGCAATGTCTAAAAAAAGAGAAATAGCAAAAGAACTGCGACTGATCGAGGAAGAGATTAAAAGCTTGGAAATAAAGCGGTCGCGGTCGCAGGCGGCGCTCATTGAAGCGCTCATCAGCAAGACCGAGCCCAATACGGACGACATCGCGTACTTCCGCGCCTTTACCGCGCAGATCGACGTCAAGCGCGATCAGCTTAAAAAGAAGACAAGAGAGCTCGAAGACTTGATTTAACGCACGCGTCACTATCGGCGACGTATGCATCGCGTGACCAATAAAGCCGACAAGCGCTTATCGGCGCTTGTCGCTTTATCGCGTTTTGCGGAGGGTTTTTGCACAAAACGAGAAATCGCGCCAAAAGGTTTGACAAAGCTTTTCAATAATGCTATAATTTGTTGGCATTGCGGAAATGGCTCAATGGTAGAGCAGTAGCTTCCCAAGCTGAAGGTTGCGGGTTCGATTCCCGTTTTCCGCTCCAAAAGGAAGTCGGAGTTCCGCTTCCGTATCGAGGTGTAGCGCAGTTGGTAGCGCGCATGGTTCGGGACCATGAGGCCGCGAGTTCGAGTCTCGCCACTTCGACCACATAGGGCGCTTGCCCGACCTAAGGACCGTTCGACCGCGAACGGTCTTTTTAATTGCGCGGCTCGAGAACAGCATTGAGCTTTGCCGCTTCGCGCAGACTGTAGTCGATACTTACATCGCTGTATATGTCCGCAGTGGTGGCGATCTCCGAATGTCCGAGCCAGGTCTGCACGACTTTCATCGGGATATCCGCCTCCAGGGCACGTGTCGCGAACGTATGTCGCAGGTCGTGCAGTGTATGGTTGGCGCAGTATTTTTTAAAGTTCTTTGATACGTAATCCGGTTGAAAGGGGAACAGCGCGCCGGTGTTCGGAAGCTCCGGCAAAAGCCGTTGTATGCCGTCGAATATCGGGATATACCGGTCGGATAGAACCGTCTTAGTGCCGCGAATGTGAATGACGTGCTTTTGCTCGTCGATGTCCTCGCGGTGAACGGCGAGCGCTTCGTTGCGGCGACATCCGGAATACAGGCAGAACAGATAATAATGCTCGAGCTTAGCTCCGTGTATCGCACGCATGAATTCGGATTGTTCCTCGAGCGTCAGCGCTGTTCCTTTGTGTCGCTTCGCCTTGCAGCTCTTGATCTTCGACATCGGGTTATACTCGATCAACTGCTCTGCGACCGCTTGCCGGAACGCGCCGGAAAGCAAATTGTGCACACTTTCGCGCGTGCGCGGAGCCGGAATAGCGTTCAACACTTTCTGAATATCCATAGGTCGAACGTCCTTAAGCGGCAGGTCGTCGGGCAGGTTTGGAGCAATGTGCAGACGAATATTTCGCCTCATTTGCTTGAACGTTTCCGGCGCGACAGTGTTACTCTTGTAGACGTCTATAAACGCACACAACCAGGCAAGCAGCGTCATTCCTTGCGTCGCCGGCTGTATGTCGGTGAGCCTGCCGAGCGCGCGTAGCGCTTCATCGAGCATATGAAAAATGTCGGATAGTTCGTCGTTCATTACACACCATTATATATAAGAATACTTATTTTGTCAATAAGTTTTCTTATAATTTGCTATAATTATATTATGAATTTTGCTTGCAAAATAAAAGAGTTGCGGTTAGAGGCGCATATAACTCAAAAAGAACTTGCAAAACAACTCGGTTGTACTCAACCTATGATTACACTATGGGAAAAAGGGGAATGTGAACCGACGGAAAGCGTAATACGAAAAACGGCTTTATTTTTCAACGTTTCCGCCGATTACTTACTCGGCCTTGAAGATGAAAATGGTGTAAAGACCTATTGCAACATATACAACAATTACGGCACCCATTAGGGCGACGTAAAATTCTAACATCGGGAGAAGACTATGGCATCCAAAACTTGTGCTATATGCGGAAAACCAAGCGGAATGTACCCATTGTGCAATAATTGTTTTAAACTTCGGGATGAAGGAAAAATAAAAAAATGTCCGAAATGTGGAACATGGCATTTATCAGAAAATGAATGTACATGTGGATATAAAATATATCATACTGAATTTCCTAAACAAGGTTTTGATAACTGTGTAATATGTGGAAATAAATCGAATGGATATGCATTCTGCAAAGATTGTTGGAACAAATTTTCTTTTGATGAGGATGGTTTATTAGATACTCTGAATAATTATGAAAACGAGAAGAACACCGGCAATACTTCTAAAGAAAGTATTAGTCTGTCGCAAACTAAAGTAATGGAAAAATTTACTAATTGTATAGTCTGTAATGAAAACTCCAATGGATATTCGCAATGTAGAAATTGCTATAATGAAACATTAAATTTTAAAGATTCATTTGATAAAAACACTCGAGCTTTTGAATTTAGAGACTATTATTTCAATCTTAAAAGCAACATAATGAGAATACGGGAATTTATAAAAGTACAAGAAAACTGCAACAAACTGATGGCAATAGCTCTAATAAATGCAGAACAAAATAACGATAACACACTAAAAGATAGAGTAATTGAAGATATTCAAGATATAATAAAAAAAAGAAAACCCTTAACGACAGATAAAGTTTCAGAATACACACAAAAACAAGATTCACAAAAAGAATATATTAAAAGGACTTTAGATGGTCATATTGTAAAAAGCGATGCCGAAGTAATCATTGACGATATTCTCTATAATTTAAGAATACCCCACTGTTATGAAAAAAGAGTAAGTGAAATAAATGATGAGGAACGAACCATAATGTGTGATTGGTTTATTCCCATTGAAAGTAATAGTAAAGGGATTTATATCGAGTATTGGGGAATGGACACAGACAAATATATTCAAAACAAAAAAGAAAAGAAAAATCTTTATAAAGTCAACGATATCCCGCTTTTAGAAATTGAAAAGGATGAAATAAAATCCGATTCACAAGGATTGCAAGATAGAATACGAATCGAATTAAATAAAATCGCAAGAAAATATTACCGAATTAAAAATAAATTTTAAGCGACGACTTATTCACTCCGGTAAATGACACCGTTTGATGTTGCGCATACTCGCCAACTATAACATAATCGCACTTGACAGCCCGCAAATCCTATGCTATACTTGCATATACTGTAAAGGAGATGAAAACCATGCCTGTTGCAAGTAAAAAAGATTTTTCCAACAATCTGTCCGATTATCTTAGTGCAGTAATTTCGCGTGGCGAAAAAATCCAAGTAACGACCGATGAAGGCGGCGCGATCGTTATGTCGGCAGACGAATATAACAATTTAATGGAAACGCTATATCTATACAGTATCCCCGGCATGAAAGAAAAAATCGAGAACGGTATCAATACAGACTTATCCGACTGCGTTGACTTCGATTGGCGTAAGGAACTCAAAGACTGATGTATCGGATAGTAAGAACGCGCAAAGCGGAAAAGGATATCGAACTTCTGAAAAGTTCGCATTTGAACAATAAAGCTATGGCGTTATTGGAAATCATCGAGAGAAATCCGTACGAACGTCCTGTAGAAAAGCTAATAAATTTAAACAACACATATTCAAAAAGGATCAACGGAAAACACCGGCTTGTATATGAAGTATTCGAAGATATAAAAACAATTAAAGTAATAAGTTTATGGGGACACTACGACGATAATTAATAAACAAAAAATCGCTCGAAATATCGGGCGATTTTTTATGTGTACTATGAGATAATATTATTTTTTAATTTTGATCCCCGCACAGCTTATTAACCGGGATCAGAAGGGAAGATCGTCATCATCATCGGATTGCAAACTCAAATCTAAGCGTAATTGTATGAATTTCTTAACCGGACCGGGCTCTTTTGCGTCATCGGAAGATATCGGAGTGTCTTCATCGGGAACGCGTGCAGCCAAGTATTCTTGTACATACTTGTATGCCTTTTTTCGAGATATGCATTTAAGCGATTTATTATGTAATCGTTCTTTCAGCTCGAGAAGCTTGAACGTAAACCCGACAGGATCTTCCACTTCTTTCAATCGACGTATAACATACTCATAAGCGGCGAGAATGTCCGAATCGATTTCCCATTCGTCTTTCGGCAGTTTGTACCAGGCGCCGTAGCCTTGCCCGAAGTGCATGTTTTTGATTAACGGCACAAGCACTTTAAACTGATAATACATCATCGGCGAGCCGTTTTTTGTGAGTTTCGTGACATACTTAAAAGCTTCGTGCCAAGACTGTCCCTCGATTTTGTCTATAACACAGCTATAACCTTGACGTCGAAATGAATTTAACATATGCATACTCACATTGTATTTACCGCACCACTTTTCGAGCTTGTTTTGATTAACGGCTATGCCGTTAAGAACATAATCGACGATTATTTTGTCGAGCCGTATGCGATTATACTTCAACGCGAGTATTTTCTGTATGAGTATCTCAAGATCGGAAAACTTGCGCGTAAATATTCCGCGACTGAAACTGTAATCGTTAGTAAATAACTTGTCTTCGGCGAGATCTTTCTTGAGCGCGAGTATGCAATGATAATGCGGGTGAAAACTATCCGGGTTTAAAACGATCTCTATGTTCCTATAACAGGCATAGAATCCGTAAGATGCAAAATCTATACCCGCGACTTTAGAATTGCCGGTAAAATAGCGTATAACACTCTGAAATGCGCTCGACAAGCGATCGAGCGAATCTCGCAGACTGTCGATAGGACAGTTTGGAACGGTAAGCGTCATCATATAGAGGTCATGGTCTTTCACGACATCTTCGAATATTTTAGTAAAACGCTGTAATTGCGCTGCTTGTCGAAGATGTTGACAGTTGACGCATAATCTGTCGTGGCATAGGAATATTTGCTGTACGTCAAAAACTTCCTGCATGTCATAATATTCACCACACCAGCGTTTATGGCAATTAAGCATGCGCTCCGCGTTCTTTTTGTACTGCTCGTCGTCGAGCTCGTCGGCGAGTTGACTGTAATATTCGGCATACACGTCGTTAAATGTAGTATTGTGATCGAGCTTGTCCACTTCGTCCGATGTTATTTCTATCGACGGCGGCGCTTCGAATACCGGGACAAGCTCCGGTTGTTTTTTCATCTTGTTACCCATACGCTCCTCCCTTAACGCGTAAGCTTATTTCTATATGTCAAGTGGTTGCCCTCGCGCCGCTGCGCGGCGCTCGTCAACCATCACCCGGGCACGGGCGCGGCGGCAAGCCACTCGCGCCCGTGCCCGGGGTTTTGTTTTTGCCGCTTCGCGGCAGGCGGGGAGTGGATAAGAGCGGGCCGTGCGGTGGCCCGGCTCGAGGGAGCGGCGGTCGTTGGGATTGCTCCTCGTCGCCGGCTTCCGTCGCGGCGCACGTCATAGCTCGCTTCGCTCGGACGTGCGGCTCTGCTTCTCGTTCCGTGTCCGCTCCGTCTGTTCGACTTTGCGGCTGTTCGGGCTAAAGTCCAAAACGGTGTATGAGATACACCGTAAGCAGCGACACGCCGATGTCGGCGGTCAAGCGAATGACCCATTTGAGAAATTCTCGCATGTTCTTTGCTCCTTTATTGTTGTTTTTCGCTCCGATCGTTGACCACGTTTGTCAACGCCGGAAAGATCTTTCGGGGAATTTATTGTAAAAGCCTTGACTTTCGTCTGTAGACGGAATATACTTGTAGACAAGGTAGCGAACTCAACCGGTCACGGTTGTTTATGTCGGAGTTCTGAAGAACGCCCGACCCGCAGGCAAGAAGTGATAATATGTCACTTCTTTTTTTTGGGCTTTTTTAGCACCATCCCCGTATGAACGAGCGCATTATGTGTATCATTACTGCCTAAAGTAAACTGCTCTTTTCCCTCGGGAAACACGGTTTTGTCCTCTATATCCAGCGGCTTGCCGGATATGCGGTTTCTATCGAAACGCTGAAAGTCTACGCCCGTTCGGTTCGGAAGCCCGTATCGTTCGTGGTTGATCTCCACAAGCGCCGGATCGGCGTTCTTCCCGTTTGCGTCGAACTTCTTGACGGTCTTTAGCTTGGCGACGGTGACGTTTTTGCCTTTTTCTCGGACTACGACGTAATCGCGTTGCTTCTTGGGCTCGACGTCTATGTACTTTGTTTCACCGCGGTAAACCTTGCCGACTTTGTTCTCTTTATCGGCGCGCTCCGCATAACTTCGGCGTATGGCGCGTTTCTGCGCTTCCGATTTGCAGTGGAATTTAGACTTCTTCGCCATGAGGATCCTCCGAACAGGGCATTGTAGCTCCGGTCGTTGACACAGCTTGTCCGCACCGTAACCGTTTGCGCTGAAGTCGTCGATGTCGTTTATACCATTTATCGATCAGTTTAAATGTCCTGCACATATTGCGTCGGACATACGATAAAAAGATATCCACGTCGGCTTCTGGCATGTAGTCTACGGTATCGTACACACAGCGATACGTCTGTTTGTAGCGTTCGAATACCTCGTCAATAATGTCGTTCTTAGAGAGATCTATCATCGTTTTTGCTCCTTTTTGTAGAAACCGTCCGGAAGCTCGTCGTCGAAATCCGACAGCCATTTAATGTAGCCGTCAAAATTATCTTCGGTGAGCTCCGCAGCGGAGTAGTCTATATCGCTGTCCAAATGCCCTTTGTAAAACTTCGGTTTACAGCTGTAACTGTCGTAAAAATCGAATATGGGCGCGTCGACCACAAACTCGCTCTCGGTGTAGCAGCTCGTGTCGCGCTTCCCGCTCGAGCAATACGCTTCGTATTGCTGTAAATTGTCCATATGCCGGAGCGTCCAGACGAACCGGCACGGACGGTTCCACCTGTCGTAACCGGCTATAACCAGCTTGACAACCTCGATGAACTGCGCCAGCTCGCGGACATTAAGGTCGATCAACCCGACACGTTGTGTATCCAGGTATATATCTAACCAGTTATGTCCGTGCTGCTCATACCAGCGACTTTGCCAATCGGGGTAATTAGCATTTCTGCGGCTGTTGAGATACTTCTGCGCTTCGGTTATGCAGATACACTCGTACGGCAGATTGAAATGTGTATCAACATAAGCGTTGGCAAAGCCCAATCGGTACGGGTTTATCCGGCGTGTATAACGCGGGTAATATCCGAACCGGCGAAAAACCATGTCGTAATTAGCGGACACGCAATGCTCGGGGATCGTCGTTATATTGGCAAACCCCGACGCCTGCTTCTGTAACAGCTCACGACGCATTGCGCGATTGCGGTCTTTATCGTACGCGGTCTTATACGCAATAGCGGTCAATAACGCTGTTTTTCCGGTTCGCGGCGGCGCAAAAATTATGGTTATCATGAATCTTTCCCTCGCCGGATAATCGCCCGCACAAGCCGCACAGGAGCCATGATGAGCCATAGCAGACCTTTGCCGATCCACACCAGGCACTGTAGTAGCAATGGTCCGATAACCGGCAAAAACAATAAAATTACAAATATAACGAAAATGACAACAACCCAGGACACCCAGCTGTATGAAGAACCGCCAAAAACTTTGTTAAAGAAACTTCCGATAACCCCCAAAACATCAGTAAAACCGTCCCAAAACTTTTGCCAGGCTGAACGAGAATCTGTGTCGTAAATTCGATCGTTTTGATTTGTATTATCGGGGATAAAACTTCCAAGATATGTATCGTTGACAACACCCAGCTCATATACCATTTCCTCGCTTACAAATTTAAGAGATACCATTGTAACGGCGGTGACAATAGTATGCCGTAAAGTTCCCACCGGATAATTTAATGCTACATAAGGTTCCGTTAAATATCTCAAAACCCACTGTTTATCAATTATTTTAGCTTTGGCGCTGTCCTCCAATTGCTCCGTATCGAGAAAATCGGCAACGGATTGTATGCAATTCCACGTGTATTTCACCGCATGCGTTCCGCCGGAAGTATTGGTGTCCACGTCTGTATAAGATAAATGCACAGTCTTAGATGCCGTATTTAATACCTTATCGACTACATAAGGATACGTAGCTGATGAAATCAAATGAGTTTCCGACTCATAATACACGTCCGCTTCAATGAGATTATCTATTTTATAGTAGGTGGAAAAAGCAACGAAATTATTATCTACAGAAGTTAAAAGACCGGACGCATAACGGACAAGCCCGATATACTCGTCCGTTATAGTTATGACTTCTACATCATGCCTGTTATAGCTGGTGTTATCGATTACCCACTCCGCACCGACAGGGTAAGCTATTTCGGTTATGGGAGTTGAGCCGTTCTGAGCACCGTCGATATCCGGCTCCCATGCTCGATAAATAGACGTAATATCATAACGCCGCACAGAATTATAGGATACAGCGACGCCTTGAACCTTATACTTGAACAACGTGTTATAATTTCCCAAATATGTCAAATCATAACGCTGTCGTTTGACATTATCTGTTGCAAGATTAATGCCGGTTGCTCGCACATCATTTTTCCCGGACGGTTGATATACGTATACAACAATGCCTTGCGTATCTGTTTCCGCGATCTGTATTATTTGTAAAGAATAATCGCCGGACTTTACGGGATAATCGGCTATATTTAAACCTGTATTGGAAAAATCGTCAAGGACAGTGACGATATCTTCTTCCGCATGCGCGCTCGGTAGAACCGGCACGGCGAGCAAGAACATCATAAGCAGTACTGCGCACAATATTGCGGTCAGGATCTTACGTAAGTTTGTCTTTATTGAGATCATAGTATCACCTCGAGAGAAACGGCAAAGGTCGAGAGCTTAAAACTCTCGACCACACCGGTTGTTGACTATCTGTTTTTGCGTTTCCGGACAACGGCGGCTACAATCGCTATTACGACTAAGCCGGCGACGGCAAAGCACGGGATCAACACGTACTACTTATAATGATCCCACCAGGTTACACGACGTTCCGTCACCTCGAGATCGGACAACCGCGCGTATAGCGTCACGTCGCCGGTAAGCTCGTCGGATCTAACAGCTTCTCTGCTGAAGCCGGTATCGTAATACCAGCCGCCGAAAGCCTTACCCTCTACGTCCACGTCGTACAGGTACGAGGACAGGGTACTGCCGTACGGCACGAGCTTGGACACGACGTCGCCGTCAACGTTAAAATTGACGAGCACCATGCGCGTTATTGTCGTGCCGGCATTGAACGCGGACACGTCTATGGACATCTCGTGCGTTGCGAGAGCTTGTCCGACATTGCCCAGGGCGCGAACGCGCACCGTGTATTCGCCGGTAACGTGTATGTACGCCGAGGCGTCGAACGTCGGCTCGTCTACGACAAAGTCGCTCGTGTGTCCGCGATCGTCTATAGACACAAAATATCCGCATGCGCCGTCCACTTCCGCCCAGCTCAACACTCCGGACGAGAACGTTATATCTGTTGGAGCCGCAAGACGAGATATGGAGAAGTAGACAGGCGGAACGGACAGAGCGACGGCGTAAGTAATGCCGGCTTGGTTTTGCATTGTGCCAAAGGAATACGGTTCAAAAGTAATCGTATAATCGCCCAGAACGTCAACGAAAGTCAGCTGTGTCAGATCGATAAAGAGATATTCGCCGTCAATAGTGCCGAGCGAATCATTGTGGGTATTGTAGCAATTATGCCCCGCGCCGGTAGTGTAGCAGTCGGTATATCCGTTTCCGGACACTTCGACATAATAGCCGATATGCCCACCGTATGGATATGACTCGTTCAAGAACGGATTAGAAAAATACGGCTCGCCGTAAAAACTGTTAATGCGCAGAGTAGTGTCTGTAAACTCGACTTCGACGTCTGTAGTCGGGAAGTAGATCGGGTTAGAATAAGCCGTATCGCTGTTGACGTATTGATTGGAACCGGAGCCGCCGGACATAAAGTTGTACACCGAAAGAACCGGGCACAAGCCTGTATGGAACGAACCGTACGTATCGTTTGCGGCGAGATAATCGGCGTAAGGCTTTAAAGCGCTGTACGATACAAAAATACGCCATGTGGAGAGACCGCCTTGTGTTTGAATCGTCGACGTAAATAAAGACAAAGGACGGGTAATTTTGTCATCGATATTGTTCCGCCACCCGTCCAGAATAGTCAGCTGACACACGGTGCCGATTGGCGGATAACCGGTTGTGACGATATACACGCCGGTGTCGGTATACTCGAATGTCGGGGTCGGGAGCTTTGTCACGGCGAAAACGGCAGAGCTGTCCTCGCTGTCGTACAAAAGTCCGGCGTTTGCAGCAGATCTGTTCATGCCGGTTTCGGACGGCTCGGCTTCCGTGTCGGTCGGAACGGCGACGGCTGATCCTTTACCCCAACAGTTGAACCAGGCAGAAGGATCCCACGTTCGGAAGCCGGACGTCGCCCAGGCGAGAATGCCGAACAGCGCCGCCACGAATACGATCATGATGATCCAATTATTCCTCGATTGTCTTGTCATAAAAAATCCCCACCGCTTCATGGCATACGGCACGCCATTATAATTAGATGGGGTCTTACTTATATACCGCCGATACCCCGTCACTGCGGTCAAGAAATTACAAGCCGATATCGTCTTCATCCGACGCGATAGGAACGTCATCATCGACTATACTGGTTATGCCGAGCAGCGGATTAGCAAGATCGCGAAATACCGAAGAAAACCGTTCTTTAACAGCAAATTCTATTTCGTAATCAGGCGCAAACGGAGATTTCGCAAACACGCCGGCATAAGTAACATCGCGCTTCTTTTTCTTCGAATAATACGTTACGGCACGGATTTCGACATTAAATTCGACCTCAGGCACAGTTCGTAACGCCTTTTTACCATAATAGTCGATGTGTCCCTTAACGCTGTCCCAACGCGGCGAAATGCCGACGTTAATGAAATCGGGGTCGCCGAACGGGTCGAGAATGACGGTTGATATTGCACTCCGCTTTTGCCCGTCGTCGGCTTTAAATTCGAACAGCCTCATTACAGCCGTAGCGGTAAGGACTTCCGCCGGTTCTTGCACTTGTTTCTTTTCCATAATTACTCCTTTGCCGATACATACCCTCGGTCGCGGGTTTATGTATTTTTTGCCTTTACGGCTGGAGGCGCGGGCGGGAGTTGAACCCGCCATGTCCCGGTCGCGCCATGACCATGCCCGCAAGGAGGAGCAGGCACGGTACAGAGGGAAGATGAGAGCCCGTCATGCCGATAGCCCAGCAAGAAAAACTATTAAAGACGTTGAGCACGTTCAACGCCGGCACGGAACGATCTTTTATTCTCGTCGCGCACGGGAACGCGCTTGCCGGACTTTGCCGCGCCATACCCGACACCGGCATGAAACGCCGCTTTTTGACTGTCGGTGTGTTGCGACACACTGCGCGCCGGGGAACGTTTACCGCCGGCACATAACGAATTTAACCGTTCCTGCGCGTACCGACGTTGTCCGTCCGTCAACTTCGGATCGTTCACGCGTCGCTCGTAATACGCGCATTTCTGTTGAACGGAGTATGTCTTATCCGCTTTTTTATTTGCCATAATTAGTCCTTTGCCCTTAACCCCATTGGGCGCGAGGTGATTATCATTAACAGCTTAAGCCGGTTATTTTTCGGGACCATGAGGCCGCGAGTTCGAGTCTCGCCACTTCGACCACACAGGGCCGTTAGCCCGACCTAAGACCGTTCGACCGCGAACGGTCTTTTTAATTGTGCGGCTCGAGAACAGCATTGAGCTTTGCCGCTTCGCGCAGACTGTAGTCGATACTTACATCGCTGTATATGTCCGCAGTGGTGGCAATCTCCGAATGCCCGAGCCAGGTCTGCACGACCTTCATTGCTCGCCAATTATAACATAATCGCACTTGACAGCCCGCAAATCTTATGCTATACTTGCATATACTGTAAAGGAGATGAAAACCATGTGCGTTACGACCGCCAACAAATTTATAAAAAACGCCGGCGCGTACTTGAACGACGTACTTTCGGGCGAACAAAATGTTACCGTTGCAACCGAAAACGGCAACGCTGTTCTTTTATCCGAAGAGGAGTACAACAGCTTAAAAGAAACGTTGTATCTTTTAAGTGTTCCCGGAATGCGTGAAAAACTGCTTGAAGCACAAGCCCAATCCCCCGAAACGTGCAGGGTGTGGAATGGCGAACTTTAAGATAATTATCACGGCGCAAGCTGATAAGGACTTAATAAAGCTCAGACAATATCCGGCGCTTGTAAAAAAAGCCAATACGATTCTTACCGAGTTATCCGAAAATCCGTTTGTTCCGCCGCTCGAGAAGCTTTGCGGGGAATTATGTAACATGTATTCCAAAAGATTAAATAAACAGCATAGACTTGTCTATTCGGTAGACAAAGAAAATAAAACAATTAAAATATTGTCTTTATGGACACATTACGAAAATATATAAAGGACTGCCGAAACAGTCCTTTTTTTATGAAATAGTATTTATTCGAGGAGCAAATTTGCCCGTTAGCGCAATCACAGATTGAGTTGTTTTTATTACGTATTATTGCAAAGCGAGAACGCAAGCAATGTTTCGTGTAACATTCGGCTGCCGTGCGGGTTCTGGATTTGCCCGGGGGGGGGGTATAATACCTAATTTATTGTAAATGCCTTGACTTTCGTCTGTGGACGGAATATACTGTAAGCAAGTAACGACAGTTCCGCAGGGACGGTGCTAATGCTCATGGAGTGTTTGGCGGTTCGTTACTTTTTTTATTCCGTTGTCCGATGTATTTTTGTTTGGTCTTTTCGCCGTATTCTTTAGCCTTTGCATAGCTTTTCGGGCATAGCGTTTGACGGGTGGGCGGCGGTTACGAAATGCGAATACGGAAATAATATATAAAGCGCCGCGAGGCTTTGCGGCGAAAAATCGCGGGAGGCATATTATGGATATAACAACAGCGCAGAAATTATCGTACGGCGTGTACGTAGTATCGGCGTGGCACGACGGCAAGGCGGCGGGCTGCATAGCCAATGCTGTCATGCAGGTGACTGCCGATCCGCCGACGCTCGCCGTCAGCATCAATCGCGACAATTACACCAACGAGTGCATAAAGGGCACGGGCAAGTTCGCCGTGTCCATACTTGCGGAGGACTGCGACCCGTCGGTCATAGGCACATTCGGCTTTAAGTCGGGACGGACGGTGGACAAGTTCGCAAGCGTAAAGAGCCTTGTGGAAGCCAATATGCCCGTGCTCGCGGACAGTTGCGGATATCTCGTTTGCGACCTTAAGGACGCTATGGAAACTTCCACGCACACCGTGTTTCTGGGCGAGATAACGGACTGCGCCAAGCTCGGCGACCGCAAGCCCATGACATATGACTATTATCACAACGTGATAAAGGGCAAGAGCCCGAAGACCGCGCCGACGTATGTCGAGGAGGCCGCCGCGCCCGAGCAAAAGCGCGTGCGCAAGTTCAGGTGCAAGCTATGCGGCTATGTTTACGAGGGTGAAAGCCTGCCGCCCGACATAGCGTGCCCGATATGCGGCGTGGGCGCCGACGAGTTCGAGGAGATGGCGGGCTGAAGTATTTTGCTCGGCGCGGCGACGTATTTTTTGCGGCGCGCATAAAAATCGCAGCATTGTGGGATACATCTAAAGAGAGGTATTTGCAATGTTCGGGATAAAACCTATTTTCTGGGTGCTAATCAACTCCGTAGTCGCGTTCGTGTATCTGTTCATAATATCGAAGCTTTTGGGCAAAAAGCAGATCGCTCAGCTCGAGTTTATCGACTACGCCGGGGGCATTTCGCTCGGCTCTATCGCCGCCGAGTTCGCCACCAACACCGAAACGCCGTTCTATTTCTTCCTAATAGCCATGACGATCTTCTTTGTTCTGGCGTTTCTGGTCGCGGTCTTGGGACGGAAAAGCACGTTTTTGAAGCGCGTGCTCAAGGGCAAGCCGGCGACGCTCATTTACGACGGCAAGATCAATTATAAAGAGCTCAAAAAGAGCAAGATCGACGTGAACGACTTGCTGTCTATGCTCCGCGAAAAGGGATATTTCGATATCGCGGACGTTGCGTACGCCATATTCGAACCGAGCGGCGATCTTTCGGTGCTGCCCGTCGGCGCGCAAAAGCCGCTTGTTATGGAGGACTTGGACAAAGAGCGCATCGAGCCTGCGGAGCTGAGCAACGTCATCGTGGCTGACGGCACGGTTTCGCACTCCGGTCTTGCGGAGCTCGGCAAGGACGTCGATTGGCTGTTCGGGCGGCTGGGCATAAAGACTAAAGACGAGCTCGATAACATTTTGCTCGCGGTCTACGACGAAAAAAGCGACGAATTCAACATTCACACCAAAAGCGGATCGAAGTAAATTTAAGGTGACGGCGCGCCTTGCACGGGAAAGTGCGAGGCGCTTTTGTAATAGCGTCGTTGCGTTGTATGCGGCGCGCACTCGTGCGGAGCGATAAGTGCGAAAGCGACGGAGAAAGCATTTTTTCGTCGCTTTTTTCGCGCGCTTTTTTCGCCAAAGAAAATTGGTAAAAGGCTTGATATTTATATGCGAATGTTGTATAATCGTAGATGTGAGAGAGTCACAAAAAGTATAAGGGAGATAATTCATGGATAATCAGTTGCTCGACGCGTATCATCATGGAGACATGTATGACGCTTACAGGTTTTTGGGCTGCCACTTCGACAAAAATACGGGGACGGCGGTTTTTCGCGTGTGGTCTACGCGCGCCACTACGATATCGGTCATCGGCGATTTTAACGGTTGGGATATAAACGCCAACCGCATGACAAAGATCACGGAAGCCGGTCTTTGGGAGGCGACTGTCTCCGGCGTCAAGCAGTTTGACAACTACAAGTTTTATATAGAGAACGGTTTTTCTCATCCTATATACAAGTGCGATCCGTTTGCCTTCCACAGAGAAACTTTCGAGGGCACAAACGCAAAGGTCGTGGATATAGATCACTTTAAATGGACGGACGCGGACTATCTCGCCAACAAAGTCGATCCGTATTCCGCGCCGATGAGCATTTACGAGGCGCACATTGCGTCCTGGCGCAAGTATGCGGACGGCAACAACTTCGACTATCGCAAGTTCGCCGACGAGATGAGCGACTACCTCAAAGAGCTCGGCTATACGCACCTCGAGCTCATGGGCGTCGCGGAGTACCCGTTCGACGGATCTTGGGGATATCAGGTGACGGGCTATTACGCGCCGACGTCCCGTTACGGCACGCCCGAGGACTTTGCGTACCTCGTGGACAAGATGCACTCTTGCGGCATAGGCGTCATACTCGATTGGGTGCCCGGGCACTTCCCCAAAAACGGCGACGGGCTTTACGAGTTTGACGGCGGCCCGCTGTACGAACACAGCGATCCGCTCAAAATGGAGCATAAAGAGTGGGGGACGCGCTGCTTCGACTACGGCCGTACCGAAGTGCGCAACTTCCTCATTTCCAACGCGTTTTATTGGCTGGACAAGTACCACATCGACGGACTGCGCGTAGACGCGGTGGCGAGCATGCTGTATCTCGATTACGGCAGATACGAATGGCGTCCCAACATTTACGGCGGCAACGAAAACCTCGAAGCCGTGGACTTTTTGCGCCGTCTTAATACTGCGGTGTTCGCGAAATACCCGAAAGCGCTCATGATAGCCGAGGAATCGACGGCGTGGGGTGGGGTGTCCCGTCCAGTGGACATGGGCGGTCTCGGATTCAACTTCAAGTGGAATATGGGCTGGATGAACGACACGCTCACTTACATCAAGACCGATCCCGTATTCCGCAAGTATCATCACAACACGATCACATTCTCGATGATCTACGCCTTTACCGAAAACTTCATTCTGCCCATTTCGCACGACGAAGTGGTGTACGGCAAGGGCTCGCTCATAAACAAGATGCCCGGCAATTACGACATGAAGTTCGCCGGCATACGGAACTTCCTTACATACATGTTCTCGCACCCCGGCAAAAAGCTGCTGTTCATGGGCGCCGAGCTCGGTCAGTTCAACGAATGGAACTTCTCCAAAGAACTCGATTGGAACCTGTTGGAGTATCCTGCGCATGCCGACCTTAAAAAGTTCGTTTCCACGCTCAACGGCATATACAAGAACTATCCGGCGATGCACGAGATAGACTACGATTGGCGCGGCTTCGAATGGCTCGTTTCGGATGACTTCCAGCAGAACATTCTCGTGTACGAGCGCCGCGACAGCGACGAGAATCGCATGGTCGCAATAATCAACTATTCACCCGTTCCGCACGACGGATATCGCTTCGGCGCGCACGAGGGCGAGTACACCGAGCTTTTGCGCACCGAAATCTACAAGTGGAGCCAATCGGGCGATAAATACAAGACCGAAAAGATAGCGAGCCACGGCAAGGAAGATTCGCTGGCTATAGATATCCCTCCGCTCGGCGGAATACTGCTCTATTGCCCGAGCGGCAAGTCTGCGGCAAAAAAGCCGGAAGCAAACCGCGTCGAGAAGAAAGCCGCCGAAAAACCCGTTGCCGAAAAGAAGCCTGCGGCGGCGAAGAAGCCGACTGCCGAAAAGAAACTGGCAACTGCAAAAAAACCGACGGCGGCAAAGCCTGCAGCAACAAAATCGGTTGCGGCAAAGCCCGCGGCGGCGAAAAAACCTGCCGCGGCTAAGAAGCCGGCTTCGGCAAAAAAATAAACGACAAAAAAACAATCATTTCCGCCGATTGCACGAATATTCACGGAATAATTCTGCAAGCTTGTTTACTCGCATGTGATAAAATTAAGTGAGTCGGCTTAAGGAGTATAGAATGGCTAAGACAAAGATCAACAACGTACTTTTCGTCACTACGGAAGCCGCGCCTTTTGCGGCGACGGGAGGAATGGGCGAGGTGTGCTCGGCGTTGCCGCGCGCGCTTAACAAGACGAAAAAGACGGACGCGCGAGTTATGCTTCCCATGTACGAGGACGTCGCTTCACGGTTCAAAGAATCGATGACCTTTGTGTGCAACATCACCGTCGGGCTGTCCTGGCGCAATCAGTACTGCGGACTTTTCCGTTACGAGTACGACGGCGTAACTTATTACTTTGTGGACAACGAGTATTACTTTAAGCGTCCGAGCATTTACGGCTACTACGACGATGCCGAGCGGTTTGCGTTCTTTTCGCGCGCGGCGCTCGAGCTTTTGCCGTATCTCGATTTCAAACCGGACGTGCTTCATTCCAACGACCATCTGACGGCGCTCGTGCCTATCTATTACGCGCTCGAGTATAAAGATCGCGACGGATATCAAGGTATCAAGAACGTATTTACCATTCACAACATAAATTATCAGGGCGTGTATCCGCTCGTGATCGCCGGTGACGTGTTCGGCATTTCCAACGAGGACTTGCACGTCGTGGAATTCAACGGCAAGATAAATCTCGACAAGGGTGCGATAGCGACGTGCGACGCCATAACGACCATGTCGCCGCAGTACGCGCGCGAAATTCGCCTGCCCGAATATTCGGGCGGCTTGGACGGCGTTCTCATCGAGTATCGCGACAAGCTCGTCGGCATACTCAACGGCATAGACACCGACGCGCAGGACCCTGCCAAATCGAGCTCGCTGTTTGCCAACTACGATGTGAACTCGCTCGATAAAAAAGTCGAAAACAAGCTCGGGTTGCAGCGCATGCTCTCGCTTCCCGAAGACCCCGATGTGCCGCTCGTGTGCATGATAGCGCACATAGTGCCGCACAAGGGCTTCGACCTGCTCAGAAAATCGATAAACAAAGTCGGACCGGACGGCAATATCCTCGACACCAACATTCAGCTCGTCATTCAGGGTCAGGGCGATCCCGATATCGAGGGTTATCTCACCTTTGTGCAAAACATGTACGACCGCCGCGTGCGCGCGCTCATCACGTACAACAAGGACTTGGCGCAAAAGGTCATGGCTGCCGCCGATATGTGCCTCGTGCCGTCGCGCACTGAGCCGTGCGGTCTTACGCAGATGACGGCGTGCCGTTTCGGCACCATTCCGATCGTCCGTGCGACGGGCGGACTTATAGATTCCATTACCGACTGCGAGAAAAACGCGGACGGCAACGGCTTTATGTTCGAGGAGTACGATTCGGACGTCATGGACAAAACCATCACGCGCGCCGTTTCCATGTATTACTATCACAAGGACGAGTGGCGCGCACTGCAAAAACGCGCAATGTCGTGCGACTTCTCGTGGAATAGCGCCGCGAAGAAGTACAACGAGCTCTACCGCTCGCAAATCGGCTGATCTTAATTTACAATAACAGCAACGGAGGAGACATGAACAAAACAACCAATGAAGTGCAGGAGCTTATTCTCGACAAGCTCGCTCGCTATTTCGCGATCACGCCCGAGCAGGCGAACGAGGATCAGATCTACAAAGCCGTATCTTTGGTCGTGCGCGATATATTGCTACAGAAGAAACAGGAAAACAATGCACGTATTGCCAACGGCAAGTATAAACGCGTGTATTATATATGTATGGAATTCCTCATCGGCCGGTCGCTCAAGAACAATCTGTTCAACCTCGGCTTGACGGAGCAGTTCGATAAATGCCTCAAAAAGATGAATTTCTCGCTCGACAGCATTTTCGAGCGCGAGTCCGACGCAGGGCTCGGCAACGGCGGTCTCGGCAGGCTCGCGTCGTGCTTTATGGACAGTCTTGCGACGCTCAATTATCCGGCAATGGGCTTTACCATAAGATATCAGTACGGCTTGTTCCGTCAGCGCATAGTGGATAACCAACAGGTCGAGCTGCCCGACATGTGGCTGCCGAGCGGCGAAGTGTGGATGATGCCGCGCTCCGACAAGCGCTTTACCGTCAATCTCGGCGGCAGAGTGGAGGAGTACGAGGAGGACGGCAAACTGCGCGTGCGCTATGTGGACAGCGAACGTGTGGACGCGCTCGCAAACGACGTTATGATCTCCGGTTACGGCGACAACGCCGGCATAAGCGTTCTCCGCCTGTGGTCGGCGACTTCGACGACGCAGTTCGATATGCGGTCTTTCTCTCAGGGCGACTACGAAAAGGCGATGCTGCGCGAAACGGAAGCCGAGCTTATTTCCAAGGTCCTGTATCCGTCCGACGACCACAGCCAAGGCAAGCAGCTTCGACTCCAGCAGGAATACTTCCTCGTGTCCGCGTCGCTCCAGAGCATACTCAAGGACCATTTGCGCCTTTATAAGAGCCTTAAAAACCTGCCCGACAAGGCGGTCATTCACGCCAACGATACGCACCCTGCGCTCGCCATTCCCGAGCTCATGCGGCTGCTTATGGACGAACACGATTTCTCCTGGGACGAGGCGTGGGACATCACCTGCCGCACCGTCAACTACACCAACCACACGGTCATGGCGGAAGCGCTCGAAAAGTGGGACGAAAACACGTTCAGGACCGTTCTGCCGCGCATATACGCTATTGTCTGCGAGATCAACCGCCGCTTTGTCAACGCGATGAACGAGAGCGAAGTGGAAGGTCAGAAAATAGCCAACATGCAGATCATCAACAACAATCAGGTCAAAATGGCTAACCTCTGCGTCATAGGCTCGCAACGCGTCAACGGCGTTTCCGCACTGCACAGCGAGATCATAAAGGACACCATTTTCAGCGATTTCAACGAGATTTATCCCGACAGGTTCACCAACGTCACAAACGGCATAACGCACCGCCGCTGGCTCATACAGTCCAATCCGCACCTTTCGTCGCTCATTTCCGAGCTCATCGGTTCGGACTTTTACACCAAGCCCGAGGCGCTCTGCCACCTGCTCAAGTTCGCGGCGGATAAGACCGTGCTCGAGCGCATAGGCAAGATCAAGCAGCAGAACAAGACGGAGTACGCCGACTACATCAAAAAGACCACCGGCTTTGCGCTCAATCCCGAATCGCGTTTCGATACGCAGATCAAGCGCCTACACGAGTATAAGCGCCAGCTCATGAACGTGCTCAAGATAGTGCATTACTATCTCGACCTGCTCGACGATCCCAACAAAAAGGTCACGCCGCAGACGTTCATATTCGGCGCAAAAGCCGCCGGCAGCTATATGCACGCCAAGCGGATAATCCAGCTCATAAACTGCCTGTCGCAGGAAATACAGAAAAATCCCAAAGTCAAGCAGAAGTTAGACGTCATGTTCGTCGAAAACTACAACGTCACTCAAGCCGAGCACCTCATTCCGGCGTCGGAAGTCAGCGAGCAGATATCGCTCGCCGGCAAGGAAGCGTCGGGCACGTCCAACATGAAGTTCATGATAAACGGCGCGGTGACGCTCGGCACCTGGGACGGCGCAAACGTCGAGATAGGCGAGCGCGTCGGCGACGACAATATCTTCGTTTTCGGCCTGCGCACCGAGGAAGTGGAACGCGCCTGGCGCGCCGGATATAATTCGTCCACTATCTACACGCACAACGACGAGATAAAGCGCGTCGTAGACAGACTGCGCGTCGGCTTCGGCGGCGAGAGCTTCTCCGACATAGCGGACTATCTGATCGCCGGCAACTATCAGGTCGCCGACCCGTATATGTGCCTGCTCGACTTCGACGACTACGTAAAGGCGGCACAGCGCATGGACGAAGCGTACGCGGATAAACCGCACTGGAACAAAATGGCGCTCGTCAACATCGCGCAGGCAGGTATCTTCTCGTCCGACCGCTCGATCTGCGATTACGCAAAGCACATTTGGAACTTGAAACGCGTCAAAAACCCGAAGTAAGGCGCGGATGTTTCCACAGTAAACGCTCTTTTACCGCGCCGCGCAAGATATTTGCCGCGGCGCGCGGTATTTAGAGAAAATATGGCGGCACCCCGCTTAAAGCATGATTATAACCCGAAAGGAGATGGATATATGAGCAAGACAGTAACGTTTTCCCCCAACTGCACGGAGTGTAAAACACCTATCGGCGCGGCGACGGTCAACGAGCCGATAAGTTTGACGCTGCGCTTTACGCGGCCGCAGAACCCGTCGGAAGTGTTTTTGGTGCTGACCAAGGACGGCGAGGATCCGGTCAGATACGGCATGGGCCTCGTAAAAGACGAGGACGGCGAGTACACGTATTCGCTTACCGTCAAGGTGACGACCGCAGGACTGTATTTCTATCATTTCGATATCCAAAACGAGGAGCAGTGCTACCGCGTCGGCGGCGACGCGGATCTATCCGCATTGCTCGGCAAGGGCGCCGATTGGCAGCTTACGGTCGTCGAGGAAACATACAAGCCGACGGCGCTCGACGGCGGCGTCATGTACGAGATAATGCCGGACAGATTCTTCTGCGGCGGCGAGCGGCTCAAAACCAAGCCGTACGCTGTGTACCGCGACGATTGGAACGGCGTGCCGGAATTTCGCGCCGACGAAAACGGCAAGATCCGCAACGAGGACTTTTTCGGCGGCAATCTTAAGGGCATAGCGAAAAAGCTGACGTACATAAAAAACCTCGGCGTTACATGCATATACTTGACGCCCATATTCGAGGCGCACTCCAACCATAAGTACGACATCGGCAACTATATGCGCGTGGACAGCGACTTTGGCACTATCGAGGACCTCAAGGACCTCATTGTCAAAGCGCGTCGGCGCGGCATAAGCGTCATACTCGACGGCGTGTTTTCGCACACGGGCGACGACAGTATATATTTCAACAAGTACGGCACGTACGAGAGCTGCGGCGCGTTCCAATCGGTGAAGTCGCCGTACTATTCCTGGTATAAATTCCGTAATTGGCCCGACGAGTACGATTGCCGCTACAACATCAGCATCATGCCCGATACCGACGCCGACAACGTTCTGTTCGACGAGTACGTGAACGGCGCGGAAGGCGTTGTGCGGTATTGGACGCGCATGGGCTTAGGCGGCTGGCGGCTGGACGTCTGCGAGCAACTCCCCGATCAGTTCATAGCGCACTGCGTCGGCGCGGCGAAACGCGAAAACCCCGACGCCGTCGTCTACGGCGAAGTGTTCATGGACGCGTCCAATATGAGCACCGGCTATGGGCATAGGAACTTTTTGGGCAACGGTATGCTCGACAGCGTCACCAACTATCCGTTCAAAGAGGATATACTCAATTTTGTGCGTTGCGGCGACAGCAACCGCCTCAACAACACCGTCGCGGTGGTCGTCAATAACTACCCCAAGCGCGCGCTCGACTGCGTAATGAACGTGCTCGACAATCACGACACCGCAAGGCTTTTGACCGTTCTCGGCGACAACGGCTATATCGGCAGCAGGGAAGACAAGGCGACCGCGAGCGTTAAGAACAGACCGGAAGCAGTAAAGCTCGTCAAGCTCGCGTCGGCGTTGCAGTACACGCTTCCCGGCGTGCCGTGTGTGTATTACGGCGACGAAGCCGGCATGGAGGGCTTCGAGGACCCGTTCAACAGAAAATGCTATCCGTGGGGTGAAGCGGATAAAGACCTTCTTAAGTGGTATAAGCGTCTGGGCGCCGTGCGCGCGAACGAGCGCGAGGTGTTCGCTCACGGACACTACCGCGGTATAGATACCGACCACGGCGTCATGTTCTTCGAGCGCAAGTCGGGCAAGGACACGGTGTACGTAATAGTCAACAATTCGGGCAGCGCGTATACGCCGGAACTGCCGAACGCCGAGTACACCGACCTCACCACGTATACGCCGTTCAAAGGCACAGTTGCCGACAAGAGCGTGGCGATAGTAAAAGCGACGAAGCAAACGGTAATACCCGAAAAACCGCAGAAGAAAAAAAGCAAGTGATATACTTTTAACGACGGAGGGAAACGATTATGAGAAAACGTTTGTTAATAGGGACCGCGGCAGTCGCGGTTTGCCTGTCGGCGGGGATCGCGTTGATCGGTTGCGGCGGGAACGGCGACTGCGGCGAGAACGGAAACGACGGCGCGTCGGCGGATACGGTCGGAAGCGGCGTGCAGTCGACCGCGTCCACGCTTCGGTTTGACTCCAAGTACTATACGGATATGGACGGAACTGCCGAAGAGCGCGGCTATTTTACTTTTAGCGAGAACGGCATGGGGAAGTATTATTATTACTATTCCTATTACGATAGTTACGATAAAATTTCGGAGATATCAAATTATACGATATCGTTCAAGTATATCTTTACGAATGCGGAAAAAACGCAGGTAGCGTGTTTTTACGACGGCGTGACGTATACCGCAAAGGATAACCAAAAGGACGCGCGGACGGATTGGGATAGAATATTCGACGTGTCGGAAGAGCTTTTGATTTCGGAAGGTATGTACGGACGCTATATAGCGGCGATAAACGAAGATTTTCAAAAGCAGATCCCCAACTACGGCGTAACAGCCGACTAAATAAATTAGGTATTATACCACAGGGCAAGCCCTGAAACTTACACGCTACGCGTGCAAGTTTCGTTAGCCCCGCGGCGGGGAAAATACCAAATTTGTCGTCGTCGGCAGCCAAATGCTGCGCGACCTATTGCTTACTCACTCACTTTGATAGAATGCGTAATAAATAACTATTCAATCTGTGATTGCGCAATCGGGCAAAAATGCTCCTCGAATAAACCGTAAAGTATTTCAAACGATCGATTTCGCTTGCCTTTTCGTCAAACTAATGCTAATATAATAATACTGTAAGTAGTTAAAACCCCTCTATATAAAGCAGAGGGGAATAAGCACCCGTAGCTCAGCTGGATAGAGTATCAGATTCCGATTCTGAGGGTCGCAAGTTCGAATCTTGTCGGGTGTACCAAACATATGCCACAGCTAAAGCTGTGGCTTTATGTTTGGTACAAATGAAAAACGGATATGCCCGTATTAAGAACCCGCGATCTGGCAATAATCGTTTGCGGAGACAAAAATTAAAGGAGCAGGGCGCGGATAACGGTCTCCTGTCGATTTCGCGCCGATCTGATATAATGAAACTCAATCAAAAGGAAACGCAGTTGATCACGGAACTGAAGACGCAGGAGCAGCTTTGCGTGCAAAAGTACGATTTCTATGCCGCGCAGGCGAAGGACCCCGAGCTTAAAAGCCTTTTTAAGCAGATATCCAAGCACGAACAGAACCATTTCGACATGCTCGACAGCCTCATGAACGGGGTCGTGCCGCAGATAAAGCACAAGGCGCCGCTCGCCGCCAACTACAATCCGCAGGCGACAAACACGGGCGACAAGGCGAGCAAGGATTTCGACAAGTTCCTCTGCACAGACATCATCGCCACCGAAAAATATGTCGCCACCGCCTACAACGACGATCTGTTCTACTTCGCCTCGACGGACGTTCGCAACATTCTCAACGCCATCATGACCGACGAGCAGAACCACGCCGAAATGATCTGGAAGTACAAGGTCGCCAACAAGATGGCGGCGTGATCCGATCGAACCCGATAAACATTGCAACGCACGGCACTAAAGCCGTGCGTTTTTCCGTGCCTACTATTTAGGCACGCGCGTAATTCATACGTTTCTTGTCTTTGCCGCGCGTGCAAACGGTAGACAAAATATTCGAAATGCCGATACGGGATCCAACAAAAACCAACGAAAAGCAACGAAAAGCAACACCATAAAGCAACATTTTTTAAAATTGTTATATGGTAAAATGAGTGTATGCGAAAGCACGCATAAAAGTTCCGCTCTATTCTTATTATCTATAGATAACCCAATATGCGGATTTTATCAACGCTTTTGCACAGCAAAAATTTAAATATTCGGAGTAGTGAAATGGGTAGACTTTATACTTATTCGGAGCTAAAAGAAAGCCGGCTTATTTATGATAGGAAGCCGCCTATGTTCGGTATTGTCATGACGGCGCTCAGTCTCGCTTTTGTGGTGGGCGTGTTGTTGTGGGCAGGACTTTCTACAAAGACGTACGTTGTAAGAGCGACGGGCGTTGTTACGGCAAGCAATAAAATCAACATAATGAATTATGCGTCGGGCGCGATAGAAAGTATCGAAGTGTCCGAGGGCGAAACCGTGACCGAAGGAGATACATTGCTCGTGATCGACAGTTTTCAGGCGGAATTACAGATAGAGCAGGTAAGATCGGTCGTGAAACTGTATCAAGATAAGATAGAATGCTTGTCGCGTCTAATCTCTTTTGTAAACGATTATTCTTTAAACGATGCAAACACTCATGCCAATCCGTTTGATAAAAACAACATCGATACGGCTAAGGAGTATTCGGACGCGGAATATTTTATAGCATATGTCGAGAGTAGCGTTGAACAAGCAGAAGGCTCCGATCGAGAGTTTACTCAAGCAGAGTTGGACAACATGAAAACGGCATATCTGACACAGCAATCGGTTTACAGTAGCTTGGACCAAAACATCGCAGAAAAGGCGCGTCAGGAAAGTCAGTTGAAAATGTATGAGGACAGTTTGGTCGAGTATACGATAAAAGCCGCCGGAAGCGGCGTGGTACACTTTAATTCCGGCTTGACGATAGGGACGGTACTGCAGTCCGGAACTCTACTCGGAAACATATCGAGCGCAGCAAGCGATGACCTATATTTTTCATTGGCTGTGAGTGCGACCGAGCGCAGTAAGCTATCCGTCGGGACTTCGACCGAAATCGCGGTCAGCGGCGCTATGCAAACCGAGTTCGGCACGCTCGAAGGCGTTGTTGCCGCTATAGACAGTGACAGCACGCAAACCGATGACGGACAAGTATATTACATAGTTAAGATCAAGCCGAGCGCCGCCGAGCTTTCGGACAAGAGCGGCAGAACGGTTGAGTTGAAGCCCGGTATGATAGGAGAATGTCGTATAAAGTATGCCGAAACGACATATCTGAAATGGGCGGTGGAGCAGATAGTCGGGAAGCTCCGTTAATTTTGTTAAGTCTGCATGGGCTGAAAATAAAAAACTTTATGGAGGTAAAAAAGTACTATGACAAATACAAATGTCATGAAAAGGGCAAGCGGCTTGGTAATGCCTACGCACTACGTCGAACTCGATGCGGACGAAATGTCTTACGTTGACGGCGGAGATTTCTTTGTCGGCATAAACCTTTCCGCTTCTTTTTGCGGCGCATTGGCTAGCTATGTTCCGATGTCTATGAAAACCGGCGGTGTCGGGTTAGGCTCGTTTTTTAGTGTTGCCATGTCGATTCCGCAAGTGAACGCCGTGGTTGCGCCTATTTTAGCGGGCGTTAAAGCCGGACTTGCGGCAATCCCCATAATAGGCTGGATTGCTATAGGCGTTTTAGCGGCGGCAACGATAACTGTTTTAGCCACTGCACTGTATGCTGGAACACAGGGTAAAGGCTTTAAATTTGGGTTCAATGTACGAACCGGCTGGTTCGGAATTCCAAAAGGTGCTAATTTTGTCTGTGAAATAAAGTGAGAATTATGGACGACAAAGAATACAAAGAAACATCGTATATATGTGTAGCTATGCTGATAGCTTTTGTGTTATTTCCGGCATTTTGTTTTATCACGATAATTTTCGGGTATGAATGGAATGCTTTTATAATCACGGAATGCATATTGGCGGCGCTGATAATACCTTGTTTTATTCTTCGTACCATATTTTTGCTTAAATACAGGCAATACACATCTAAAAAACGCTTCTTGTTCGAAACGATCGCATATATAGCTTGTTTGGCTTTTGCGTTCGGCACGGGATTTGCGGTACACGAAAGCGACGGGGTGTTTACATATTACTTGCTCAACATTTATATCCAGCCGGTGTTTATTATCTTTACTCTGGTAGTGATGGGATATCATGTAGCAACCGCTAAAAAAGTGGCAAAAGCGAGCCTTGCCGAGGACAAGCGAAGAAAGAACGAGCATTATAAATCGTTATATCCGAGCGATTCGGATCCGGACGAGTAAGCAGACCGGCTCATGCAGGCTTATATTTTTTAAGGAGGTCTTTATGCCTAAGATAGAATTCAGGGAAAACAAAACACTCAAACTCACAAACGTGCTATCTCGCAAGGTGCCCGAAAAGGAAATCTTCAATCAGGACAAGCAGATAAGCATGCTCATGAATTGGATCAAAGCCAAGGGACATGAATCGTTCGGCCCGTTGATCATATACAGCTCCGGTATAAAGGGAGCGGACGCGGAGGGTGAGCCCATCATTGATTCGAGGATCATGATCCAGCTCAAAGCATCAAATGTTCGTATCGAAATGCCGTATCGTTTCGAACGCGAAATGCGCGTGCCGAGCTGCCTGCTTGCGCGGTTCGACGGCGATGGGGATAAGATACAGCACGCCGTTAATAAGCTTACGCTGTACGCTTATGAGAACGACATAGAGCTCACGGGCGAAACTTACATAGTTTTGATGGAGCAACAGGAAAACAGGATATTTGCAGACGTGTTTATGCCTGTTATGACGGGTAATGAAGGCGGCTGTGAGTAAATATATGCATTTGGAGGTGCCTCATGTACAAGTATATTCCACCGTAATTTTATGTAGATAAATAATACAAAACCGAAAAAATACCAAGGAGGTCTTTAAAGATGACTGATAATGCGGTTTTAAATCATGTAAGCAATTTGGTTATGCCCACTCATTACGTAGAGCTTGACAGCGACGAAATGAGCTACGTTGACGGCGGGTGGATTGTTACCGTCAACCTGCACTTATACATATCGATGGGCGGACTAATTTCCGGATTGGCAAGCGGATTTATTACCGGTGCAATAACTGCTGCCTGCGTATCCATGTTCGCTTCGGTAGGGCATGTAGTCGGCGCGGTGCTTGGCGCAGTCGCCGGGTTGATTATCTCGTCGGTGATAAATTCTGCAATAAATGCCGGCGGCGGAACATCGAGCATTACATTGCTGCGTAAATCCTTTAAGATGTGGATACCTTTTGCGAGGGGAACATATAACATCAGCAGAGATATCGGAAGCGATATAGGCGGCATGTTAGGCGGCGGTATTGGCGGCGGAATTTCCGGAGCGGCGGCGGCAGGCATCATGTCTCCTGCGCGAACGTAAGTTATAGCGATAGTATTGCCTTGTGCTTTATCGAGGCACAAGGCAATATCTATTATAAAAAGGAGGAAAAAATGAAAAACATTATAACTAAAAACTCAATCAATCTTGCGGTTGCATTTTTTATTGGAGTAATGGCGACTTGCGCCGGATTTATTATGGCGTTTTCGAAGTACCGTGTCGGCGCGTTTGCGTGCTTATTATGTCAGGCGCTGTCATTACCGTTTATAGTATGTTTATTTAAAAAGAAAATACCGTATGTGTCATATGCGGTGATAGCGATATTTAATTTGATAAATTTCACTGTGCTAACAACAGTCAAGTCCGAAATGGATGACCTGCGGTTTACGTGCTTTCTGTATGCCATAGCCTTACCTACATCAATCGCGTTTTTTCTGTTGTGCCTTTTAAATGACAAGAACATCAATTCGTTAAATCTCGCGAAGTCAGGTTTCCAAGCCGTAAAAAAATGGAATCAATTGTTTCTGTTTTGTTTCGGTGTATGCTTGGCTCTTTGTTCCTGGGTGTTGCTATTGACCGTGGTTTTAAAGCATAATCCATATGTTTGGGTACAGTATACGCTATATTCCGTCGGTGGGGTTTTGATAGCGGCGATGATGGGTGCTTTGATTTTTACGACAGTCCGGAATAAGGCTGTCAGTAGGATAGTCGGCGGTGCAAGCGGTTCAAATCCGGATCGTGGGGACAACGAGTAACACGCTATTCTCATATCTACTTTCACGGGGATTTTCCGATGTGCTGATAGCCGGCATGTTGGGACTTTCCTTGGCGTCTTTTGTGGTTATGTATCTTGCTGTATTGGGGAGAACGGCAAGGCGTATCGCCGCAATGAAAGCGTACTTGCAAGAAAAAAGTGCCTTTGATGAATAAATTAGGTATTATACCCCAGGGCAGGCCCTGGACCCGCACGGCAACCGAATGTTGCACGAAACATTGCTTACGTTTTCGCTTGTAATTGTGCGTATGCTTGCCCTGGAGCACCCTACGGGTGTTCCGCTAGCCACGCGGCGGTGTATAAAACCAAATTTGTCGTCGTCGGCAGCCAAATGCTGCGCGACACACTGCTTATCCGCTCACTTTGATAGAATACGTAATAAATAACTATTCAATCTGTGATTGCGCAAGCAGGCAAATTTTCCCCTCGAATAGAACTCGGCGCGTTAAGTCGAGCCCACTATAAAATTTACAGGAGAAGTTAATTATGTCCAAATACAAATGTGTAAAACAGCACGACATTACAGACTGCGGCGCGGCGTGTATAGCCACGGTATGCCTGCAGTACAAGAAGGAAACTACTGTTACCAAGCTCCGCGATCTATCCGGAACGGACATAAAAGGCACGACAGTATTGGGTATAGTGCAAACTTTGGAAAAGCTCGGTTTCGAGGCCAAAGCCGCGCGTATAACGCGCGATACATTCGATGAGAAGTTCACTTTGCCCGTAATAACGCGCGTGCTGACCAAAGAAGGGCTGACGCACTTTGTTGTGGTACATAGGATATATGCCGATAAGTTGCTTGTCGCAGACCCTGCCGTCGGGCTGAAAAAGATATCGAAGGACGAGTTTTTCGAGGACTTCGACGGATATGCGGTATTTTGCGCGCCGACAAACGAGTTCGTTGCGGACAAGACCAAAACAAAAGGGGTATTCGGGAGATTTTTCAAGCTGTTGCTCGCGCAGAAAAAGCTGTTTGTATATGCTATTATCGGCAGTATCATACTTACGGCTTTGGGTATCGCGAGCAGCTTTTTCAACAAGATACTTATGGACGAGATCTTGCCGTATAACCTCAAAAATCAGCTTTTGTGTTTTTGTATAGGCTTCGGCATTATCGCTTTGTTCGATCTGCTCTTAAGCGCGGCGAGGCAACATTTGCTGTTGCATCTGTCTATAAAGATAGATATGCCGCTGATGCTCGGATATTTTAACCATATATTCGCGTTGCCGATGAAGTTTTTCGGCACGCGGCGAACGGGCGACATCTTGACGCGTTTTTCGGACGCAGGAACAATCAAGGAAATATTCACCACAATTACGCTGTCGCTTATAATAGATATAATTCTTACGGTCGTCAGCGGTGTAATTCTGTTCTTTATGAATAAAATACTGTTTGCGATAATCGCCGTGATAACTGTCGTAAACGCGGTGCTCGTGTATGTATTCAAAAAGCCGTATAAGGAGTTGAACCTCGAGAGCATGGAAAAGCAGGCGGCGCTTAACAGTCAGATCATAGACAGCCTTAAGGGCGTGGAAACTGTCAAGAGCTTCGGCGTCGAACAGGAAACGATGGAGAAGCTGGAAAACAAATATATTTCCGCGCTTCGTACCGGATACAAAACGAGCGTTACGAGCAATGTGCAGGGTACGATCTCAGGATTTTTCAACAATATAGGCAATCTGGTATTGATGGGTATTGCCGCGCTCTTTGTTATCAACGGGGATATTACGCTCGGAAGTATGATGGCGTTCATGTCGCTTTCGAGCTACTTTATGGATCCCATAGGCAGACTTGTTTCGTTGCAGATGCAAATACAGGAAGCGGATATAGCCATGCGACGCATGAGCGAGCTTTACGAGATCGACGAGGAGCAGTGCGACGAGAACGTACTTTCCGATTTTACTCTCGACGGCTCCGTAAATATGGAGAACGTCACGTTCCGCTACGGCAGCCGCGCGCCCGTAATTAAAAATGCGGGACTGAGTATTAAGAACGGCGAAAAAATCGCGCTTGTGGGTGAGAGCGGCGGCGGCAAAACCACGCTTGCAAAGCTCATTTTGGGCTTATGGCAGCCGGAGGAAGGAAAGGTATCCGTCGGCGGCTACAATATCGAGGAGCTTGATAAAAAGCTGTTACGCCGAGAAATAGCGTATGTGCCGCAAAGTGTCGAATTGTTTACGGGGTCGATAGAGGAGAATATAAAATTGGGCAAGCGCGACGCTACATATTCGGAAGTCAAGCGCGCCTGCGAAAGAGCCGGATGCGCCGATTTTATAGAAAAATTGCCGGCTAAATATTCGACTTTTTTGGAAGAAGCCGGCGCTAATCTTTCGGGCGGCGAGCGCCAGCGTATCGCGCTTGCGCGCGCGCTGATCAAGGATCCGAAAATACTGATCTTGGACGAGGCGACGAGCAATCTCGACTTTGTGAGCGAGGCGAGTATATGCGAAACATTGTACGATCTAAAGTGCACACTCATCATTATAGCGCACAGAATTTCCACTATACGCAGATGCGATAGGGTTTACGTAGTGGACAACAATACTATAGCTGAAGTGGGCACTCACGACGAGTTGCTGGCGCTTGACGGCGTTTACGGCAAAATTTGGAAGAGCCAAATGGGAGAAAGCAAGACGTCGAAAAAGCGTGGGCAAAAGAAAAGCGACGGCAAAAGTGTGCCGCCGCGGAATGTCGATCCGACCGATGAGATAACGTATAAATGACGCTCGCGCAAGCGGAGCTCTGTCGCCGGTGTTGCGCTTGCCGACGCGCCGCCGTGAATGGCGGTCAGCCGAGGCGTTCGTTTTTGGCGCTGATATAGAAGCAGGCGGACGTGTTTTTATCGAACAGGCGCGACGCTATGCTTTCGCCGTAGCGCGCCAGCAGTGCGTCGGGCGTGAGGTTGGTCGTTATGACCGTAATTTTTCGGTGTTGCCAGCGCTCGTTGACGACGGCGTACAGATATTCGCGCGTCACGTTTTTGAGCATGGTTTCCGTGCCGAGGTCGTCGATGACGAGTGCGTCGCAATCGAGCATGGGCGTAAACCTGTCCGTATAGTCTTCGATGGAAAACTGCGTGTGATAGTCGAGCGCGCGGCGCAGAAAGTCGAACGCGCCAACGGTGACCGTGGCGGCGCCGCGCTCCATGAGCGCCGTCGCGACTGCTGCGGCGAGCACCGTTTTGCCCGTGCCCGACTGTCCTGCGAGTATCAGGAACGGCTTTTCGGGCGTGGGGAAGCCGTCCGTCAGTTTTTTCGCGGTTTTGTACGCGGCGGAGATCTCGGCAGGCGCCGTAGTCGCGGCGGCGGCGAAATCGGTATGTTGCAGCATCAGGTTCTGCTTATCGGAATTTATCACGCTGCGAATGACGCAGCGGCAGTATTTCCCGTTCGCGTAGCCCGTATCGTGACATTCTTTGCAACGATAGGGCGGCTCGAGGTCGGCTTGGGAAAAGCCGAGGCGCGCCGCTTCCTTTTTCAGCGCGGCTTTTGCGGCGTCGAGTGTGTTCGGCTCGCCCTTTGCGCTTTTTATCGCTTCGGACTGATATGCGGTGAACGCCGCGTACAGCCCGTCGTCGGCGCGCAATGCGCTGTGCCAGGCTTCGTGCGCCGCGTTTACGTCGGCGCGGCGGCGGTCGGTGATTTCGCGCACCGCTCGTTTATACGAATTCATTTGTCCTCCTCGCCCAAGCGGACGAAAAGCGCGTTGAGCTGTTCCGCCGTCATTTGTTCGCGCACGGTGTTGGGCTTTGCTTCGCCGGTCGGCGCGGGCGGTTTTTCCGCGCCGTGCGCTCTCGCGCCGTCTACTGTCGTCACGCCCGACGCGTTCCAGGCGGAAAGCAGGGCGTTCATGTACGCAAACGGGTTCGCTTTGTCCGCCGCGAGCGACGCGGCGTAGTCTATAAGCTCTGCGGAAACGTTTATGCGCTCGTGCCAATTTTCGTAGAACGCGCGATACACCGGCTTGACCGCGCCGCGCAGTTTGAGCGACTGCATGAGCGCCGCGATATCCGCGTCGAAGCGCGCCTCGCGTTCCGTATGGCGTTTGACCTGCGCTTCGGTGAGGACGGAGGAGCGAAAGAACTCGCGCATGACCGAGTCGAGGTCGGGGAGCGTCTTGAGCCCGTTTTTCATGCAGTATTCGGCGACTGCCGTTATCGCGCCTGCCTCGAAGCCCATGTCGAGCCAAGGTCGTATGTAATTGCTTATTTCGGGATCGACGTTTTCGTAATAGACGCCGAGCGCTTTATTGACGGCTTTGGCGAGCTTATAGAGCGCTTTGCGCTCGTCCTCGTATTTATTTATCTGTTCGGCGGTGGTGAAGCCGAGTTCGCTGTACTGCGTCAGTTTGGTGTCGAGCGTTGCCATTCCGCCGCGCTTGATCGTGGCGGCGACGGCGAGTATTATGTCCTTGCCGTATCTGTAGACGATCTTCCATTTTTTATACAGCTTGACCGATTCGTGATCGGGACGCTTGCCGCCGCCGAGCGCGCTCAGAACTTCGCACAGGTCGTTGTAGTAAACGCCGTATTCCTCGAGGCGTTCTTCCACCTCGTCGGCGGTGCGATATCCGTCCTGCGCGAGGTTGCGCGCCACTGCGAGTATGTACGGGCAGGACACGTTGTCGCCCTTTAGGTCCACGCAGTATTTGACGATAAACACCATGGCGAGCCATTCTATGCCGAGCCGCTCCATTATTCCGTAATACTCGTTGTATTCGTTGGGCGATATCTGGCGCGCGGCGATGTAACTTTGGGCTTGGCGGTTGAACTCGCGATATTTATCGACGTCGTATTTTTT
Source organism: Roseburia sp. (assembly GCA_023665905.1). Taxonomy (GTDB): domain Bacteria; phylum Bacillota; class Clostridia; order Christensenellales; family Pumilibacteraceae; genus Anaerocaecibacter. Next base: position 97,657 of record JAMPDA010000002.1, read on the forward strand.
GATCTTCGGGCGCGCGGAGCGCGGCGAAAGATAGCTTATGTCGTCGCCGATACGCGACATCAAGCCGAGCTCCGCCCAATAATCTATGGCGGCGGATACCGTCGCTTCGTCGAGGTCGAGCCTGTGCGCCAACCGCTCCACAGTGTCGTCGGGATCGCCCTTGCGCGCGGCGAGCGACAGCCCGTAAAGATACACCTTTACGTAGTCGCCGTCGGCATACGGCATGTACTCCACTATGAACTTGTTTTCTACGGTCACGGCGCCGTCCAGACACGCTTCCGACGACAGTTTAAACATAACGCTGCCTCATTTGCTTGAAAAATTGCTCGATATGTATTATAATACCACCAAAAAGCTATTTTATCAACCGTTTGAGTTTAAAACGTTCGGAGAATTCCCATGAGAATTTTGCACACAGCCGACCTGCATTTAGGGAAAAAATTGAACAAAGCGTCGCGGCTCGACGAGCAGTGCGACGTTATAAAAGAGATCGCCGCGCTCGCCGACGAGCACGCCGCGGATGTGGTGCTTATAGCCGGCGATATATTCGACGCGTCCGTGCCGCCGTCCGACGCGGAGCGCGTGTTCTATCGCGGGCTGTTGACGCTCGCGGAGCGCGGAAGGGCTGTCATCGCGCTTGCCGGAAACCACGACGACGAGCGCAGGCTTTGCGCCGCCAAGCCGCTCGCAGACCTTCAGGGCATCGTCCTCGCCGGCGAGCTCGACTATTCGGCGCTCGGCAGTCCGTCGCTGACGGAGCCCGTGCCGCCGCCGTCGCTCTTCGAGGTCGCCGCCGCCGCGGACTATCTGCAAAAACAGCGCGTCAAGATAACGGGCAGATTCGGCGGAGTTACCGTGCAAAAGGGCGACGAAAAGGTGAATATCGCGCTCGTGCCGTACCCGTCCGAGGGCAGGCTGTCGCGCTGGGCACAACAGGATTATACCGTTTCGTACGAGGAGCGCGTCAAAAAGACGCTCGCGGACGCATGCGCGTTTTTCGACAGTTCGGCGTATAACATTCTCTGCACGCACTTGTTTTTGACTAAATCGGAAACGGCGGAAGCGCTCGGCGGTCTTGCCGCGCTGCCCGTTTCTGTTTTGCCGCAGAACGCGGACTACATTGCGCTCGGGCACGTGCACAAGAGATTTCAGGTGAGCAAGGCTCCGCTCGCGGTGTACTGCGGCTCGCCGCTCCAATACGCGTACGACGAGAGCCGCGCAAAGTCCGTGACGCTCGTCGATACTTCGGCGCGAACGGTCGCGGCGCTGCCGCTGTCGTCGGGCAGGAAGCTGACGGAAACGGAAGCGGACAACTACGAGGAGTGCATGGCAAAGCTCGATTTTTACAAGGACGACTACGTGCGTTTGCTGTACGGCGGCGAGCCGCTCGGCAAGGACGAGTCGGCAAAGATACGCGCGCACGCCGCGTTCAACGATATAGCGATAACAGCGCAGGTGCGCGGCAACGTTTGCGTGGAGCGCCGCGCGCATTTATCCGACGACGAGATCTTCGATATGTACTACAAAGCGCGCTATGCCGCGCCGCCGTCCGCCGAACTCAAGGCGGCGTTTGCCGAACTGATGCAACAGTTAAAAAGCGAGGGCGAGCGATAATGAAACCGATAAGACTTGCAATAGAAGGCATAAATTCGTTCACCGACAGGCAGGAGCTGGACTTCGAAGCGGTCGGGCGCAATAATCTGTTTTGCATTTGCGGCAAGACGGGCGCGGGCAAGACGACGATTTTCGACTGTATCATGTTCGCGCTGTACGGCAGGAGCGGCAAGGGCAATCTTGCGGACATCGTCAATCTTTCGCGCATGTCGGCGCGCGTCGAACTGGACTTTTCGGTCGGCGGCGACATGTATCGCGTCGAGCGCGTCATCAAGTGCCGCGCCGAAAAGACGGACGGCGAGGAAACGGGCAAGCGCATCGCCTCCGCCGAGTGCGCGCTGTGGAAAAACGGCGAGCCGCACGCCAAGGGCGAGCAGGCGACCGAAACCATAGAGGGCATTATCGGGCTTGCCGAAAACGAGTTTAAAAACGTGTATCTGCTCGAGCAGGGCGAGTACGCGGAGTTCTTAAAGAAACAGCCGGCAAAACAGACCGAGGCGGTGGGCAAGATATTTTCGCTCATGCGTTTCGGCGACGTTTATCGCAAGGCGAGCGAAAGACAGCGCGAGGCGACGGAGCTGGCGGAGTTTTCCGACAGGCGTATAGCGGATATCGGCGAAGCGTCGCCCGAGCTTTTGCGCGCCGTAAAGGCGGAGCTTGCCGCGTTGCGCGCAAAGAACACGTCGTCGCTCAAGGACGAGGAAACTAAAAAAGCGGAGCTTGCCGCGCTCGAAAAACAGCGCGACGAATACATTACCGCGGCGGAAAAGGAAAACGCCGTCAAAAAGCTGGGCGAAAGCCTCGACGCCGCAAAGGCGAACTTCGCCGTCGCCGAGGAGCGTTACACTCAATTTATGAGCGCCGATATCGACGGCGACAGAAAAGCGCTCGACGGGCAAAGAGCCAAGCTCAACGAGCTTTCCGCACTCGACGCGCTCGACACGGAATGTGAAAGCGCCGAGAACGAGCGCAAGCTCAAAGCGGCGGCGCACGCACAAAAAGCCGCGGAGCGCGAAGCGGCGCGGTCGGAGATCGCCGCATTGAACGGCAAAAAAGAAGATGCGTTCGGCGCGTTCGAGCAGGCGACAACAGATTTTCGCACTGCGGCGGACGCGCTCGAAAAGAAGTCGGCGGCTGTGGAAAACGCCGTGTCGGCGCTGTGCTCGGGCGAGCGCGAAACGCGGACGCAGGCGCTCGTCACCGTCGTGTACGAACTGCGCGCCGAAAAGGAGAGCTACGACGGGCTTATCGCGCAGCGCAAAAAGACCGAGCAGGCAAAGAGCGACGCGGAGCGCGCGGCGAGCGAGTGTTTATCCGTCATAGAGCGATACGAAGAAGAAATAAAATCGGTCGCCGCCGGCAAAGAAAAGGCGCGCGCGGAGCTCGAAAAAGCGGACGGCGAGCTTTTGCATGCGCAACTTTGCTCGCACGCATCGGCGGTGCGCGCGGAGCTTTCCGTAGGCGATATCTGTCCCGTATGCGGTTCGGTCTATAACGGCGCGCAAGCGGAAGATACCGACGTAGAGCGGTGCAAGCGCGCGCAGGCGACGGCCGCCGCCGCATTAAAGGATATCGAGGCTAAGGCGGCGGAGTTGGCGCAGAAGTGCGAAAAGGCTAAGTCGGAGTACCTGCGCGCAAAGAACGAGACGGACGCAAAAGCGGCGGAGCTTGCGGATATTGACGGTGAGCTTGCGGAAAGCCGCGTAGAGCCTGCCGTGTACGCCGACATGTCGCGCGCGATCGCGGCGGCGAAAAAGGCGGCGGAAAAATATTCGGCTGCGGCGGCGGAATACGCAAAGCGCGAAACGGCGTTCGCGGTGCTCTGCGCCGAGTGCGACGCGAGCGAAGCGGCGGCGGCGGAAGCCGCGGCTAAGGCGGCGGATCTCACGGCGCGGCTGGGCGGTCGGCGCGGCACGATAAAAGCGGAGATAACGGCCGTCAAGAACGGCATAGCCGAGCTCGACGAAAAAATAGCGGAATTCGATCGCCGCAAAAACAAGCTCGCTTCCGAGTTAGACGCGGCGCGTTCCGCCGTCGATGCGCTTTCCGCGTCGCTCGAGGCCGCGCGGCGCGACTCTCCTGTGGATATGCCGGCTTTCGACGAGGACGAGTACAGACGGAAGCGCGAGGCGTTCGACGCATTGATAGGCAGTCGTGCGGAGCGCGAAAAGGACATCGCGCTCAAGGACGCGGAAGTCAAGACTTTGACCGAAAAGTGCGAAAAACTGCGCGCGCTCAATTCCGAGCGCGCCGAGCACGTAAAGCGCGCCGACTGCTACGCAAAGATCGCCGAAATGACCAAGGGCAAAGCTATGCTCAATTATGTCGCCGCGGAGTACATAGCGGAGTTTACGGCGACGGCAAGCGAGCTTTTGGGCGAGCTTTCGGGCGGCAAGTACGCCATGGGCTACGACCGCGAGAGCGGCTTTGTCGTTTCCGATTATTTGAACGGCGGCAAGCCGAGAAAGACTGATACGCTTTCGGGCGGCGAGCTGTTTTTGGCGTCGCTTTCGGTCGCGATAGCGATAGCGCGCGCGCAGAGCAACGGCAACAACGCATTCTTCTTTTTGGACGAGGGCTTCGGCACGCTCGACGACGAGCTCATCGACACTGTGTACGGCGCGCTCGAATCGCTCTCCAAAGACTGCTTGGTGGGCGTCATATCGCACTCGGGCGCGCTCATAGACCGCATGCCCTCCGCCGTAGAGGTTTTGGAAGCGACGGACGCGGTGGGCAGCAGGATAAAATATTAGCGCGGCTACGGCGCGGCGCCGCCGACAAAATTTACCCAAAAAACCGTTAAAACCGCTCAAATGCTTGTAATTAGATTTGGTGTATGATATACTAAAAATTGTGGTATTACGCCCACACGGGAGCAAGCCCGCACCCGAAAGCGTAGTGTTTGTTGATGAGGTCGCCGATAATGCTCGTAGGGTATCGGCTCGGCAGAAATCGGCGGCGGATATATGCGGTTTGGCGCGAGCTTACGGCTTGCGCTAAAATGCGTGCGCAAGCGTGACGGAGAATTATGCAAGAACCGTATTGGTGGTATGTATTGTATGTTCGCGCAAATGCCGAACAACGCGTCATAGGCGATATCGGGCGGTTTGTGAAAAGCTGCGGATTTCCGTATGAGTTCGAGCCGTTCTGTCCGGAAACGGAAGTATATTATCGCGGCAAAAAGGGTAGCGAACAGGGCAGGACGTATCGCAAGCGTCCGCTTTTCCCGGGGTATGTCTTTATTGAAACGAACATGCCGTCGGATAAGTTCAAGCGCGAGTTTTCCACGTATATCTACAACTCCGCCGACATAATACGCATGCTCAAGCAGGGCGCGAGCGGCGAGATCTCGTTGCCGTCCGACGAGCGCATGCGCTTTGAATTTCTGCTCAAGGGCAAGCGCTGTCTGGAACATTCCGTAGGCTATATCGTCGGCGACAGGATACAGGTCGAATGCGGTCCGCTCTCCGGCTTGGAAGGAATGATAAAGTACATCAACAGGCACAACCGATACGCCACTATAGAAGTGGAAATGTTCGGCACAAAGATCAAGGCGTCCGTAGCGTTGGAAGTAGTGACTAAACTCGCCGGCGATAAACAGCCGACTTAAGGCGCGGACACGGGGACTTAAATTATATGAAAAAAATATGGCTCGCATCACCCACCATGCACGGTGAGGAATTGGAATATGTGCACGAGGCGTTCGACAAAAATTGGATAGCGCCGCTCGGCTTCAACTGCGACGCTTTCGAGCAGGAAACGACGGCGTACCTTGCCGCGCGCGGCGAAGAACTGCACGCCGTGTCGCTTGCTTCGGGCACTGCGGCGCTGCATTTGGCGGTAAAGCTCGCAGGCGTAAAGCGCGGCGATATAGTTCTGTGTCCCGATGTGACGTTTGCCGCAACCGTCAATCCGGTCATATACGAGGGCGGCGTTCCCGTGTTTGTCGATTCGGAGCGCGCCACTTGGAATATGGATCCCGAAGCGCTCGAAAAGGCGTTTAAAAAATATCCGCAGGCGCGCGTCGTGATACTCGTTCACCTTTACGGCGTGCCGTCCGAAATAGACGAGCTGCTCGAGGTGTGCAAGCGCCATCACGCCGTCGTGATAGAGGACGCCGCGGAAGCGCTTGCCGCAACGTACAAAGGCCGCAAAGCCGGCACGTTCGGGCGTTACGGCGCGCTCAGCTTTAACGGCAACAAGATAATAACGACGTCGGGCGGCGGCATGCTTTTGACAAACGATCTGTCGTCCAAAGAAAAGGCGTTCTTCTGGGCGACGCAGGCCCGCGAGCGCGCGCCCTGGTATCAGCACGAGGAGATAGGTTACAACTATCGCATGAGCAACGTCTGCGCCGGCATAGGCAGGGGTCAGCTCAAACATATAGACGAGCACCGCGCCGCTAAAGAGCGCATCTATATGCGCTACAAAGAGGGTCTTAAAAATCTGCCTGTCACGATGAACCCCTATCTCGACTGTTCCGTGCCCAATTTTTGGCTGTCGTGCATGCTTATAGACAAGAACTGTTCGGTCGGATTTATGGACGTGTACAAAGCGCTCAATCTCGCCAACATCGAAAGCCGACCTATATGGAAGCCCATGCACATGCAGCCCGTGTTCAAGGGCCGCGACTGCATAAAGGTAGGCGCGGAATACGTGGGCGAAGATATTTTCAGTCGCGGACTGTGCCTGCCCTCCGACATCAAGATGACGGAAGACGAGCAGGACTACGTAATCAAAACGATAAAAAGCTGTTTTTAGGTTGAAAGAATTTTTTGAAAAACTCGTCACCGAATGGTGGGGAATAACCGCATTATGCGTTCTGTCGGCAGCCGTATGGCTGCTTCTGTCTACATTTTTGTATCGTAAATTCTTCAAGCGTTTTTACGATATTTTGCTGAGCGCGATCGCGATAATCGTTGTGTCGCCGCTGCTTTTGATACTGATAATCGTCGGCGCGATAGTGATGAAAGGCAATCCGTTTTTCGTGCAGCCGCGCCCGGGCAAAAACGGCAAGATCTTCCACCTTGTCAAGTTCCGCTCGATGACGCGCGAAAAGAGCGCGGACGGCGAGCTTTTGTCGGACGGCAGCAGGCTGACGAGATACGGCAGGTTTTTGCGCAGTACTTCGCTCGACGAGCTCCCCGAGCTTTTCAATATCTTCGTCGGACAGATGTCCATAGTCGGACCGCGTCCGCTTTTGGTGCAGTATTTGCCGCTGTACGACGACGAGCAAAAGCACAGGCACGACGTGCGACCCGGGCTTGCAGGCTACGCGCAGGTCCACGGCAGGAACTCGATATCCTGGCAGGAAAAGTTCGAGATGGACGTTCGCTACACGCGCACCTATTCGTTTTGGGGTGACATAAAGATAATACTTATGACCGTCGTCGCGGTGTTCAAACGCAGTGGCATTTCGCACGAAGGACAGGCGACGATGGAGTTCTTTACGGGCAACGCCGATATCGCGGCGGCGGAGCAGGCGGCGGAAAAAGACGGCGCGGAGTGCGATGTCGCAAGCGACGACGCACATAGCGCGGAGCAAGCTTCGGCGGAAACCGAAATAAGCGCCGCGTCCGAAAACGTCGTTATCGATAATGACAGAGAAAAAGGCGAGGGCGACGATGAGTAGCCGCGCAAAAGCGATAAACATACTTTTACTGAGCGCCGGTCGCCGCGTCGAGCTGATAAGCTGCTTTAAGGCGGCGCGCGACAGGCTGGGCATTCGCGGCAAGGTGATAGGCGCCGATGTGTCCGCGGCGGCGCCCGCGCCGTACTTTGCGGACGAGGCGTGCCTTGTTCCGCGCGTAACGGACGCCGGTTATATCGACGAGCTCGTGCGGCTCTGCAAGGACAAAGCGATCTCGCTCGTCGTGCCGACGATAGACACCGAGCTGGAGATCTTGGCGGAAAACAAGAGCCGGATAGAGCGAGAGTCGGGCGCGATCGTAATGATATCCAATGCGCAGAGCGTCGCCGCGTGCTGCAATAAGCACAAGACCGCCGCATTTTTAAAAGAGCGCGGCTTCGATTTTCCGCGCGTCGTGACCAAAGAAGAAATAGCGAGCGGAAAAGTAAAATTTCCGCTGTTCATAAAGCCCGAAAACGGCAGTTCGAGCAAAGACGCCTTCAAGGTGACGAGTTTTAAGCAGCTTGATGCTTTTTGCGAGTTCATTCATTGCCCGATAGTGCAGGAGTTCGTCGAGGGCACGGAATACACCGTGGACTGTTTTTGCGACTTCGACGGCAATGTTATAAGCGTCGTTCCGCGCATACGGCTGGCTACTCGCGGCGGCGAAATAATGCGCGGCAAGATAGACGGGAACGAGCGCGTGTCGGCCGTAGCCAAGCGGCTCGTCAAAGAGTTTGGGTTTATCGGGCAGACGACGGTGCAGTGCTTTTTGTGCGAGGACGGCGCGGTCAAGATAATAGAGATAAATCCGCGCTTCGGCGGCGGCGCGCCCATGAGCATTTATGCCGGCGCGGACAGCTGCGAGTGGCTTTATCGGCTGCTTTCGGGCGAAAAGCTCGAGTATCGCGACGATTACGAGGACGGCGCGATGTTTTCGAGATACGATCGAAGCGTGAGGGTGCATGAGTAATATACGCGCCGTCGTTTTCGATATGGACGATACGCTTTACGGTGAATACGACTACGTTCTTTCGGGCTTTGCCGCCGCGGCGGCGGAAGCGGAACGCGCTTACGGTATAACTGACGCCGCGCGCGAGCTTATATCTCTGTTCGCCGAGAACAGCCGCGGCGTGTTCGGCAGGTTTTTGCGCGCGCACGGAGCGCCTTCGGACGCCGAAGCGCGTTTGGTCGAAGTTTACAGAAACCACGCGCCCGATATCTCGCTCTATCCCGACGCGAAGCGCGCGCTCGTAGCTTTGCGCGAGCGCGGATATAAGACGGGCGTAATAACGGACGGCGACGGCGAGCGCCAGCGTAAAAAGGCGGACGCGCTTGGGCTCTTCGCGCTCGTCGACGCGTTTGCCGTAACCGACGCGGACAAGCAAAAACCGCAGCCCGACGCGTTTATAAAGACGGCGGAAGCGCTCGGCGTGGGCGCGGAGCAAATGATGTACGTCGGCGACAATCCGTCAAAGGACTTTGCCGTCAAAAAATATCTGCCCGTCACGACAGTTCGCGTCGTGCGCGGACTTTACGCGGACTGCGAATATGCGGAGGGCATTTTGCCCGACTATACGGTGAGCGATATGTCGGAACTGTTCGGGATATTAGAGGGCGTAAACGCGTGAAAGTCCTTTTGATCTGCACAACGACCAATCAGATAGTCAACTTCCGCAAAGGCTTGATAGAACGGCTGCAAGAGGTCGGCTGCGAGGTGGGTGCGGTCGCGTTCGACGACGAAAACACCGAGATCAATCGCGACGAGATAGCGCGTCGCGGCGTCAAGTTTTTTACCGTGAACGACACCGGCCGCGGATTAAATCCGTTCAAAGCGGCGTCGTTAAAGCGCAGATACGCCAAGATAATAAAAGAGTTCGCGCCCGACACGGTGTTCACTTTTATGATGAAGCCCAACATCTTCGGCGTAAGGGCGGCGCGCGCGTGCGGCGTAACTAACATCTTTTCCATGGTAGAGGGCGCAGGCGACGTGTTTATCAACAACGGGCTCAAGTGGCGGCTTATACGCGCCGTCGCATGCCGAATGTACCGGCGGTCGTTTTCGAAAGCCCGAAAAGTTTTCTTCTTGAACGCCGACGACATGGCGGAGTTTACGGGCAGAAAACTCGTGAATAAGGATAAGTGCGCTATCTCCGACGGCATAGGCGTCGATCTTTCGAGGTTCGGGCAAAAGCCTGTCGAGAACGCGGACAGATTTTTGATGATAGCGCGCATGCTCAAGAGCAAGGGCGTGACGGAATATTGCCGCGCGGCGCGCGAAGTGCGCAAAAGCTATCCGAACGCCATGTTCGACTATGTGGGCGAGGAAGGCACGGTTAAGCTTTCGGACATACAGGAGTATATTGACGACGGCAGTATCGTGTATCACGGCGTGACGCGCGATGTGCGCCCGTATCTCGAGGCGTGCGGCGTGTACGTTCTGCCGTCATATCGCGAGGGCATGCCGATGTCTGTCATGGAAGCGGAAGCGACGGGAAGAGCGGTCATAACGACATCTGCCGTCGGGTGCAGGTCCGCCGTTGAGGACGGCGTAAACGGCTTTACGGTAAGCGTCGGCGACAGCGGCGCGCTTGCCGCCGCTATGATGCGCTTTCTCGAAAAGCCGGAGCTCGTCGCCGCGATGGGCGAGGCGAGTAGAGCCCTTGCCGAGCGTCGGTTCGATAAGGATATCATCAACAAAAAGCTCGTAGACGCCGTTTTGGAGGAGGTCTCGTGAACGGCGTCAAGTTCGGCGTAATAGTGCCCGTATTCGATATAGCCGAGTATCTTCCGCAGTGCATAGACAGCATTATCGGGCAGAGCTATAAAAATATCGAGGTCGCGCTTGTTGACGACGGGTCTACGGACGGGAGCGGCGAGATTTGCGATATGTACGCCGCTCGCGACGGGCGGATAAAAGTCATACATAAAAGCAACGGCGGCGTCGTGTCGGCGCGTAAGGCGGCGGCGAGCGCGCTCGACTGCGACTACTTGGCGTGCATTGACGGCGACGACAGCGTCGATCCCGACTACTTTTTGCGCTTTGCGGAGATAATATCGGAGCACGCTCCCGATATCGCCGTTTGCGGATATATAAAAGCGCTCGGCGAAAACGAAGTCGCCGCGCCGTCCGTTTTGCGCGTCGGGTATTACGACAGGGCGGCGGTGGAGCGCGAGCTGTTCCCCATTCTCATAGAGGACGGGAACTGCGTGTCCTTTCCGCCCATGCTGTGGGCGAAGGTGTTTAAACGGGATATCCTGCTTCCTCGCCTCGATATAGACGGGCGCATAAAGATGGGCGAGGACGCGGCGAGCGTCATTCCGTGCGTATACGGCGCGCAGTCCGTATTCGTCACGGACGAGCCGCTGTATCGATATACGCAAAATCCGCTGTCGGCGACGAATAACGGAAAGCCGCTCGATTGGGAAGGCGTGGAACTGCGCTATAAGCATTTGGAGCGCGCCGTGGACATGTCCGAGCGTGATTTTCGGGAACAGCTGTACAGAGCGATCACGCACTCGCTTTTCAACGTCGCCGTTTCGCGGTTTTACGGCTCCGAAAAGTACGGAGCGGCGGCGCGCGAAGTAAAGGCGCGCATTTCGGACGAATACTACGCGACGGCTATAAAAAACAGCCGGTTTACATGCCGCTCGGGAAAGCTCGCGCGGTTCGCGCTCAGGCACAAACTGACGCGGCTGATGAAAATTTACGCAAAGAGAAAGATAAAAAATGGACAGTAACGACCTTTTAAGACTGCAACAGACCGAAACGGAGATTATGGACGTCGTGGACGTGTTCTGCCGCGAACACGACATTCCGTACACGCTGTACTGCGGAACTGCGCTCGGCGCCGTTCGCCACGGCGGGTTTATCCCGTGGGACGACGATGTGGATATCTGCATAGAGCGCGCGCAGTACGAAAGATTTCTCGAGCTGTGGAGCGAAAACCCCGTAGACGGATATTTTTTGCAAGGCACGCGCGACTGCGACGTAACGACGATAAACCACACCAAGATACGCAAGGACAACACCGTTTTCGCAGGCGCGTTCGAGCACGAGCGCGAGGGTGCGCACCATGGGATCTGGATAGATATTTTTCCGCTCGACCGCGTGCCCAAAAAGAAGTCGTTGCGCAAAAAACTGCTGTTCAGAGCGAAACTGCGGCTCGTATACACGCGCGGCTATCCCATAACGAAGCGCGGCAAGGCGTTGGAGCTTCTGTCCAAAATGATGCTCGCTATCCCCAAGCGCATGCAAAAGCGCATAAAGAACAAGAGCGAAAAAGCGGTGACAAAGTACGCCGACACGACGCTCGACTTCGACTATATGAGCCTTGCATGTCCCGAGGACCTTGCGTTTATCTATCCCAAAACGCTGTTCGACGGCTTTACGCGCGTCAAGTTCGGCGACCGCGAATACTCGCTCACGACGGAGTACGACGCGATGCTCCGCGCCAACTACGGCGATTATATGGAGTTGCCGCCCGAGGAAGATCGCAAGCCCTTGCACGATCCCGAAGTGCTCATTTTCGACGTTGCGGCGCAAAGCGGCGGCGGGGAGAACGCTTAGCATGAGATTGATCACAAGCACGGGATATTATTCCACCGGCTCGAGCGCGGTGACCGACCTCATAAACGAGTGCGACGGCGTTTGCGCGCTCGGCGATTATGAGTTCAGGTTCGTTCAAGACCCCGACGGGATATGCGATCTCGAGTACAATCTCGTGCTGAACAACCACCGGCACAACAGCGGCTACGCCATCAAGCGGTACGAGAAAAACGTCAAGTTTTTAAACGGCGGCCGCATTATAAAAAAGTACAACCGCTTTTTCGGCGGCGAATGGAAGCGGCTGTCGGCGGAGTACGTAAATAAACTCGTGGACGTCGAGTACAAGGGGTTTTGGCACCAAGAGTTGCGCGACAAAGGCAAGGTCGCCTATTTTATAGAGCGCGCGGTCAACAAGATAGCGCACAAGGTGTTCCGCATGAACCGCGACAAGGGCATTTCCATATTTTTGCGCAACAACACCAACTACGCGACATACCCGTCCGAAAAATTCTACGAGTATACGCGCGAATATATAGACGCGCTGTTTTCCTGCGTCAACAAAGAGAACAAGCCGTTCGTAATGGCGGACCAGCTCGTGCCCGTTTCCAACACCTCGCACTATCTGCGCTTTTTCAACGACTTAAAGGTCATTTGCGTGGAGCGCGATCCGCGCGATATCTATATAGCCGAAAAGATGATGTATAAGGGCACGGTCGTGCCGAACAACGCGCACGACTTTTGCATATGGTACAGAGCGACGCGCGCGCACAAGGCGGAGGAGCACGACGATCCGGAGCGCATACTGCGCATAAACTTCGAGGATCTCGTATACGACTACGACGCGTGCTCGGCAAAGATACTCGAGTTCTGCGGCATAGACGCAAGCCTGCACACGCGCAAAAAAACGCTGTTCGATCCCGATAAGTCCATAGCCAATACGCGGCTTTGCGAAAAATATCCCGCTCTCGCGGACGATATCGCGTACATCGAAAAGAATTTGCCCGACGCGCTTTGGGATGAAGCCGATAAATGCAAAGCCGTAGGCGCGGACGGCAACGGAGAAACGTTGTGAAGTTTTCCGTCGTGATACCCGTTTATAACGGCGCGAGCTTCGTAGAAAGGGCGATGATATCCGTGCTCGAGCAGACGCACGCCGACGTGGAGCTTATAGTTATCAACGACGGCTCTACGGACGACAGCGAGCGCGTCGTTTCCGAAGTTTCGGACAGATACCCCCATAGGCGCACCGTGTATCGACGCATAGAAAACAGCGGCCCGTCTACGGCGCGCAATGCGGGAATAGAGCTCGCGAGCGGCGATTATATATGCTTTCTCGACTCGGACGACATGTACGACACGCGGCTCTTTGCCGAGCTCGACCAAAAGCTCGACGGCGAGGATATTTGCTTCTTCGGCTGGGAGGAGCGGCGCGAGGGCGAAGAAGATTGCTTTTCGCGCTATTCGGAAAAGTTCGGGTTTACGGACGGCGCTATCGACGGCGAAGAAGCGGCAAAGCGCAAGTTCCGCCGCGACATATGGCTGTGCAACTGCAACGAGGTGTATTCCCGCTCGCTGCTTGTCGATAACGGCATACGTTATTTGGACGGCGTGTATTCGGGCGAGGACTGCAATTTCATCTATAAATGTTTGGTCAACGCCAAAACCGTCACGTCGCTCGCCAAAGACTATTTTATAAATATCGAGCGCGGAGACTCGCTCATGCACGCGGCGTTTTCGGAGCGGAGCGCGACGGAGCTTATTGCAAGCGGCGAGCTGTACGGCTACGCCGTGCAAAAGGGCTTGAGCGCCGAGCTGTGCGACATGTTTTTTTCGCTGCACTACGGCAGCCGCGCGTTTGTGGCAAAGCGCATAGCGCGGTCGCTGAAGTGGCATAACTTCGTCAAGTTTTCGCGCATGTGCAAAAGATACATTCCCAAGATAAAAAAGGAGCGCAAGGTGATCGCCTCGCGCGAAAAAAAGTTTGAAAACTTTATGTATTCGTTTTCCAAACCGCTGTTTTTGATAATGTGCAGGTGCTTCTATCGGCACAAGGCGAAAAAGGTCGGCAATGGCTAAGTCGCTCGTAAAAAATTCGATATTCAAGTCCACATTGAATATCTGCAATATCATTATCCCGATAATCGTCGGGCCGTACGTACTGCGCGTTTTAGACAGATCGTATTACGACCTGTACAACTCGCTCAACGCGACGTTCCAATTCTTCCTGATATTCGGCGCGCTCGGCATTTACAACTACGGCGTGCGCGAGATCAGCAAGATGCGCGACGACAGGGATAAATGCGGCAGGTTCTTTTCGGAGATGTTCATTATCGGCGCGGTGTCCAACCTGCTCGTCTGCGGTGCGTATATAGGGTTTGCGTTTTTCACCGAGGACGAGGCGCTCGCAAGGTGGCTGTGCGTCATTCTGTCGCTGTACTTTTTCGGCAATATCTTCAATCTCGAGTGGATAAACGAAGCCAACGAGAACTACGGGTTTATAGCGATAAAGAGCATCGTCGTAAAGGCGCTGTACTTTGTCGGTATATTCGTTTTTGTGCGCAAGGCGGACGACATTATAGCCTACGTCCTCTTGATAGGCGCGTCGTCGCTTTTGAACACGTTTGCGAGCTTTTTCTATATAAAAAGAAAGTACAAGTTCACCATCAAGGGCTTGAAGTTCGCTCGGCACGCCGCGCCGATAATAAGCACGTTCTTTATAGTCAATATAATGATCTTCTACGCGCAGTTCGACAAGCTCATGCTCGATACATATGTCGGCGAGAGCAGTGTCACCGCGTACGGCATGGCGCAGACGATATCGTCCATGTTCTATTCGGTGTTTATAGCTTTGGTCGTGGTGACGGTGCCGCGCGTGTCGAACATGCTCGCCAACGGGCGCGCCGCCGACGGGAACATATTGCACAGCTCGGCTGCCGACCTGTTTTTTATGCTCATGATCCCCGTCACGGTCGGAGTGGCTATGCTCGCGGACAACGTAATACTCATCTACGGCGGCAGTAAATACACGGACTGCATTGCGCCGCTTCGCGTGTACGCGGCGTTGCAGCTCATAAGCTCGCTTCACTATATGGTGGGCGAGGGCTACGTGTATATCCGCGGCAGGGAAAAGACGTTGCTCGTAATAAACATCGTCGGCGCAGTCGTAAATATTGCGCTCAATTTTATCCTTTGGGCGTGCGGTTGCTTTACCGCGACTACAGCCGCCGCGACGCTTTGCGCGGCATATCTCGTCGTCGGCATTATAGATATAATACTCGCGCGCAAAAAACTCGGGTACAAGTTCAACCCGCTCAACAAACATACCCTGCTGTATGTGTGCGCGGCGGCGACATTCGTGCCGATAATCTTTGCGATAAAGCTCATCGACATGAATATAGTGGCGGAGCTAATAGTGTGCTTTTTGGCGTGCGTCGTCGTGTACGGCGCGATACTGCTGTTGTTCAAGGATAAATACCTGCTGTCGGCGCTTGCTAAGATCCGATCGAGGTTTTTCGGGCGCGGAAAGACCGCGGCGGAGCGTCTGCCCAACCCGTCGGATATCCCGTTCTATTCGCGAGGCGACGAGAATAAATGAGCACGGACAAGAAAAACGTATTCTGTTTAATAATCGACGCGCTGTCGTACGCCGCTATGACGAGCGAGTATGCGCCCATGCCGTTTTTGACGAAGCTTTGCAAAAAGGGTTGCAACTGCGAAAATATTTACTCCCAAGGCCCGTACACGGAGGCGGCGCTGACGCCGTTCTACACGGGCAGGGATAATCTCGACTTCGGCGGAAATTTCTTCCGCGGCGACGAGGCGGCGCTCACCGTGTTCGAGGCGGTGGAAAAGCGCGGCTACGACGTCATAAACTACACGCAGCCGCTCATTTATCCCAAGCCCATGCACAGGGGGATAAACGAGGAGCGCTACGGCGTGGCGTACTTCTTTTCAGCCGTGTGGGACTATCGGCTCGCGTACTTCCGCGACGTCGAGCATGACGGCGGGCTGACGCAGGCGGACAGGCAAAAGGTGTACGAGCTTTTGGACGCGAACTTCGCGTTTTGGATAAAGTATCTAAAGGACTGCCGCGACGAAAAGACCGCGGCGGACTTTATAAACGCGTACGCCGACCGCAGTTACGACTTCGACGGCAATATCGCCGCGGTAAAAGAGCAGTACGACGCGTTTTTGCGCGATAAAGCCGCCTATGTCGCGGAGCTGTTTCGGCAGGGCGAGGATCACGCGGTGTTCAAGATACCGCAGTACGGCATGACGAAAAAGGCGGATAACGCGCACGTGTATTTCGCCGTGTACGCGGAGTTCGAGGCGTTTTTCAAAAAGCTCGAAAGGTTTAACAAAAAGCACAACGCGCATTGCGATTGCGGGTTTTGGGGAACGGCAAAGAGCCTTATTAAAGCGCTCTTGCGGTTTTCCAAAAAGGACGCGTACACTGCGGCGAAAAGATACTCTTATTATCGGCGGTTGTGCAGAACGGGCGACGAGCTCCGCGCTATGAAAGCGCACATGTCCGACTACAAGCCGGAGCCGACCGCGCTCGAATATTTCAAGCATTTCGAGGCGTGGCGGAACAAAAGGAGCGCAGATAAGCCGTTCTACTGCATGATGCACGTTTCCGACCTGCACACGCCCGAGATATTTTTCTCGATAGACTCGACCGACGTCGAGCTTGTCCGCGAGGAGCTTCGGGCGGCGGAAAGCTATCTCGACAGTCTGCCCGACGACTTTACGGGCAATGCGGTCTACTATCTTTCCATGTACTATGTAGACGGGTGTATAAAGAAGATATACGAGCGTTTGGCGGCGGACGGCACGCTCGATCGGACGCTGTTTATCGTCACTGCCGACCACGGCAGTTCGTTCGCTTTCGATCCCGTGCGCGACTCCGTAGTCAACAACGAGCATGAGGAAAACTATCACATTCCGTGCGTGCTGGTCGGGGACGGAGCGTCGCCGCGGGCGGACGGGCGCTATCGCACCACCAAGGATATCGTAAAGACGGTCGCATGCTATTGCGGCGCGGACAGCGACGGTTTTACGGGCGCGGACATACTTACGGGCGGCGCGTCGGAAAGCTACGGCGTCGCGATAACGGAGTATCTCGGCGGCGGCTGTCCGGACATCTCGCGCCGCGATCTTGTTTTGATCGCGCGAAACGACGACTACGTTGTCGGGTTTTCCGCGCCGATATCGGCAGAGTTTTCCGAAGCCGGAATATTCTGCGTGTACGACAGGGCGCGCGACCCGAAAGAGCGCAAAAACCTCGTCGGAAAGACAGAACTCGAACGCGTCGGCGCGCTTATAGCCGCGCTCGAAAAACGCTTTAACGAAGTAAAAAAGGAGAACATACATGAAGATCAAGCGTAACGTACTGTTGAACCCCGGCCCGTCCACTACGACGGACACCGTAAAAATGGCGCAGATAGTTCCGGATATCTGCCCGCGGGAAAAGGAGTTCGCCGGCATGATGAAGGGGATCCGCGAGGACCTCGTCAAGATAGTGCACGGCAAGCCCGACGATTATACGGCGGTGCTGTTTTGCGGCTCGGGCACTATCAATATAGATATCTGCCTCAACTCGCTGTTGCCGGCGAATAAAAAAGTGCTCGTAGTCAACAACGGCGCGTACAGCACGCGCGCCGTCGAGGTGTGCGAGTATTACGGCTTGCCGCACATAGACATGCGTTTCGCCGTGGACGAACTGCCCGATCTCGACAAGGTGGAGGCGGCGCTCAAAGCCGATCCCGACATTGCGCTCGTGTACACGACGCACAACGAAACGGGCACGGGCATACTCAACCCCATAAAGGAGATAGGCGCGATCGCGCATAAGTACGGCGCGGTGTTCGCGGTGGACACGACCTCGACTTACGCCATGCGCCCGATAGACGTGTATAGCGACAACGTGGATTTTTGCATGGCGTCGGCGCAAAAGGGCATTATGGCGATGACGGGTCTTTCGTTTATCGTCGGCAAAAAGTCGATAATAGAAGCGTCCGCGAACTATCCCAAACGCTCGTACTACTGCAATCTGTTTTTGCAGTACGACTTTTTCGAAAAGACGGGCGAAATGCATTTCACTCCGCCCGTGCAGACGATATACGCGACGCGTCAGGCGCTTAACGAGTACTTTGCCGAGGGCGAGCAGAATAAGTGGGCGCGGCATACGCGCGTGTTCGAGGCGATACACGAAGGTCTTGCGGAGCTCGGCTTTAAAAACGTCATCAAGCGCGAGTGGCAAGCCGGACTTGTCGTTTCGGCGATATATCCCGACGACCCGAATTGGAATTTCGAAAAAGTCCACGACTACTGCTACGAGCGCGGCTTTACGATATACCCCGGCAAGATATCGACCACCAACACATTTAGGCTGTGCGCGCTCGGCGCTATAGACGTGCAGGATATCCGCGATTTCTTTAAGGTGTTCCGCCGCGCGCTCGAAAGTAACGGCATAGCTATCCCCGTACAATACAACAATAAGTAAAGGGCAAGGAAAGAAAAAATGAAAAAAGTCTACACCTGTTTTTGCACCGACGTAATACACGAAGGGCACCTCAACATCATAGAGCAAGCGAAAAAGTACGGCGACGTGTACGTCGGCGTGCTGACCGACGAAGCCATGGTGCGCTTCGACCGCTTCCCGACGATAGGGTTCGACGAGCGCGTCGAACTCGTCAAGAGCCTCGACGGCGTTAAGGAAGTCGTGATACAGGACGAGATAATGTACGACAAAGTGGTGGAAAAACTCCACCCCGACTACATCATTCACGGCGACAACTGGAAAAGCGGTCCGATGAAAGCGGTGCGCGACAATGCGGAAAAGCTTATCGCAGTATACGGCGGAAAGATAATCGACGTTCCGTATACATACAACGACAACGTGCGCCGTGTGGACGCGCAGCTCCGCGAAAAATTGCAAATGCCCGAGTACAGAAGAAAACGGCTCAAACAGCTTTTGAAGCTCCGCCCGATAGTGAAAACGCTCGAGGTTCACAGCGGACTGACGGGACTTATCGCCGAAAAGACGGTGGTCGAGCACAACGGCGAGCTCGATCAGTTCGACGCCATGTGGATAAGCTCGCTGTGCGATTCCACGGCAAAGGGCAAGCCGGACATAGAGCTGGTGGACATGACGTCGCGGTTCAGGACGATAGACGACGTAATGGAGGTCACGACCAAGCCGATAATATTCGACGGCGACACGGGCGGACTTACTCAGCACTTCGTGTACACCGTGCGTTCGCTCGAGCGCATGGGCGTGTCCGCAGTGATAATCGAGGACAAGACGGGACTTAAAAAGAACTCGCTGTTCGGCACCGAGGTCGCGCAGACGCAGGACAGTATAGAAAACTTCTGCGAAAAGATAGCCGCAGGCGTAAAGGTGCGGCTCACCGACGACTTCATGATAATAGCGCGTATAGAGAGCCTCATACTCGAGCGAGGAATGTCCGACGCGTTAAAGCGCGCCCGCGCTTATGTCGCCGCCGGCGCGGACGGAATAATGATACACAGCCGCAAAAAAGACCCTGCGGAGATACTCGAGTTCTGC
Organism: Roseburia sp.; assembly: GCA_023665905.1. GTDB lineage: Bacteria > Bacillota > Clostridia > Christensenellales > Pumilibacteraceae > Anaerocaecibacter. Next base: position 117,019 of record JAMPDA010000002.1, read on the forward strand.
GACGAGTTCAGAAAGACGGACAGCTCAACGCCTATCGTCGTCGTGCCGTCGTCGTTCAACACGATCACGGAAGGCGAGCTCGCCGCGCACGGCGTAAACATAGTCATTTACGCCAACCAACTGACGCGCAGCGCGTTCCCCGCGATGGAGCAGACCGCCAAGGATATACTGCGATATCACAGGGCAAAGGAAGTTGACTCGCGGCTGATGCCCATAAAAGACATAATCTCGCTGATAGAGGAGCTGTGACCTGATGGCAAACGCTGTTATCATGGCGTCGGGCCTCGGCACGCGCATGCGTCCGCTCACCGACACGACGCCTAAGCCGCTCATTCCCGTGCGCGGCAAGCCGATGATAGAAACGGTGATCGACGCGCTCAACGCGCACGGCGTATCGACGCTGTACGTGGTGGTGGGGTATTTAAAAGAACAGTTCGAGTACCTTAAGACCAAGTACGACAACGTGGAGATCATAGAAAACCCCGACTATCTTACCGTGAATAATATCTCGTCGGTGTACAGCGCGCGTAAAGCACTTCGGCGCGGCGCGTGCTACATATGCGAAGCCGATCTGTACGTCGCGGACGTGCGCATTTTCGACGGAACGCCGGACAGGTCGTGTTACTTCGGAAAATTCGTCGGCGGATATTCGGACGATTGGGTGTTCGACATCGGCGCGGACGGGTTTATAACGCGCATAGGCAAGGGCGGAACGGACTGTTACAACATGGTCGGCATATCGTATTTTACGGCGCGCGACGCAAAGACGCTCGCGGACAAGATAGAAAAGGCGTACGCCGAAGACGGACACGAAACGCTGTTTTGGGACGAAGTGGCGGACAGGAACCTTTCGGAGCTCAAGCTGACGGTGTCGCCCGTGCCGTCGTCCGCGATAAGCGAGATAGACACGGTGGACGAACTGAACGCGATAAACGAGATGAACGGAGGAATGTAGCGTGAAAGTACAGACATTCGTAAAACTATTGGGCGCGGAGTTCTTTACGGGCGTGCCCGACTCTCAGCTGAAGGCGCTGTGCGACTACCTCGTAAAGACGTACGGCACGGACGGCAGGCATCACATAATCGCCGCCAACGAGGGCAACAGCGCGGCTATCGCGTCGGGCTATCATTTGGCGACGGGCAAAGTCCCCGTGGTGTACATGCAAAACAGCGGCGAGGGCAACATAATAAACCCCGTCGCGTCGCTCATGAACGACAAAGTGTATGCCGTGCCGTGCATATTCGTTATCGGCTGGCGCGGCGAGCCCAACGTCCACGACGAGCCGCAGCACATCTATCAGGGCGAGGTCACGCTGAAACTCCTCGAGGATATGGACATAGCGTATACCGTGCTCGACAAGTCCACCGACGAAAACGAGCTCGAACACACGCTCCGCGCCTGGCAGCCGCTTTTGGCGCGCGGCAAGCAAGTTGCGGTGGTCGTGCGCAAGGGCGCGCTGTCCTACGACGAGCGCGTCGAGTACGGCAACGCCTTCACGCTCGGTCGCGAGGACGCCATAAAGCACATCGTCGCCGCAACGGGCGACGACCCGATAATATCCACAACGGGCAAGGCGTCGCGCGAGCTTTTTGAAATACGCGAGGAGCGCGGCGAGCCGCATAAGTACGACTTTTTGACGGTGGGGTCGATGGGCCACAGCTCGTCCGTCGCGCTCGGCGTTGCGCTCAACAAGCCGCGCACCAAAGTCTGGTGCATAGACGGCGACGGCGCGGCGCTCATGCACATGGGCGCAATGGCGGTGATAGGCGCGCAATGCCCGAACAACCTCGTGCATATCGTTATAAACAACGGCGCGCACGAAACGGTTGGCGGCATGCCGACGGCGGCAAAGACGGCGAAGCTAACCGATATAGCCGAGGCATGCGGATATAAACGCGTCGCTTCGGTCGCGGACGCGCGCTCGCTCGACGCGGCGCTCGCCGCGGCGAAAAAAGCGAGCGAGCTGACGTTTATAGAGGTCATGTGCGCGGTGGGGTCGCGCGCCGATCTCGGCAGACCCACTACCACCGCGGCGGAGAATAAAAACAACTTCAAGGCTTTCCTCGAAAGCAAGGACTGATGTATTCGAGCGCGAAAAAGAAATCGCAACTTTATTACGACAGAAGCCGCACGGTCTTTACGAACGGTGAAACGGCAAAGGGCGCGTCTATAGTTTCGGACGCGCCTTTTGCGTACGGCAAGACCGATGTCGGCATACTCGACTACATACTGCGCGCGCTGTACGACCGCGAGTGCGACGGCTTTGCGATGACGCTTATTGAGCGGTTCGGCTCTTTCGGCGGAGTGTTTGCCGCAACGCGCGAAGAATTGATGTCGGTCGGAGGCATGACCGACCGCGCCGCGTCGTTTTTCGCGTTCGCCCGTCCGCTGTTCCGTCAAGCGGTCTTGCGCTCGACCGTCGCAAAGCCCAAGGTCGATTGCGAGTGCGCGCTCGCCATGTACGCGATCGCGCTGTCCGCAGCCGCGCAAAAGCGCCGCGACTACTGCCTGCTTTCAGACGCAAGCTCGCGCGTGTTCCGCGCGTCGCCGATAAGCGAAGACGGCGTACGCTCGATAGTGGGCGGAGTATGCAGAAGCGGCGCTAAAAAGGCGGTGTGGCTGTGCTGCAAGCCGACGTCCGGCGGCGTTTCGCCCGACGCAGAGCGCGTGCGCGAAATAGCAAGAGCGATACGCGCGCTTAGCGTTGTGGACGTCGAGTTCGTGGAGTACGCGGAATACTCGCCGAGCGGGTTTTTCTTTCTTCGCCGCGCAATTTCGGGCGAGAGCAACCCGACGCGCATGGCGGCCGTTCGCGACGACGAGTACGCGCCGGTGTCGCCGTACTTTGTCACGCGCGTCGAGGAGTATGCGGACAGGCTGACCGCGCGTAAACGCCGACTGTTTCTTAAATAAAAGTAACCGTACGTCCGAAGCGACAACGCAATTATAGCGCCGTATTGACAAATCGAAAGAAAAAGCTAAACAAGACCAAAAAAACAACCTCCGGTTGTTGACAAATGAATATGCGTGCGCTATAATAAGAGCACATCTAATTCATACTATTTTTATAGGAATTAAAAGTGAAAAACAACGAGCACAAAACTATATACGTAGACAACGCGGCGACGACCGCCATGAACGTGCAGGCGATATCCGCAATGACGCCCTATTTTTCGGGCTGTTTCGGCAACCCGTCGTCGCTCCACACGGTCGGGCAGGAAGCGAAAGAAGCGCTCGAAGAAATGCGCGCGCGCATAGCGAAGCACATAAACGCCGAGCCGCGCGAGATATACTTCACCTCGGGCGGCAGCGAGTCCGACAACCAGGCGATCAACTCGGCGGCGGCTTTCGGCGCGAGAAAGGGCAAAAAGCACATCGTGACGACGGCGTTCGAGCACCATGCCGTGCTGCACACGCTCGAGCGGCTCGAGAAAGCCGGCTACGAAGTGACATATCTCGACGTCCACGAAAACGGCATAGTCACGCCCGAGCAGGTAGCGGCCGCCATACGCGCCGACACTGCGCTCGTGACGGTCATGTTCGCCAACAACGAGATCGGCACCGTACAGCCGATAGCGGAAATAGGCAAGGTCTGCCGCGAAAAAGGCGTGCCCTTCCACACCGACGCGGTGCAAGCGGTCGGGCACATTCCCGTAGACGTAAAAGCGCAGAACATAGACATGCTGTCGCTTTCGGCGCACAAGTTCCACGGACCCAAAGGCGTGGGCGCGCTGTACGTCCGTCGCGGCGTGTATATAGAGCCGTATATAACGGGCGGAGCGCAGGAGCGCGGCAAGCGCGCCGGCACGGAAAACCTCGCGGCGATAGCCGGCATGGCGGCGGCGCTCGACTACGCATGCGAGCACATGCAGAGCAACGCGCAAAAACAGCGCGCGCTGTGCGACAGGCTTATAGCCGGTCTCGGCAAGATCGAGCACTCGCGGCTCAACGGCGACAGAACGCACCGGCTCCCGTCGATAGTAAACATGTGCTTCGAGGGCATAGAGGGCGAAAGCCTGCTGCTATTGCTCGACGACCGCGGCATTTGCGCGTCGAGCGGATCGGCGTGCACTTCGGGCTCGCTCGACCCGTCGCACGTCCTGCTCGCGCTCGGGCTTCCGCACGAAGTGGCGCACGGCTCACTGCGCATAAGCCTTTCGGAAGCCAACACCGATAAAGACATAGACGCCATACTCGAGGCGACGCCGCAGGTCGTGGCGTATCTTCGCAACATCTCGCCGGTGTGGGAAGCGCTCGAAAAAGGCGAAAAACCGCACTTAATATAAGTGACCCGAAACCCGGACTAAAAAACAACTACGGATAAACAAGGAGAAATCATGGCATTATACAGCGACAAAGTTATGGACCACTTCAAAAATCCGCGCAACCTCGGCAAGCTCGAAGACGCCGACGGCGTAGGCGAAGTCGGCAACGCGCGTTGCGGCGACATAATGAAGATATATATTAAGGTCGAGGGCGACATAATAACCGACGTCAAGTTCAACACGTTCGGCTGCGGCAGCGCTATCGCGTCGTCGTCGATGGCGACGGAAATGATAAAAGGCAAACCGCTTTCGCAAGCCCTCGAACTGACCAACAAAGCCGTCGCGGAAGCGCTCGACGGTCTGCCTGCGCACAAGCTCCACTGCTCGGTGCTCGCGGAGGAAGCTATCCGTGCCGCCATCAAGGACTATTACGACAGGCACGGGATCGAGTACGACAAAGCGCTGTTCGAAACGACCGGTCATCACGACGGCGAATAGGCGATAGATATAATGGAAAAGATACCGTCGTTCCGAAAGAACCACGACGAACTGAAAACGGGCCTTTACGACTGCGGCACGTCAAACGGCGTCACCACCTGGGACTTGCGCTTCAAAACGCCCAACGGCGGCGATTACATATCGCCCAAAGCTCTGCACACCGTGGAACACATTATCGCGACGCTCCTGCGGAACTCCGAGTATAAAAACAACATAGTCTACTTCGGACCTATGGGCTGCCGTACGGGTTTCTACCTGCTTACGACAGGGCTGGATCGCGATCGCACGCTCGCGCTGCTGAAAACGAGCTTTTATAAAGCCGCCGAGTTCACCGAGATCCCCGGCAGCCGCCGCGAGGAATGCGGCAATTATCTCGAGCACGATCTCGCCGACGCGTTGCGCGAGTGCCGAGAGTATATGCGCGTGCTGGAGCAACTGTAGCATACTCGGCGGCGCACTCATCGCGTGCTTAGCTACAAGCGATAATTTGCGCGCTTGCGCAGGCAATTTCGCGCCGTAGCTCACGAAGTATACGGGCTACGTTTGGCTCGGCGCCTTGGTCATGTACGTCCATGTACACTCCCGTCGGCAACCACAGGTTGACCCGTGACTGTTGCGACGCAATATTGATGTGAGTAGCAAATCAAGCGTCGCGCAGCATTTGGCTGCTTACCCGTCTGACGCGCGATTGCGCCGCCGAGGTCGGGTCAAATTCTCGTAGCTTGCTCCAATAATATTAATCTTACGGACCGTCGCACAGAGTGCGGCGGTTTTTCTATGCGTAGAGCGATAAGCTCGGGTTTTTGAATAGCTTGCCGAGATACGCTATAACGAGTCCGCTGTGTATATCCGACTCGGGAATAGCCACGCCCACCATTTCCGACAGCCGCGCGGCGACGCCGAAGGATTGGGATATGGCGTAAGATATCTCACGCATTACCGATTTCGGCTTCAGTCCGCGCACTGCGCCTATTGCACGATAGATATCGCAAAAGCCCAAACATGTTTCCGTGCCGAACAGTATTATCGCGTCCGTAAGACATCGACAGCCCTTTAAGTCGGCGCGTATGCCGCATTTCATAACGAGCCTGTCGGCGGTGAGGCGAAACGAAGGATCGCCAAGGACATTCCGATATTCGTTTTTCGCTTGTGGTATCATGAGTGTTTTTCTCCGATTTCGCGCATGTACCTCTATTTCGCGCGTATTCGGCAGCTTATGCACGCCGCACAGATAGCGGTGTCTGCAAAAGCGTGCCTATGATATTTTAAACAAAATTTCGACGATAATCAACTTTTCCGAATGTCGAACTTTGTGGTAATTTTATGTCTTTTCGGCGCAGATTGTGGCGAAGTTCGGCATATCGCGCCTGCGCCGCCGAGGCTCGGACAAAATAATTCGCTTTATGTTTTGGGAACATATGCCTTGCGGGCACGCGCGCTTTTGCTCTGCTTCCGTAAAACGCCGCGTGCACGCCTCGCTGAGGCACGGCATACTATGGAGTAGTAACGCGGAGCGACAACGATGGCAACACTGAGTTTATGTATGATAGTGAAAAACGAAAGCGAGGTGCTCGCTCGTGCCCTCGGCAACGCGCGGATGTACGCCGATGAAATAATCATCGCGGACACAGGCTCTTCCGACAACACCGTGGAGATAGCAAAAAAGTATGCGGACGCGGTGTACGACTTCGAATGGGCCGACGACTTTTCCGCCGCGCGCAACTTCGTCGCTTCCAAGGCGACGGGCGATTATTGGATGTGGCTCGACGCCGACGACATAGTACCCGACGACGCGGCGGCGGCGATCGGCAGGCTGATGCGCAAGCTTTCCCCGTCGGTGGATATAGTAATGCTCCCGTACGTACTCGGTCTGGACGAGCGCGGCAAACCGCTGTACTCGTACTACCGCGAGCGAATAATCAAAAACCGCAACGGCTACTTTTGGAGCGGCCGCGTCCACGAAGCGATCGCGCTCCGCGGCAAAGTGATCCGCGCCGCGCCGTCCGTACTGCACGCAAAGCCGTCCACGCGCCGAACGGGCTCGCGCAACCTCGATATCTACAAGAGCATGATAGCGGAAGGCGTGGAACTGTGTCCGCGCGAGCGCTATTATTACGCGCGCGAACTGTTTTTCAACGACGAGATCGGCGCGGCGGCAGGCGAGTTTAAGCGGTTTTTGGAAGAACCGAACGGGCTCGCCGCCAACAAGACCGACGCGTGTCTGATGCTTTCGCGCTGTTACGGCAGACTGGGCGATAAGCGCCGCGCGTTCGGCGCGCTGTTCGACAGCTTCATGTACGGACTGCCTACGGGCGAGGCGTGCTGCGAGATCGCGCTGCTGTTTTTCGCCGGCAACGACTACAAATGCGCGGCGTACTGGTTCGAGCGTGCCGCGGCAGCCAAGCCGGACATATCGACGGGCGCGTTCGTCGATCACGATTACTACGGCTTTATCCCGTATGTCTGGCTCGCCGTCTGCTATGACAGGCTCGGAAACACACGCAGAGCATACAGATATCACTGCCGCGCGCGCAAGCTCCGTCCGAATCATCCGAGCGTTATTTACAATCAGACATACTTCGAAAAATTGGGTTATTAAACAAAAGGAGGCAAAATATGTTTTTTAACTTTTTCAACAGGTGCTGCGACCGCGGCGACGATTGCGACTGCGAAAGGGACAACTGCGACTGCGACGTCAAGCCCGACTATGACGGTCCGCAGGGCGGCTGCGAGCAGTGCGCGATGTGCTGCCGCGGCGCTACCGGCC
>JAMPDA010000030.1 GCA_023665905.1 Roseburia sp.
GGCAACGGTCGCGGCGGCGGCGGCGCAACGCATATAGCTACGACTACGGGCTTATTAAGCAGTCTTTCGAGCAACACCGGCGCGATACTTGCGGTCGCGGGCGGCGGCGGCGGTACGCAGTCCGGCGCAGGCGGCGCAGGCGGCGGCGGAAACAATGCCGGCGGCGACGGCACAAGCACCCACGGCGGACCCGGAAAGGGCGGTACTTTGTCCGCCGGCGGCGCAGGTGGAACGGCGAGTACGTCTGTATCGTCCAGCAACGCTGTCACTCCGGTAGACGGAACGGCGGGAACTTTCGGTCAGGGCGGTGCGTCCGGCACAGGCACGGATAATTACGGCGCAGGCGCAGGCGGCGGCGGATATTACGGCGGCGGCGGCGGAGCAGGCGACCTAAGCGTTGTAGACGACTCGGGCGGCGGCGGCGGCTCCGGCTATATCAAGTCCGGACTGAGCGGCAGCGGCAGTAACGGCGGAAACACCGGCAACGGCAGGGCGCGCATCACGGTGGGCACTACTACTACGACCGCCAATTACGAAAACAAGTCTTATACGTTTACCACCGACGGCACGGGCAACTCGCTCAGCGTCGGCTCTACTTTGGAATACAATGCAGTCGGCGCGTATTCGATAACGCTTCCGCGCGGATATTATAAGTTTGAATTATGGGGCGCGGAAGGCGGCGGAAGAAGAATAAGCCAAAACAGTAATTCGGCACTCGGCGGATTGGGCGGATATATGCAGGGCGTTTACGCAGTCAGTAGCGATACCCAAACACTCTATTTGTATATCGGCGGTCAAGGAAGTTCCTCGACTACCGGCAATGCCGAGGGCGGATATAACGGCGGCGGACAGGGTTATGCAAGTTCAAACTCGGAACCGGGAAACGGCGGCGGCGGCGCGACGCATATATCCACGTCGAATAATTTGTTAAAAAATCTTTCCGGCAGTACGAGCTCGGTAATTGCCGTTGCCGGCGGCGGCGGCGGCGGCGGTGAAGACGATCAAGATACGGGTGGCGCAGGCGGCGGACTTTCCGGCGGCGACGGCGCAAACAGCGGAACTTCCGGTTCCTCTTATCCCAATAATTTAGGCGGCAGACAAGATTCGTGCGCAGGTACGGGCGGCGGTTTCGGTTACGGCGGAGGCACCAATTTGGGCGACGGCGGCGGCGGCGGCGGCGGCTGGTACGGCGGCGGTGCAAAGACTTCTACGTCTACTACTATCGACTGTTACGGCGGCGGCGGCGGCTCCGGCTATTACGGCGGACTGCTGGCTACTTCGGTCACGTTTAACGGCACTACGTATTCGCGGTCGTCTTCCAACGGCGTGCGCTACGGCAACGGCGCGATTTGCATAACACTCATACATATAAACAGCGCGCCCACGCAGAAAACGCTAAGCGTAACGGGTAAAAAACTCGGCGACACGTACGAGCTGTATTCCTACGACGTAGCTTCAAACGGCGACTATCACACGGTCGGCTCAAACGCCAACGGCGTCTACTTTATGAACAGCACGACTGATAAGGATAATTATTCTTCCGCCGGCATTTACTTCGATTCGGATTGCAGCAGCAGCCCGGCAAGCGACTACGTAAGCTGGACGGTCAACAGCAATCAAAAGATGACGTTGACTTTTAAAAAGCTGCCGAGAACGGGCGCGGACAGCAAAGAAGATAACAAGCTGACGCTGTACGTCTTAGCGCGGGATAACTTTACGGGCAGCAGTACTTCTTACAATAAAATGGTGGGGAAATTCTCGTTTACCGTCACGTTCTCGTATACGCCCGATAAAGGCACAAATACGACGGGCGTGACTACAAACGGATACACCTATAGATACGGCACGGCGCAGACTACCGCATCGGATCAAGCCGTTGCGGGTAAGATATATTCTCCTACAAACACGAGCACTTGGGCATTATCCGTTCAGCAGGTCATAGACTTCGACTCGGATAAAAAGAGCTTTACGGTAAGCGCAGACAACCTTATATCCAATCCCAACTCGACGTATTACGACGTATATATAGTGCCGGGCACTGCCGGCACGGGATATTCCTATTCCGGAACCACGGCGACGATATACGACTGGACGGCGGCGAACACGTATTCGGCAAAGACGGCGTACAAGAGCGTTACGGTGACTGTCACTTCGTCCAATTCCGCCTGGTACACCGCGAACTGGACGGTCTATCTCGTGGAAAAATCGTCGTCCAAGGGCGCGCTGTACGAGCCGCCTAACGGAACAACGGCGTACACATTGCAGGTAAACTTCCGCGCAAACATGCGCCCGACGCAGAACAACACGTTGATAGGCGACGGGTTTACGCGCACGCTCGGAACGCAACAGGGACTTAACGCGTCCTGGTTAGGGCAAGACCCCGACTATCAAAACACGGGCGCGTCCGACGGCACGGGCGTGTACTTCGATACCACCGATCTGTTCCTCGACGAAGCGCTCACTATTTCCGCGACGAGCAAGGGTTATATCGACCTTAATCGCAACAGCACGTCCACTTGGACGATGACTTACAAAAAGCTTCCCCGTACGGGCGTTGACAGTCAGGAGAACAACAAGCTCAAGCTGTACACGCGCATAAGGGATAACTTCGGCGGTTGCACGGGCACGTATTTTAATAAGGTGCTCGGCTTTACCATAGACTTTACGGGCATAACCGTGTCGCACGGCTCCAACACGTCGGGCGCGACGTCGGGCGAATACACGTACAGATACGGCAATTCCACGACGACGGATACCGACGACATAATCAATGGGGGACTGTACGCGGCAACGACGGGGACGTATGCGCTCAACATACAGCAGGTGCTCAAAGTAAACGGCACGGTTACGGTGCCTGCGTCGAGCTTGCTCACCGATTACAACTCCACGTACTACAAGGCGTATATCGTGCCTTCCGCGCTCAGTGGCGCGCCGTTTACATACACGGGCACGACTACTACGATATACGACCATTCTTCGACAAGCGATTATACCGCAAAGACGGGCTACGAGAATATAACGATAAAGTGCACGGGCAATTCGCTCGATTGGCAAAACACCGATTGGACGCTCTACGTTGTGGAAAGCGCGTCGGTGGGCTCTACCAACCGCGAGCCGACGGCTATCACTTACACCGGCGGTCAAAACATAAACGTCACTTTCCGTTGCGGCAATATTCGCCCGACCTTGCGCAACTACAACAATGTTATCGATATAAACGTCGGCACGACGACTACGTACAACCTCAATACGTATTTCTACGACGCCGACGGCGACATAACGGCTTCGACGCACACCGTCGAGGCTATAGCCGTGCCGCAAAAGGAATTCGTGCAGCTCAACAAGTACGGCGAGCTCGTTTCTGTGTCCGCTACGGCGGGCGCGGCGAGCGGCACGTCGTATTACAACGTGGTCGGCACGGTGGATAACGATTCGCTCAAAAATACGGGAACGAGCGACGTCGATACCGGCTTCGATACGCGCATAGCTACCGATTCGACGTCGGCGCACGCGTTTGTAAAATACTCGTTTACAGGCGCGAGCTTTACGCTCACCGGCTTGCGAGCAAGCTACGATATGTACGGTTCTTCGCGCCCGACTATTGCGTACACGGACGGAAAGCTCGGCGCTCTCACGCCGTCCGGCAGTGTGAATAACCCCGGGCACTTCTATCTGCTGTTGCATATCCGCGACAAGAACGACACGAGCGACGACGGCATATTCCTGCCCATAGCGATACGCGTAGGCAACAGCGTGTCCGCTTCGCCCGTCACCAAAAACACCAACATTCCCAACAGCGAGCAGTCGATGATGTCCGTCATGCCGACTGCCGACGGCAATAAGGACGCCGTGTTCTACTTTACGCCCATGGCGATAAATATAGGAAGCACGTCGCACCCGATAGGCGAGTACCTTACGTCGGGCGGCACGCTGTCGGCGGATAACCTGCAAGGCCTTGCCATCGACGGCGACAACTTTGCCACTTCCGACGGAACGTCGAACTGGAGCGGCAAGATAAACGAATTTATAAGCATTACCGATCTTTCGGCGGCGGCTATAGTAAACAGCATGGGCGGCAGTTTCGGCGCCCAAAGCAGCGGCACCGACATTGCGGAAAACTATTACGCCGAGATAGAGCTTATCGATATATACGTTCCCCAAAGCATATTCGGCGGACGCGTGTACGTGAACGAGCTCGGTTCTGTCCCGAACGGTGCGGTCAATATCAATTTGAACATCGGTTTGGGCGACTTTACCGATTATTATGTTACAAAGGGCATCAAGATAACGCTCAAATCGACTACGTTCGGGCGGTATTTCTACGCCACCGTCAATCTTAAGGACAGCAACAACCACTCCAAGGCGGTCGAGATAGCGATACGCGTTTCGGACACCGCGCTTTACTCATACGCCGCGGCGGCGGACGACAATGCCAACGTCGTCGAGTTCAAGGAATCGCGCCGCGCTCGCAACGGCTACAGCCTCGAGTATTCCGTCACCGATATGCCGACGCTTTCCTATAAGGTCAAAGCCGATTCGGATATCATTGTAACGCCTTACGACATCTTCGGCGACTACGATATGTCGATCGAGGGCATAAGGGCGGAAGCCGACGACGCGGATAACTTCGGGTTTACTCTTAACGGCTTTGCTGGCTCGGTGAGCGGCAGAACGTTCACCGTCGGCGGCAGCGGAATAAACGGACTTTTCAATACGCCGGCAAACTTTAACGCTTCCGAATACGGCGGCGCGACGTATAAGGCTAAGCTGAAAGCCATGCTCGATAAGATAGGCGCTTCAACAGCCGAGGTCAAGCCGACCGTAAAGTACAGCAACGCCAATACATATTCGGCGGCGACGTCCGGCACGACGTTCAACGACAGACTGTTCTTTGCGCGCGCGACCGAGCCGACTACGGACGCGTTCCTGTACGATCCGTACGGCGGCACGTTCGACACGGCGAGCGCGTTCAACGCGTTGCTCGTTCCGAGCGCGAGCGGCGGCTACATCAGCCACTCGTACGGCGACACCGTCGTCATCGACGGCACGTCCTACAACCTCGACTTTATACGCATACACGCGGCTAAGCGCAGCACGCCGCAGCAGTGCGAATACGTGTTTGCCGTGCGCGACCGCGCAGGCAATTCGGTCAATTTCCGCATTTCCGTGGAGATAGTAAACACCGACCCCAGAGTAAACGACCCGTCCGCAGTCAAGCTTGCGGCTAAAGCCGTCACCGACGGAGTGGTGCTCAATACCGACGCAAGTATCTATGTCGGCTCGCTTACCAATCCCGTCATGAACGACCGCGACGAGGATATCCTGTCGTACATCACTTCGCGCGGCGTCATAATCGCCAATACTCCCGATCTTTACACCGTTCTGCGCGATAAATACTACACTACGCACACCGATCGCGACGAGGCGTTTTCCATAACCTCGCTCGACAAGATCCCGTCCGAGTACCTCGTAGACGCGTACGGCAACGATCTTGCCACGCACTACGTCAGCGCGCAGATGATATCCGGCGACAGAATAACGGTGCACGCGCTCGGCTCGACCAAGAATATGCCCAACGGCGTGTTCGTCTACTTCTTCGTGACGGACGGCCGCGGCGGTGAAATGCTCGGCTACAAGCAGGTCGAGGTGGAAAACACTCCGCTCGTTCAGGAAACGGCGGAAAACGGGTTCGACCCCGAAACCGATAACACTTGGACTATAGAGTCCACAAGCGGCGACGATTACGTGCGCACGCGCTACATCGTCGGTTCGCAAGACGCCGTCGGCAAGGTGACGGCGTCCGCGACCGCAGATAACGACGCGGATAAAGGTTTAAGTGCGCTCGATATAGACGTCAAAGTGCTCGCAAAGGATCAAGACAGCCTTTCGGGCGTGGTGCTTTCGCAGCGCGACAGAAACGGCGATTACGTCCTGCTCAGCGGCGGCAATTACGACAGAGCCGTTCCCAACGTGCTCGTTGCGACGAGCTTTGCCGATATAGGCAACAGCGCCGCGGCGGTAGTCGCGTTTGTCAGCAAGGACGGCGTACTTTCCGCCGACCTGCCTATGACCGATACGGAGAGCGGCGTTCCCGTACGCCACTACTTTGTCGATCTGCTGTTCTATGCGGACGGTATAGGCTGGAAGACGCGCGGCGAGGTGGTAAGCGGACTTGCCGACGGCACGCTCGATCCCGACGCGTACTTCGACGGCTCGGGCCGCTGGAAGATCGCGGTATGGGCGCTAAGCCTTAGATCCGATCTCGCATTTGCGGCAGGCGTAAAGCTCGGCGCGACGTTCTCGATAGCCGACGAAACCAGATACGGCGGCGACACCGCAGGCTTACCTACAGCGTACAATGCCGACAGGACGCAAACACGTGAAACGATCTCGGCGCGTATGGAAATGACCGTCTATCAGCAGATATACGGCACCGGTATACGCACGCTCGACGAGTACGCCAAGTACGACAGCTATTACGCAGTCACTGCGGGCGGCAAGAACTTCGTACCGCAAAAGGTGGGCAGCGACGTTACGACGGATACGGAGTACGAAGCCGATACCGAATATTCCGGCGCTTTCAGATACTCGCAGGCGATATTCGTTCCCGATAACAAAGATACCGTGTATGTGCCTATGAGCTATTTCGGCACGCTCGCCGCGATAGCTACGTATAACGGCACGGAATTCATTTACGACGAGGACTACGCCGGTTACGACGTGCGCACCTCTGCTACAGGCAATCCGTCGTACAACAAGGCGGATATCGACGGTATAGCCGTCGCTTTGGAAATATTCGACGGCACGACGCGCTGGTCGGGAAACAGCGGCGATTACGCGCTCAACAATAACCCGTACGTGACGATAAATACGTTCTCGGGCGATAAGTCCGCGGAAACTTACGGCGCGCAATACTATAATAAGCTTATATCCATGGCGAGCGGCGGAAGCGTTCTGTACCTTTCCGAGCAGTCGCAAAAGCTCGTCGAACACTCGTTCGGCTTGACGTTCGTCAAAAAGGACGTGCGCACGGGCGCGCGCAACCTTACGCTCACGCTCAAGCTCGCCAAGTCCAAAAAGGCGACGGCGGCGGGATATACGGACGTCACCGATATAAACTACCTCAACAATCCCGAACAGGATTTCCGCTCGGTGTCCGTGTCCGTGCGCGTGGAAAACAACAAGCTCGACCTCGTGTCCGTCGCTTCGGCGAGCGATGTGGACGCCGATACCAACGTTGTGCAGTACGATACCGACAGCAAGACGTATTTTATAGACGTGTCCATGCCGTCCGCAACGACCAAGGTGTTCTCGCTTTTGAGGTCGGGCGGGTACAATGTCGCCGAGTACGGCAATGTGTACACCGAAGGCATGAATAAAGTGCTGTATAGCGACGGCGACGCCTCTACCGGCGATTATGCCGATTACCGCGACTACGCGTACTTCTCGCTCGATTCGCTCAACAAGCCGGAGTCGTTTGAAAGCGGTGATCTGCCTTACGCGCTCACCGATGACGGCTCCGCGCTCCAAAACGTAGCCGCTTCCGAAAAAGCCATCAATTCCGTTTTGAACTATTACGGAAAATCGAGCGTTGCAGACCTCGGCGTCGCCGATCAGAACAGAGGCAAGTATCAGCCCAACGGCGGTATTTACGGCGATAACACCGCAGGAAGCTACGATCCCGATACGCACATCGGCTCGGGCAAGGAAGGCTACAGCGGCTACTTCAACGTGTCGAGCTCCGCAGACGGCAGAATACTCAACATCACGTCGCTGCGCAAGACGTTTATAAACAGCATAGCGCTCAATCTCGGCGCGTCCGCTACGCAATCCACAGTCAAAGCCGAATACAAAAAGCGCGGTCTTGTGGCTTTGTACGACGACGCAAGCGTCGATCCGCTCAAGCCGTCGCACGTGTACTATCCGCTCAAGATAATGGTCTACGACCACCGCAGTATCAACAGCGCGGGCTGGGCGGACGCGTCGTATGTGGCGGTGGAATTCCGTTTGGAAGTGACCAATGCCGCGCCGACGCTTAAAAATATCGGCGAGGAAGTAAAGAGCCCTACGAACCCTGACGAAACTGTCGCGCGCAAGTACAGCTTCGAGCTCGCGGTCGGCGGACACGTAGCATTCAATCTGTACGACTTCGTAAACGATCCCGATATCTCTATTGACGGCACGGGCTCTTACCGCACGCTCGCTACCGCGGAGACGTTTAAAACAAAGAGCGGTATCACGCTCGAAACGGGCGACTATCTCGAGTCGCTGTACAAGAATACCGCTGTAAACACGACCAACGCGCAGCTCTTATCCGGCGCAGGCGGTCTTTCGCCCGAAAACGGCAGCAACGACGTCATCATGTGGATGGGCACGGACGACTCGACGATCACCGCCGATACCGTGCCGACTGCCAACTACCTGTCGTTCAGCGTCAACAGACGCACGCACGGGCAGGGTACGTTTGAGTTTACGGTGCAATTCTACGACAGCTACGGCGCATCTTCTATACCCGTTATATTCGAAGTGACCGTAAAGAACCAGGCGCCCAAAGTAGTCACCGACGTGTCCAATATAACCATGCGCGCAGGCGACGACTTTAACATAATCACGACGTACTACGACTATTTTGTCGGCGGCGCGGATACTATGCGCTCGAGCAAGAACGACGACGGATCCACGGCGTATCAAGCGTCGAGCACGCGTGCGGACTACGTGGCGATTGCCAATAACCCTACGAACAACACCGGCGCATGGGATTACCGTACCGTCACAAAGGCGTATTGCGACAGCAATATATTCATAACCGACACGTCGCAGTACGAAAATAAAAACGTGCACCTCGGTTATATCGCGCTTGCGGACGACGATACGCCCTGGCGCTTGCGCATAACCTCGCCGACGATCGTCAATCCTGCCGCACGTAACAAGCTCTCCGTAAATACAGAGCGTATGTTAAATCCCGAGGGCGCAATAAACGGCGCTTTGCCGCTGTCGCTGCGCATAATTGCGATCGGCGCGTGCCAGACGGAGCTTAGGGTCACGGTCATCGACGGTGAGGGCGGAGAAAGAACGCATACGTTCAAGATAACGGTCATCAGCTCGGCGCCTACGGCGCGCATTGCGAGCGACGATCCCAATACCGACGATATGCGCTTGCTTACCTCGATCGGTTTGGAGGGCGTAAAGGATAGTCAGGGCGATTATGTCGAAGCGACTTACAACGTGTTCACCACGCCTTACGGCAGCGCCGATATGGAAGTGGACGGCTTCGACGGCAAGAAACACGCCAAATCCGAGTACGATATCATATTGAGCAGCATAGCTAAGGACGCGGACAGCGACGAAGAAACCAACAATATGACGTTGCACAACAACGGCATGTTCCGGATAGGCGATCTCGAGCTCGTGCGCGACAGATACTCCGGGCGCTATGTCTACGATTATTTCGAGATCGAGATTACGCGAAACGGCAAGTCGTTCACTCTGTACGCGACGGGCTACGATCCCAACGACGGCTACACCGAGCTTACTTTCTATATCGGCGATTACGGCAACGATATAGCCGACAACATGCTGGAAATAAAGCTTCGGATATATACGCTGTATTCCGATATGACCAATCCCGATGTCGCCGATATGAGCGATAGCGCTTACGACGACTACCTCGCGGGTTCGCACAAGCTCAACGTTCAGGCTTGCGACGCATTTGACGGAACGCCGACCTCGTATCAGATCGTCAAGCTTAAGTCCTCCGCGGCAGGTGAATATATCGCCGGCAGCGACGGCAACACCGTTTCTCCGATAGTCGATCCCGACGTTTCGGTCGTCGGCAAGTCCGGCTACAGCGTAAAGCTCTACGCGTTTATGCAGAGCGAAAACGATCCCGTTCCCGTTGCCACGCTTAAGAGCCTGCTTAAGCGCACAAAGGCGACTAAGACGTTCTCGTTTGCGGACCGCGACCGCGACGCAGACGCCATTTCGAGCTACCTTATAGGCGGGCGAGACGCCAACAACAATATGTCGATCGATGCTACCGATCCGTATAAGCTCGAGATAATAGAAAAATACGTCGAGTTCTCGTTCTCGGACGACGGCACCGGCATGTCGCTCATTCCCAGAACGGCTACGCTCGGCAAGACGGTCCTTCTGTATGTCGAAGTGGAAAAGATCGTAGGCGATCGCGACAATGCCAGAACGGACGCGGTGCTGTACGCCGGCGAACTGCTGTGCCTCAACGTAGCCGACTCCGCGCCGCTTGCGGCAGAAACGGAAGACGGCGAATACAACGGCAGCTTCGAGGGATCTGTCGGTATGTCCAAGACGTTCACGATCTTCGATCCCGACGATAAGGCAGGCTCGCTGTTTACCGACGTGGATATCGACGACGTCGTTACGGTGGACGCATTCACAAGCGTCACCGCGTACGAGAACGCGCTTTCCGCGCAAGACCGTACGCTCGATTGGAAAGCCGACGCGGCATCGGGCAAGCAGCAGGCATTTACGATCGCCGTCAACAAAGATGCCGGCTCGAGAGTTTCCACGCTCACTGTCACCGTCAATAGGCGCATAGACAAGGTCGTCAAAGTGGACGGCGAAGACGTCTATCTTGATAAAGTGCCGCTTGCGATAACCGTAACGGGCAAGGACTCGCAGGGCAAGACGGCAAACGCGGTCATTCTTCTGACGGTATGCAACACGCAGGCGACCACCGTGGATAGCTACGCGCACTACGACAGCGACACCAAAGTCGGTTACACCTTCCAACGCCTGTCCGACGACGAGTATGTCATCGACGCTCAGGTCCTTAAGGGCAACGACGGCAGCAACGATCTCGTGATAAATCTTTCCGATTTCATGCGCGACGCCGACTACAGCAATACCGGCGACGCGGATTCGTATGTGTTCGTGTCCGGCGAAACCGACTACTTCCCGTGCAAGTACCTGCTCGACGAAAAACTGACGGTATTGTACTATGCCGATGCGTCGTATATGCAGCAGATACCGCTCGCCGATATACAGCCGATATTCACCGACAAATGGCATTATACCGGCTTTAAGATCTCCGCAGTTTCGCAGTTGCGCAACTATCAGGCTTCGGCATACGTTCGCATAGTCGATAGGGCTACGGACAGCTCGGTAGAGGAAAACGGCGTGCTGATCCGCATCGATATCACCGTCATGAACGATAAACCGTTCGTCAAGACGGGTATGGAAGCGACGACAGAAATACTTATAGGCTCCAACGGCAGCGAGCTCGAAAGCCGCACACTGTTCATAGGCGATTACGTAAGCGACAACAACGATACCGACGTAACCGGCGACGCGAGCGCAAACAGCGACACGTATCTCCGCGTTCAGTCCACGCAGTATCTGCCCGTAAACAATCTGTATGCGACGTCGGCGGCGTTAAACAGCAATGTCGGCGACAACCCCGATTCGTCTGCGCTGTTCACGCTCGTCATAAGGTCGGATAACCCCTACAATCAGATGATCGAGATCCGACCCAAGCAGGGCTTCTACGGCAACGGCGCAGTGGAAATTACCGTAGCCGACGGCGATCTGTACATCTATCCCGACACGCTTACTGCGACATTCCGCATAAACGTGCAGATAGCGTACAATCCCGAGGAGATAACCGAGCTGAATGACGTGTCTACGGCGCGCGGAAAGACGACGACGCTGTCTATCGACACGCTCATTCCCGATATCGAAAACACTATCGGAAGCACTACGGTCGTCGATCAAAGCGACGGCGCGCGGAATGTCCGTCCGAAGAATGCGGCGTCGTTCAACCCGTCGTCCGCGTACGTCCTGCTCGACGTAGCGCCGCAGGAATCCGAGGACCCCGTGCTCGACGCGACGTCCTATGTCAGCATCAAGCACGAGGAGGGTAGCTCCGTTTGGTCGATGCGTGCGCTCAAGGTGACTGCGGAGCCCAAGACGATAATCGTCAAGTACGCGATGAAGTCCGATTTGACGCGCGTGTTTGAAAACGCGTTCACTCTGTCCGTCGCGGAAAACAGAAAGCCCAACCTCATGTACGACGAAGTGACGTTTGTGCGCTATTCCGAGGCAGAGGGCGACAGCACGTTTGCGCTCGACACCAACGATACCGCGTACTTGCAGCCCGACAGTCTGTTGCTCGATCCCGAGCAGGATATAATGACGTTTGTGTCCGTCAAGTCGCGCAAACCGTCGCTCGTATCCGTTTCCGTAACCGAAAACGGCCTGCTCGCCATCAAGTTCAATGCGCGCGGCACTTCGGAAATAACCGTGACAGTCGCGGACGAAACCGACGAGTCGGTGACGCGCACGTTCGTCGCCGTCAATAGCGACCTGCCTGCGCCGAGCTTCTGGATGAGCGTGATGTCGAGCTTCGAGTCCCACAAGATCGTTTGGGCGGTCGTGCTCGGCTGCGTACTGCTGCTGCTCGTGATACTTATAATCGTGATAGCGGTCGTCAAAAAGCGCAAGCGCGCCAGGGAAGAGCTGGAAGCGATACTCGTTTCCGAAATGGAGATAGAGGAGCAAATGCTCAAGCTCGCAGGCGGACCTTCGCCGACGGGATATCAGAGCTACGGCTATCTGCAATCCACGCCCGGTCAGCCCGTCGATCCCAACATGCTGCTGGGAACAGGCTCGAGCGCGCCGTCGGCGCCAATGCCCGAGCTCGCACCGCCGTCTGACGCCGCCATGCAAAACGACGTGCAGCCCGACGACCCGTCGAACGGCAACGAAGGATTTAACTTCTGATAGCACGTAAGTAATAGCACATAAAAAGCTCGCCGTATCGTAACTGTGCGGCGAGCTTTTTTGTTTGCTTATGATATTGTTTGCTTATGCGGTGCGCGGCAACGGTATGAGCGTTGCAAAAACATGTCGGCGCTTAACTACATCAGATCTATGTCGTCTACGACTTTTGCCGTGGCTTTCGAGCTTATGCGTTTTATATTGTTGACGGAACCGGCGATTATGAGCAGGTCGTCCTCAAGCAGCTCGCAATCGCCGCCGGGGGAGGCGATAACATCCTCGCCGCGTTTTATCACAACGAGCGTAACCTGCTCGGTGTTTCGCAGATTGAGTTCGGCAAGGGTCTTGTTTTGCCATTTCTGCGGCGTGCGTATCTCCACCATGTGGAATTTATCGGAAAGCGACATTATTTCTATCATGTTCGGCTTTACGAGCGTCGAAGCAAGGCGTTCTCCCATCACTTCTTCGGGAATGAACACGCTGTCTACGCCTATGCGCTCGAGAACGAGCTTGTGCCGCTCGTCGCGCGCCTTTGCAATAACGGTGGGCACGCCTATCTGCTTGCACATCAGGCTTATGAATATGCTCGCTTCGATGTTGGAGGCTATACACACAACGGCGACGTCCATATTATTGATGCCGAGCTTTTCGAGGTTGTGCTCGTCCGTCGCGTCGGCGCATACCGCCTGCGTGCAGAACGGCGAGATCTCGTTGATCTTGTCCTCGTCCTCGTCGATGACCATTACTTCCGCGCCGTATTCGCACAGCGCTTTGGTGAGGGCGACGCCGAAGCGCCCGAGCCCGAAGATAACGTATTGCTTTTTGAGCGGCGAAACTTTTTTCTTCATGTTTTCTCCTTAACCTATCATTATATTTGCGGACGGATATTTAATGGACGAATTGTCGCGCTTGACGAATATCATGCCTATGCTCAGCGGCCCGAGCCTGCCTATAGTCATCAAGACTATCAGCACGGTAAGCGCCGCGGAGGAGTATGTCGGCGCCGCCGTCACCGTAGTCGAGCCCATGGACAGTCCCGACGTGGTGAACGCGGTGATCGCTTCGAAAAAGTTGTTCCCGACGGGCACGGACGGGTCTGTCGCGGTTATTATCATTACGCCCGTAAGTATGCACGCGGCGGCGATAAATACCACAGCGACCGCCCTCAAGCCCGTTTTCATGTTTATGCTGCGCTTGTACATTATAAGCTCGCCCTTGCCGCGCAGACCGGACACGCCCATAAGCAACAATACCGCAAAAGTGGTAGTTTTTATGCCGCCGCCGGTGCTGCACGGCGACGCGCCGATAAACATGAGCACGCAGGTGAATATCTTTCCGGAAGCGGAGAGCGCGTTCTGATCGACCGACGAAAATCCTGCGGTAGAGCTTGCCATAACAGACTGAAACATGCTGTTTAAAAGCTTTTCGCCGCCGTTCATACCGCGGAACGCGTCCGAGCGGAATTCGGACGCCAAAAAGAACAGTGTGCCGAACGTCATAAGCGCTGCCGTCATTATCAGAACGGTTTTGGTGTGGATATTGTATCTGCGCCAGCGAAAGCGGTTTTTGACCACATCGTCTATGACGGGGAAGCCGAACGCGCCGAGTATGGACAGCGCGGCGATTATTATAAGAATACCGTAATTGCCGTTGTAATCGGACAAAGACCCGTAAGGGTTGCCGACAGTCGCCATTACGTCGAAGCCGGCGTTGCAAAACGCCGAAACCGAATTGAATAGGGCTTGCCACACGCCGTACGCGCCGTTTTTAGCCACGAAAAAGGGCAGAAGCATAATCGCGCCAGCAAGTTCGATTATGCCCGTCATGACGGCGATATTGCGCACCAGCCGCACCACACCCTTTATGTGCTCTTGCCCGAGCGCTTCCGATATCGCTATGCGGTCTTTGAGCGTTATACGCTTGCGAATGAGTATAAATACGAACGTCGCGAACGTCATAAACCCGAGCCCGCCGAACTGTATCAGCAAAAACAGCACCGCCTGTCCGAAGCCGGTAAGGGACAGCGCCGTCGGCGTCAGTACAAGGCCCGTTCCGCAAACGCCGTTCGTCGCCCAAAATATCGAGTGTATAAACGACATCCACTTGCCGTCGGTGTTTGAAACGGGCAGGGCGAGCAGGAACGCGCCGACGAGCATGACGGCGAGAAACCCTATCAATACGAATAGCATGGGCGGCATGTGGAATTGCCGCTTTATTTTAGCGCCGTCAGTCATACCTCTCCGTCAAAAGGCAAGACGCGCTTGCCGCAATAGCTTTGCCGTCGCCGACAATGCCCAAATGTTCTGTAGTCGTCGCGGAAACATTGACAACGTTTGCGCCTGTCGCAAGGCGCGCGGCGAGCGATCTCCTTATATCTTCTATATACGGCGCGAGCTTGGGCTCTTGCGCGATGATAACGGCGGAAATATTGCCTATGCTAAATCCGGCGTCGCGCACTCTGCCTATCACCGTGTCCAAAAGCTTCATCGACGATATGCCGAGCGTATCGGGGTCGGTGTCTGGGAACAGCACGCCGATATCCGGAAGACCGGCAGCGGAAAGCAGCGCGTCCATTACGGCGTGCGTCAGCACGTCCGCGTCGGAGTGTCCTTCCAAGCCTTTGTCGTGCGCTATCGTCACGCCGCCGAGTATCAGCGGTCTGCCGCCGACGAGCCTGTGCACATCGAAACCTATCCCTACGCGCGCGCCCTGCGGCAGCGTGCGGAAAAGGTCGCTCGGCGTTGTTATCTTAATATTACTGTACGACCCGTCAACGAGTCGCGGCGAATAGCCTGCGTTTTCGTACACCTCGCAGTCGTCGGTCGTGCCGGCGAGCGCGCAGGAGTATGCGTGTAAAATCTTGTCGTATGCAAAAGCCTGCGGCGTTTGCGCGTTGAAAAGCTCAAAGCGGGGTAGGGTGCGCACGCGATCGTGCGACACCTGCTTTATCGTATCTACAGCGCGCACCGCCGCTATGCCGCTGCCGTACTCGACCGCCGACTCGATACATGCGTCGATAAGCCGAGGCTCGACAAACGGGCGCGCGCCGTCGTGTATCACAACTATATCGCACGGCTCGAGCGCTTTCAACCCGTTAAGCACACTCTGCGCGCGCGTGGCGCCGCCTATGCACACGCAGGCGCCTTTGTACTGTGTGGCGATCTCGCGTATGCGCGCTTCGTCCTCCGCAGAGGCGACGACGACCGTTTGCGTCACAGATGTTTGGGAAAATGCGTCGAGCACGGTTTCGAGCACGGTTTTTTTGCCGATGTAATGTAGGACTTTGTTGTAATTAAGCCCCGTTCTTTCGCCCTTGCCGGCGCAAACTATAACGGCGGCAACCGTCGCCGCGTTCGTTGTCGCGCTATCGGTTTTGAATTTCATAAAGAGTTTGGCAATCCTCCTTTGAAACCTTTTCGTTGAGCGCTTTAACGGTAAAGGATATCGGCGTCCCGAGCCGCAGCTCCACGACGTCGCCGAGTTTGAGAACGTATGACGGTTTTACGCTTCTTCCGTTTACGTACACTTTTCCGGCGTCGCACGCTTCCTGAGCGACGGTGCGGCGCTTTATAAGTCGCGATACTTTGAGAAACTTGTCTATTCGCATATTATATAGTATACCACCTATAAACATCAAACGCAAGGATTTTTCGGTGCGCTTTGCGCCGATTTTGTGCTGCGCGCCGCCGAAACGACGGTAAAACGGTATTTAATACGAAAAAAATAAAAAATTATGCGAAAAATTTTTAAGAAATTAGCGAAAAGTACTTGACAATCATATGATTTAATGATATTATGTATAAGCTGTCTTGAGAAAAGACGGCGCGCACATTGATAAGTGAATAGATTTAGCGAATTAGACTTTCTTTAAAAAACAAAGTCAATTATTTATGTCAGTATGTTTTTGAGGAAGAATCGATTACTTTTTTATCTTTGGTAACTGCAAGAGCGATCTTGTGTTATACGATTATTTTAGAGTTTGATTCTGGCTCAGGACGAACGCTGGCGGCGTGCTTAACACATGCAAGTCGAGCGGAGTATGGGGGCTTGCTCCTATACTTAGCGGCGGACGGGTGAGTAACGCGTGAGCAACCTGCCTTCAACTACGGGATAACACTTAGAAATAGGTGCTAATACCGTATAAGACCACACTCGGGCATCCGAGAGGGGTAAAAGAATTTCGGTTGAAGATGGGCTCGCGTCCCATTAGCTAGTTGGTGAGGTAACGGCCCACCAAGGCTTTGATGGGTAGCCGACCTGAGAGGGTGATCGGCCACATTGGAACTGAGAAACGGTCCAAACTCCTACGGGAGGCAGCAGTGGGGAATATTGGGCAATGGAGGCAACTCTGACCCAGCAACGCCGCGTGAGCGATGAAGGTCTTCGGATTGTAAAGCTCTGTCGCAGGGGACGAAGTATGACGGTACCCTGTAAGAAAGCCCCGGCAAACTACGTGCCAGCAGCCGCGGTAATACGTAGGGGGCTAGCGTTGTCCGGAATTACTGGGCGTAAAGGGAGTGTAGACGGCTTGTCAAGTTATATGTGAAAGCCTGCGGCTTAACCGTAGAATTGCATATAAAACTGACTCGCTAGAGTGCAGGAGAGGTGAGCGGAATTCCTAGTGTAGCGGTGGAATGCGTAGATATTAGGAGGAACACCAGAG
>JAMPDA010000031.1 GCA_023665905.1 Roseburia sp.
GTTCGTTTCCGTCCGTTCGTTCGTTTCTTTGCGGCGGGTGCTTGATTGCGCCGCGCAGCGGCGCACTTGTTATTATATCAAGCACCCGCCATAGTGCCATTTGATTAAATTACATTAAAAATTTTTGCCGAAAACGGCTCTAAAACCATATCGCTGTTTTTTGAATAACTTAAATCGGTTTCCTTGATATTTCCGCCGTATCGTTCCCAATTTGTATCGAGCAATAAATTCAGCTTTTGTCCGTTCTTTATTTTCGGACTGTAATTTACCGACACTCCCGAAAAATTAAATATTGCCGCTATCGTTTGGTTTGTCGATTTGCGCAAATAGGCATAAACCCCTGCAATTTTACCCGAACAGTCCAGCCATTCAAAACCGGCGCGCTCATAATCTTTTTCGTACAGTGCGGAATTGTTCAAATACAGCTTATTTAACTCTACGATAAAAGCGTAAAATGCGTTGTGCATAGAGTCATCAAGCAATTCCCAATCTTGTGCGCGCTGTTCGCTCCATTCACGAATTTGCGCTATTTCGTTGCCCATAAAATTAAGTTTCTTTCCGCAGTGCGTAAACATATAGGCGTATAATGCTTTTGCTTGTTTGAATTTATCTGCGGTTTCGCCGTTCATTTTTTGTAATATCGTACCTTTACAATGTACAACTTCGTCGTGAGAAAGCGGCAACAAAAATCGTTCGTTGTAAAAGTAGTGCATCGAGAATGTCAATTTATTATAGATATTTTTTCTTTCGTTGTGTGTGGACTGAAAATATGCCAACGTGTCGTTCATCCAACCCATATCCCATTTGAAATCAAATCCTAATCCACCGTCTTTAACGGGTGTGGTTACTTTCGGGAATGCAGTCGAGTCCTCCGCGCAAAGCATAGCGTTTTGGAAACGCTCTTTTAACTCTCTGTTCATAACCTTTAAGAAGTTTATACCGCACCCATTTTCGCCGCGCTTTTCATCGCCTTGCCAATATATCACGTTTCTTATTGCGTCAAACCTAATTCCGTCAAAATGATATTCGTCCAGCCAATAACACGCCGACGATTGTAAGTAACTGCGAACTTCGCCGCGAGAAAAATTGAAATTTTTGCTACCCCATTCATTTAGTGCAATGTCCTTGTGCGCGTTTTCATACAGTGCGCTACCGTCGAAATAAGACAGTCCGTAATCGTCAATCGCAAAATGCGCAGGCACGAAGTCCAATATTACGCCGATATTGTTAGTATGACAATCATTGATAAATTTTTTCAAGCTGTTCATATCGCCGTAACGCGAAGTAGGGCAATAATACCCATAACCTTGATACCCCCAACTGCTATCGTTAGGGTACTCGCATATCGGCATAATTTCTATGTAGTTATAACCGCTTTGTTTCAGATACGGTATGAGTAAATCTCCGATTTCCGAATATGTGTAGAACTCTTTGCTATCTTTCGGCTTTTTCCAAGAGCCTAAATGCACTTCGTAAATGTTTATAGGTCGGTTGTAAAACGATTTCTTTCGTTTTCGCCAATTTCCGTCGGTAAAACGGTATGCGTTCAAATCTCTTATAATTGAACAGTTATTAGGGCGCATTTCACTACCGAAGCCATAAGGGTCTGCGCGGTCAAGCACCGTGCCGTCCTTGCCGTATATGCGATACTTATAGCGCATACCTAACCGAGTATTGTTTATAGCGCATTCGTAAAAATTATCGTCATAAACTCTTTCGAGCGGCGTTTCTTGCCATTCGTTAAAATCGCCGATAACGCTTATTTTCATAGCGTTCGGCGCAAATACGCGAAATGTAGTTACTCCGTTTTGGAAATGTGCGCCTAAATACTTATAGGCGTCAAAGCACTTTCCCATATAAAATTCGTAGTAATTCATAATTTGCTCCTTACAGTTTATCGATTGTGGTTGATTATTTGACACAAGTATAGTATAATATATCTATCGTGCGATAGCAATAATCAATATTTAACATTGGTTGCATAAGCGACGAAATCCAAAAATCGACGAGAAACATATTATGGATTTGAGAGTAAAGAAAACTCTGAAAAACATCTACAATGCGTTTATTCAGTTGCGCAAGAAAAAAGAGATAGAGCAAATATCGGTCAAAGAGCTTGCCGAACTTGCCGAAATCAATAAAGCTACTTTTTACTTGCACTTTAAGGACATTTACGATTTGTCCGACACTATGGAAAACGAAATGATTGAAAGCTGTATGCAGTCGATACCAAGCGATATAAACCTATTCAGTCTTGAAGGCATAAAATATATGTCAAGCATTTTTTCGTCGCAAAGCGAGCTGTTTTATATAGTGTTTTCGGGGAGTAGGGCGCATTTTGCCGCCATAAAGCTCGATAAATATATTCGCAAGCATTTATATGAAATTCACCCCGAACTCGAAAACAATTTGTCCGCTAACGTAAAACTGACAGCATTGAATTACGGCGGCTATTACGCATTTTCGATATACGGAAAAGATGGCTCAGAAGATGTCTTAAACAGCCTTTCCGAAATTATAAATATCGACGGTCAAAAATATTCGTTTTAGGTTGGGTATGCCCTACCACGAAATAGCGCTCTTGCGGCGCTTTTTCCGTGTCTGAAATAAAATCGTTCTCATTACTTTGTGTTTCTTCTCAATACACATGTTAAATATGCGAGCGCCGTAAAATGCCGGTTGACTTTTGATGTTTTGCGTGTTATAATCTCGACAACGCTTTTATCGGAGAAATAATTGGTCATATGCCGTCTGATTTGAAAAATGCCGTTGTCACCGATCCCAAAAAGTTGGTTGCAACGGAATTGAAAAATGCGGGGTTCGATATAGATACGATAACCGTGCCGAAACGTGTTTTTATTCTCGCCGACAGTCTGTACGACGCTATGCTTGCCGAAAATCGCGGGCACTGCAAATATCCGATAGGCGGGGAGCTGTATGTGTTTGACGCCGATCCGTCCATCGGCTTTATTAAAGGAATGATGTGTTCTCCCGCGATCGCAATTCAAGCCGAGGACTTGATAGCGGCTGGCGTTCGAGAGCTTGTGCATATAGGTTTTGCCGGCGGATTGCGTGACGGTATGAATATCGGAGATATCGTTTTGACCGACGGCGCATATAACGACACCGGCGTAGCGCGGCTGTACGGATATGATGACCCGTTTATTCCGTCCGAAAGATCTCATACGGACGAGTTGCAAAATCTGCTTACACGCAAACAAACAGATTTCAGGCGCGGCAAGCATTGGACTACCGACGCGGACTATATGGAAACACACAGCCAAGTCGCGCACTATCGGGATTTGGGCGCGCTGTGCGTCGAGATGGAAGGCGTGGGATTATTTACCGTCGCAAATTACAGAAAATGCCGCGCAACCGCCATATATGTTATTTCCGATGTGCTCTCAAAGAACGAATGGGATTTGGGTTGGGGTAAAAACGCTCTCGATACGGCTATAAGCAAAATTATCGATGCTATAAGTCCTTGTATAATGTAATGAAAGAGATATCGCAAAAAGAATTATCGGAATACAGTTTGTTTGATAAGTGTAAAGCTTGAACGCGCGGTTGCGGATAAAGCGTCGGCGCGAGCTTTGGAAAGTACGGGCGTGCGGTTTTGTTTTGCCGCAGGGCAGCGTGGAGAGGTCTTTGGCGTAGCCGCAGAAAGTAAAAGCCGTAATATAATTATGAATTATGCGCGGCTGCGCCGCTGGATTTCTCCGCTACGCGCTGACGCGCTCCGGTCGAAATGACACAAATAATAAATACTTCCGCCGCGTAGGTCGAAATGACAAGCTGGTGGTTGGGCTTATCTGCTTAAAATAAAGTGAGGCATGATTTTATTAATCATGCTCCGTCAAACAAACGTTTTGTCATCTCGACCAAGCATTGCGGAGCAATGCGCGTGGAGAGATCCAGGCGAACCGCCGCAGGAATGTATTGCTGTTCCTTTGGTAATGCGGCGCTAACGCGCCTGGATTTCTCCGCTACGCGCTGACGCGCTCCGGTCGAAATGACATCGGGAAGAAAAACTTTCGTCGCATAGGTCGAAATGACACAAATAATAAATACTTCCGTCGCGTTGGTCGAAATGACGAGGGCGGGTGGGGGATATTTCTTTTGGCAATCGGTTCTTAAAACCCGATTTGTCTGAGCGCGGTTTTGAGCGTGGCGGCGGAATCGACGAGCGCGTGCGATTCTTCCTCGTCGAGGTGTATGTCGAGAATGTCCTCTATGCCGCCCGAGCCGATAAGCGACGGCACGGATATATACACATCGTCAAGTCCGTAGTGTCCGCTGACGAGCGTGCTCACGGGCATGATCGAGTGCTCGTCGCGCACTATGCTTTCGCAAATTTTACGCGTGGCGGCGGCTATGCCGTAGTAGGTCGCGCCTTTGCGCTCTATGATCTCGTACGCCGAGTTTTTGACGTCGTCGGCGAGCTTTTTTCTGTTTTCGGCATGGCTGACGTAGCCGCAGTGCGTGCAGTATTTGTCGAGGTCTATTCCGCTGACGTTTGCGCTCGACCAGACGGCGAGCTCGCTGTCGCCGTGTTCGCCTATGACGAACGCGTGCACGCTCCTCGGGTCTACGTTGAGCCGTCTACCCACCATGAACTTGAGCCGCGCCGAGTCGAGGACGGTGCCGCTGCCGAATACGTGGTTGGACGGAAAGCCGGAAAGCTTGTACGTCACGTACGACAGCACGTCCACGGGGTTCGTCACCACCAAAAGAATGGCGTCGCGATTATACTTGACTATGCTCGGCACGATTTGGCGGAATACTTTTACGTTGTTGTTTATGCAGTCCAGCCGCGTTTCGCCCGGCTTTTGTCCGACGCCGGCGGTGATGATTATTATGCCGCAGTCCGCAAGGTCTTGATAGTCGCCTGCGCGGATCTCTATCGGGCGTGCGAACGGCAGGCAGTGGCTCAGGTCCATTGCTTCGCCGACGGCGCGGTCGCGGTTGACGTCGATGAGCACGATGTCGGTAAACAGTCCGCTTTCCATGAGCGCGAACGCGGTTGAGCTCCCCACCATGCCGCAGCCGATTATTCCGACTTTGCGTATATCCATAATAGATCTCCTTAAATTTCTTATATATAAAGTTGTACCACAGTTTCGTGCGTTTGTAAACACAACGGAGCGAAAAAACGAATGATTTTTGTGCCGCGCAAAAGCCGTCGTGGAATATAAGCCGTGAGCGCCGCCGCGCACAGTGCTATCCGGTCAGCTATATTATTGCCGCGCATACAAAAAGTATGCGCATATACGGCGCGGCAATCGCTTGATTTTATTGCCGAAAGAGTTTAATATATACGTATGCAAAAGCTCGCGAATTTTATTGTGCGGAAGCGCTTTTTCATACTTGCGGTTTTCGTCGCGGTCATCGTGTATTGCATATTCGGCATTCCCAAAGTGAAGGTCGAGTACGATATTTCCGCATACCTGCCGCGCAACACCGACACGTCGCAGGCTTTGGAGATAATGGACGGCGAGTTCGTTTCTTACGACGCGTGCACTATCATGGTAAAGGACATCGGCTTGCAAGAGGCAGGGGAGCTTGCCGAGGCGATAAAAAAGACGGATGGCGTGGTGTCGTTCTCGTTCGACGGCACGGAAAATAGCTATAAGGACGGCAACGCGCTGTTTTCCATGTCGCTAGAGCCGGACAAGGCGGAAGCCGCGTACTATCGCGCGGTGGATATTATCGACAGCGGCGGCTACGACTATGTCGTTCCGACGTCGCCCGTGGACAATTACGCCGATACGCTCGCGTCCGAAATGGTCGTCATAATAGCGATAGCGGCGGCGGTCATAATAGCGGTGCTGCTGTTCACGTCCAAAAGCTTTGCCGAAGTGATAGCGTTCCCCGTGGTTTTCGTCGTCGCCGCCGTGCTCAATATGGGCACTAACTATTGGCTGGGCACGATATCGTTTGTGTCAAACACCGTGTGCATAATCTTGCAGCTCGCGCTTGCGATAGACTACGCGATAATACTGTGTCACCGCTTTACCGAGGAAAAGGAAAAAACACCGAACGAGCCCAAGGACGCGCTCGTCCGCGCGCTGTCCAAGGCGATACCCGAGATAGCGTCGAGCTCGCTGACCACGGTGTCCGGACTTGTAGCGCTGATGTTTATGCAACTTCGGCTGGGGTTCGATCTCGGCATGGTGCTCGCAAAGAGCATAGTCTGTTCGCTCATAACGGTGTTCTTTTTGATGCCGTGCCTGTTGCTGTGGCTGTCCAAGCCGATGGACAGGACGCGCCACCGCAACTTCGTCCCGAAAATACGGTTTTGGGGAAGGGGAGTAATAAAGGCGCGCTACTTCGCGGTCGCCGTGTTCGCCGCTTTGCTGTGCGTCGGCGCCGCGCTCGGCAGCCGCATAGAATACTGCTACAGCCAGAACGCCATCGACACGTCGCGCCCGACCGCGCAAAAAATCGCTCAGACGGAAAAGGAGAGCATTTTCGGCTACGACAATATGTTTGTCATAATCATGCCCAACGACGGCGACCATCAAAAACAGCGCGAGCTGTTGAACATGGTCGCGAGCGACGAGCTTATCGACTCGGCGCAGGGCATAGCGTCTATAGAAATAACGGACGGCGTGTATATCACCGACAGTCTTACGTACGAGCAATTCGCTTCGTCCGTCGGCGAAGCGTTCGAGCTCGACGGTGACACCGTTTTAGGGCTGTATTTGATGTACGCGCGCGACAACGGCGAGGCGATGCGGTTCTTGCTCGATCCGAAAAGCTATTCTGCGTCGCTTCTCGACCTATTCGAGTTCGTGTTCGACAACAAGAACGCGCTCGGCTTGTCCGACGCGCAGACGGGCGTGCTCGGCGAGTACGAGGCGTTGTTGAAGTACGGCAAATCGCAGCTCGTCGGCACGGAGCACGTGCGGCTCGTGTTCAATATCGCCGCGCCCGTCGAGGGTGAAGCGACGTTTGCCATGATCGACAGGCTTTCGCCGAAGGTAAAGGCGATGTGTCCGAACGCCGTGTTCGCGGGCTCGAGCATGAGCGCGTACGACCTTAACGCGTCGTTTTCGCACGACAATATATTGATAACGCTGTTGACGATAGCGTTTATATACGTGATACTCGCGCTTACGTTCCGATCGCCGACAGTGCCGCTGGTACTCGTCGCCGTCATACAGGGCGCGATATTCATAAATTTCGCACTGCCCGTCGTAAGAGGCAGAAATCTGTTCTTCTTTACGTACTTGATAGTGAGCGCCATACAGATGGGCGCGACGATAGACTACGCGATACTGCTGACGAACCGCTTTTCGCAACTCAAAAAGACGCGCGGAAAGCGCGAGGCGCTTACGGAAGCTGTTTCGGCGGCGTTCCCGACCATTGCGACGTCGGGGACTATCATGACGGTCGCGGCGTTCCTCGTCGGGCTTTTGACGAGCGATCCGCTCATATCTTCCATGGGCATGATGCTCGGCAGCGGCACGCTCATATCGGTGGTGTGCGTAATGACGGCGCTGCCGGCGCTGCTGTTCCTGCTCGACCGCGTGCTGGAAAAGACGACGCTGCATAAGCGCTTGCGCGCAAAAGATATAACAATGCCCAATCCGTCCGACATTCCCTTCGACCGCCACGGCAGGGCTTGACACTTTTATCCGAATTTGATATAATCCGAGTATGGCAAAGACACTGTACGACAAGCTATACGATTATCGCGAAAAACTGCGCAACAGAGAAAGCAGGCATACGCCCACCGCTATCATAGCGGACGAGCCGCTCAAGGCGCTCGCGCGCTCCAAGCCGACGAGCGTCGAAGATATGCTCAAGATAAAGGGCATAGGCAATTCGTTTGTCACAAAGTACGGCGTCGGTTTTTTAAACGTCATACTCGCCGAAAGCAAACCCGTAAAGCTCACAATGATGCGCGCCGAAGTGCGCGATACTCTTAAAAATTTGCAGTCGCGCCTTACAAACGTAAATCGGCGCAACCGCATGCTGTATCTGACAAAGCCCATGCAATCGCGTGCGGTCGATCTTGCGGCGTCGAAAAGCGCCGGCGGCGCGGCCGCAGTGGACGCCGTTTTAAACTTCAACGGCGTGCCCGTCACGCTGTGCGGCGACGATTCGGACATGTACACGCAGTACAACAGGCTGATACGCGCCGCACAGTCGGAGCTTCGCGAAACGGGCAATAACACGCTGTACGTCGGATATCCGTTTGTGATAGGCAAGTGCGGAAGCGCGGCGCAGGCGTTCAACGTTTGCGCGCCGCTCATTCTCTTTCCGGTAAAACTCGAAAATAACGCCGGCAAGATCGTCATGACGACGGACGACTCGCGCGACATTACATACAACAATGCGCTCGTGCTGTGCTACAACAAGTTCAACGGCAGG
This sequence comes from Roseburia sp., assembly GCA_023665905.1. Taxonomy (GTDB): domain Bacteria; phylum Bacillota; class Clostridia; order Christensenellales; family Pumilibacteraceae; genus Anaerocaecibacter. Next base: position 8,380 of record JAMPDA010000031.1, read on the forward strand.
GGAAGCGAGCCGCTTCCGCCCTGCACGCCCGACTATGTCAGCAAGTACGGCTATATTACCGCGCTGATATCGTTCTACGAGTCCTGTCACATACATATCGAGCAGCCGGACGGCTGTGAAACGCTCAAAAAACTGCCGGGCTACACCGACAAGACGTTTCCCAAGTTCGGAGCAAACGAGTACGTGCTCGCGTCGCACGCCGCCGTCGGCATGTTTCCCATGTACAGCGGCGCCATGCAAAAGGACTTCGACGATATTATCGATACGGGACTGATGCCGCCGACGCTGACGACGCTCCTCGAAGGCGCGGACGAGATAGACGACATGTACGGCGACAGCACCGACCTCATCGACGGCGCCGTGCCCGTGGACAGCGAAGGGTTCATCGATTACATAAACGAGCTAAACGTGTCGCAGGAACGCGCGATAGAAAAATCGGCTACCGAGCGCACGCTCGTCATGCAGGGCCCGCCCGGGACGGGCAAGTCGCAGACTATCACTTCCATGATAACCGACGCGGTGGACGACGGGAAAAACGTGCTCGTGGTCAGCCAAAAGTACGCCGCGTTGTCCGTCATATATTCGCGGCTCGGCAATCTGTCGCGCTATGCGCTGTTCGTGGACGACCCCAAGGATAAGACGGCGTTTTACGGCAGGCTCAAAGCCATGTTCGACGCCACCGAAAATCCCGCGCCGTTCAACAACGTCGCTTACGACCGCGCCGTCGGATCGGTGGACGCCGATATCGCGGAACTGCAAAGCGTCGAAAAGCAGCTTGCTTCCGACGAGTACGGCGCGACCATGCTCAAGATATACGGGGAAAACCTCGATAATCCGTTCAAGGCGGCGGAGCGCGGCGCGGCCTGCGATAACGACTCTTGGGTATTCCGCGAAAACGTGACCGAAGCGTTGCTCGAGTGCGGCTACGACGAACTCAAGTCCGCATGCGCAGACCTCGCCGACGAGGAGCTTTTGCGCACGCTCGAAACGTACTACCGCTTGGCGGAGGAGTACGATTGGCTTATAGATTTCAAAAAGAACCTGTCGAGCGGAATAGTGGCGGAGCTTCTCGCCGAACTCGACGGCGGAGCGCTCCACCTGTACGCGTACGGCAAGCGCAGATTTAAGTATAAGCGCGCTCTGAAGACGTTTTTGAAGCGCAATTTCGACGTTTACACACGCTCGCTGTATAAGCGCTTCGTAAAAAAACCGACGGAGCTCTATAACGGCGTCAAGGCGTACAACGATTTCTATTCGGCAAAGCTGACGGCGGACTCGCTCGGCCGCTCCGTAAGGCTGTATTTCGGCGCGGTATACGCCATAAAAAAGGCGACGGGCGCGCCGACGGCGCAGCTCGTCGAGCGGCTCTTGGACTACTGCGGTTATGCGTACATAGACAGGTTTGAGAACGAGCACCGCGATATCGTCAACCGCATGTCCGGCTATACGCATTTGGTGTCGCGCATTTGCTCCGCCATAGACAAAAAGCGCGATCTCACGCGCGACAAGACGATGAACGTGCTCAAAAAGGCGTTCAAAACGGAGATAGCGGACAGCAAGCGCCGCGGCGACATGCTTCGCGTGGTTGACGGCAAGCGCCGACCCGCCGTTTCCAAGTTCGTGGAAAAATTCGAGTTCGAGCTGTTCCGCGGCGTGCGCATTTTCCTGATGACGCCCGAGGCGGTGAGCGAGATACTTCCGCTCAAAAACGATCTGTTCGAGCTGCTCGTTTTCGACGAAGCGTCGCAGATATACGTGGAGCGCGGCATACCGGCGATCGCGCGCGCCAAGCGCCTCGTCGTTTGCGGCGATCATAAACAGTTGCGCCCGTCCAGCCTCGGCGACGGCAGGATCACGGTGGACGAGGACGAGGAGAGCGACGCGGTGCTCGAGGAGGAGAGCCTGCTCGACATTGCGCGCTTCAAGTTCCCCGAGGTCATGCTGTCGTATCATTATCGCTCGCGGCACGAGGAGCTTATAGCGTTTTCCAATGCGGCGTTTTACGGCGGACGGCTCAACATTTCGCCGAATCCTCAACCGCCCAAGGACCCGCCGATAAAGGTGCACAAGGTCAACGGCATGTGGGAGGACCGAGTAAACAAGGCGGAGGCGGATAAGGTCGTAGAGCTCATTACCGAGCACCTTTCGGCAAACGCCGCGTTGCCGCAGAGCGAGCGCGAAACGCTCGGCGTCATATCGTTCAACGCCAAACAGCGCGACTGCGTGCTCGACCTCATAGACAAAAAATGCGACGCCGATCCGCACTTCAGAGAATTGTATCTCGCCGAGTATACGCGCAAACAGGACGGCGAGGACCTCGGTCTGTTCGTAAAGAACATAGAGAACGTACAGGGCGACGAGCGCGATCGCATAATCTTTACTTTCGCATACGCATATAACAACAAGGGCGTAATGAGCCGCAACTTCGGCTGGCTCAACCGCCCGGGCGGCGAGAACAGGCTCAATGTCGCGATAAGCCGCGCCAAGCGCAAGATAGATATAGTTACATCTATAATCCCGAGCGACCTGCGCGTGGACGACATTTCCACGACGGGCGTACATATTTTGCGCAAGTATATCGACTACGCATATTGTATTTCGGACGGGGATAAAGTCGGCGCGGCGGCGGTGCTCGCTTCGTTCGGCGGCAATGCCGCTCCGCAGGAGGAGCACGGCGAAAGCAAGCTGAAGCAGTGCATTTTCGGCGCGCTCAAAGCGCGCGGGGTAAACGTTGAAAAGGACGTCGGCATGGGCAATTACAAGCTCGACATCGCGATCGTGAACGACGCCGGCGCGTACGTTCTCGGCATCGAGTGCGACGACTCGGCATTTTCGAGCGAACTGTCCACGCGCGAGCGCGACGTGATGCGCCGAAAATTCCTCGCCGCGCGCGGCTGGTCGGTGATGCGCGTTTGGTCGTACGAGTGGTACGCCGATCCCGATAAGGTTATCGGGGAGATACTGTCGCGCGTCGGCTGTGACAGATAACGGCTTTATCGACCGCTCGACGGTCGAAGCAATACATTATATGTAAGGAGGGCAATATGAAAAAATTTCTCGGAATGTTGGCTACGGTCATTACATGTATCTGCCTCGGTTGCGCCTTTTTGGGGTGTTCCGGCAGTAGTAGCGGCTCGGACAGCGGCTCGGAAGGCAACGGCGGCGGTTCGGGCGGAAGTACGGGCGGTACCGGCGGCGGCACGGGCAGTACGGGTAGTGGCACAGGCGGAACGGGTAGCACGGGCTCGGGCTCCGGAGAAAGCGGCGACGTCGGCGGAACCGGTGGAACGGGCGGCGGCGATACTCCAGTCAGCGGCTTTAAAGTGACGTTTTCGTGCGACTCGAACGTTTCGGTGCGCGTCTACAATACGCAGAACATGTCGGGCGCCGGCACACAGGCTACGGAAGCTTACGCGCGCGACGGCAGTACGGGCGACCCGTTGAGCGACGGCAACGGTCAGGTCAACTTCGTGCTCGTATTCAACAGCGGCTACGAGCTCGGCTCGATGACCGTAACTCCGGCGGCGGGCGTCGGCTATAAAAATCTCAAAGGCTCTGCAGATACGGGCGTTGCCAACGGCTATCGCATAACCAAGATCACCGACGACCTCACCGTAACGGTCACGTCGGCGAGTTCGCAGGCGCAGGAAGATCTGTCCAACGGCTATAAAGTCACGTTCGACTGCGATTCCAACGTCACCGTAAAGGCGTTCGACACGCAGGACATGACGGGCAGCGGCGTCGCTGTAACCGAAGCGTATTCGCGCGACAGCGCAACGGGCGTGCTTCTCAAAAACGGCAAAGGTCAGGTTAACTACAAGCTCGAGTTCGCGAGCGGTTACGTGCTGGACGATATCGCGATCGCAGGCAACTACGGCAATCTCAAACCGCCGTACGAAACCGAAACGGGCGGCTACCGCATAACCAAGATAGCCGGAAACCTCACCGTGCGTATCACGTCCAAGCCGCAATCGCAGCAGGAAAACCTGTCGAACGGCTTTAGAGTGGACTTTGAGTGCACTCACGCCAAGGTGTACGTGTACGAAACGCAGGACTACAGCGGAGCGGGCACGCTTACGAACACCGCGTATTCGCGCAGGGACGTCACGGGCGCGCTTTTGAAGGACGGCAACGGTCAGGTCAACTTCAAAGTGGTGTGCGACGACGGATACAGCTTTGCGGGATTCAAAACGTCGGATATCGCCGGCATATACGGCAACATAAAGACGCCTATCGATACGGGCGCGGCAGGCGTATACCGCATAACCAAGATCGGCGGCAACCTTACTATACGCGTGGCGGCTACCCAAGACGCGTAAAAGGCGACCGATGCCCGATATCCGATATATAATATAGTATATAGAAAAGGAATAAGCTTTGCGGCGGCGCTCATGCGTCGCCGCTTTGCATACATGCGTGCGTATTTTAAAATACTGAAAAATATTTTTAAAAAAATTGTATTTTTTATTAAAAAACGCTTGACAAGCCTATATGGGTATGATAGAATGACAAAGCTGTCGCACAAAAAGGCAGCAACACGGGTCATCCATGTATCGCACATAAAAGCCATACCTCTGGACATAATAAGCAATAACGTGGGGAGCATTATGCTTTGGTTGTTGTTTGTTGTGTTTTTTTTGACCTCGGCGTCGCCCGTGTCGCACATTGACAACTGCATATAACTTAAGCGAGTATACAAAATATCAAATAATATTGGTGATATGTAAATTGAACCAATACCGCAATTTGTATGTTTAAATCTTGTAATTTCTTATTTTAGGAATTGGACGATATAAGCTACTAAGAGCATACGATGGATGCCTAGGCATCTGGCGCCGAAGAAGGACGTGACAAGCTGCGATAAGCTGCGGTGAGCTGCAAATAAGCTTTGACCCGCAGATCTCCGAATGAGGGAACTCGACTGTCGTAAAAGCGACTTTAACGGGAAACCGTAGTCATATGTTGGTGAATCAATAGCCGGCATAAGGGAACCCGGGGAACTGAAACATCTTAGTACCCGGAGGAAAAGAAAGTAAATTAACGATTACCTAAGTAGTGGCGAGCGAACGGGTAAGAGCCCAAACCGCATATAGCAATATGTGCGGGGTAGTGGACTTGCGCATGGGTACTCGGTATAGGTAGCCGAAGCTGTTTGGAAAACAGCGCGAAACAAGGTAAAAGCCCTGTAAGCGAAACTCATACCGTAGCCTGCAAGTATCCGGAGTACCACCGAACACGTGGAATTCGGTGGGAAGCTGGGAGGACCATCTCCCAAGGCTAAATACGACCAGATGACCGATAGTGATTAGTACCGTGAGGGAAAGGTGAAAAGCACCCCGGGAGGGGAGTGAAACAGAACCTGAAATCGTATGCTTACAAGCAGAGAACGCACTACGCCTTCCGCAAGGAAGGAATGTGTTATCTCGTACTTTTTGTAGAACGGGCCGGCGAGTTACGATGCGTTGCGAGGTTAAGAGATCAAGTCTCGGAGCCGCAGCGAAAGCGAGTCTGAATAGGGCGATTTTCAGTAGCGTGTCGTAGACCCGAAACCGAGTGACCTACCCATGAGCAGGTTGAAACAGGAGTAAAATCCTGCGGAGGACCGAACGCACCCCTGTTAAAATAGTGGGCGATGACTTGTGGTTAGCGGAGAAATTCTAAACGAACTCGGATATAGCTGGTTCTCCTCGAAATAGCTTTAGGGCTAGCCTCGGAATTTAGAGTATCGGGGGTAGAGCACTGAATGGGCTAGGGGCCTTCACGGGTTACCGAACCTTATCAAACTCCGAATACCGAATACTTTTGTCCGGGAGTCAGACAGTGGGAGATAAGTTTCATTGTCAAAAGGGAAAAAGCCCAGACCCACAGCTAAGGTCCCCAAATATAGGTTAAGTGGTAAAGGATGTGACGTTGCACAGACAACCAGGATGTTGGCTTAGAAGCAGCCACTCATTTAAAGAGTGCGTAATAGCTCACTGGTCGAGTGATGTTGCGCCGAAAATTATCGGGGCTAAAACCTATTACCGAAGCTTGGGAATCACGATTATCGTGATTGGTAGGGGAGCAATGTGTATGGACTGAAGCCGCAGCGTAAGCGACGGTGGACTTTACACAAGAGAGAATGCCGGCATGAGTAGCGAGAGAGGAGTGAGAATCTCCTCCGTCGAAAGCCTAAGGTTTCCTGGGGAAGGTTCGTCCTCCCAGGGTTAGTCGGGACCTAAGTCGAGGCCGAAAGGCGTAGATGATGGACAACGGGTTGATATTCCCGTACTGCCATACAGTTCGATGCAGGGACACGGAAGGATAGTCAGACCGCGCGGATGGTAAAGCGCGGCCAAGCGGTTAGACCGGGTTGTAGTGAAGTACGCAATCCATTAAGTTGAGCCGTGATGGGGAGACAATCAAGTCGGAAGCTGATGAATCCACGCCGGCGAGAAAAGCTGCTAAGGTTAGCTGTAAGGCACCCGTACCGCAAACCGACACAGGTAGGCGGCAAGAGAATTGCAAGACGAGCGGAATAACCATCGTTAAGGAACTCGGCAAAATGACCCCGTAACTTCGGAATAAGGGGAGCCTAGCAATAGGTCGCAGAAAATAGTCCCAACCGACTGTTTATCTAAAACACAGGTCTCTGCAAAAGCGCAAGCTGATGTATAGGGGCTGACGCCTGCCCGGTGCCGGAAGGTCAAGGGGACGTGTTAGCGCAAGCGAAGCACCGAACTTAAGCCCCGGTGAACGGCGGCCGTAACTATAACGGTCCTAAGGTAGCG
>JAMPDA010000032.1 GCA_023665905.1 Roseburia sp.
GTCATGCCCTTTTCAATCCGTTCGTTTGTGCGTTCTTTGCCGACGATATTTACAGGAGGGTTTAATCATGGGACAGTATTATATGGCAATGGTAAAGAAACCTAACGGGCGAATAATCGTATACAACCGAAATGTCATTCGCAACGGCAAGCCAGAATATATGGTAGCCAAGCTCACGGAACATTCGTGGTGGCTTAACGATTTCGTAAACGCGGTATGTCTTGAAACATACGAAAGCAAAGAATTTCGGCGAATAGCGTGGGTCGGCGATTATGCGAATACATATCTCGCCTGCTTTGACCTGCCGTCGTTCAACGGGCTTAACAAAGCGCAAATAAACCGTATGCACAAACGCTGTTGGCGAGATGAAAAAGGCATTGACGTGCCGACGACAGACTTTACGCTCGACGGGCTTTTCCTTATAAACAAAACAAAAAAGGAATATGTCGATTGCAGTAAGTATTACCAAAACAGCGTGATGGACGACGAGTGGTGCTTGCATCCGCTGCCGTTACTTACCTGCATCGGAAACGGACTCGGCGGTGGGGATTACAACTCGCCTACCGACGATTCGACAGACGAGTATATAGGGTATTGTGGGACGAAATAGCCGTAACGGACAAGCCCGAAGAAGGCTATGACGAAATTTTCCCCGTATTCAAAGAGAAAGGATGGTGATGTATGAAAGACAAAGAAATAACCATTTACGACAATTATTACAGTCTTGACAGAGAGCGCGAAACACGCGAATATCTGTTTGACGAATACGGCCCGGAAAAGAATTGGAAATCGCCGGAAGATATACCCTACGAACGCGTATTTGACGAAATAGATTTTCAAGACCGCGAAATGTGGTATGACGTCAAAGCCGAATTGAAAACACTGTTCGACAATAACGTATATTTATTTGTTAGAAATGTCCATAGTTTTTAAGTGCATTTAAATCATACTCACTTTCTTCGATTCTATCGTCAAAATTTTCCACTATTTCATATAGACAGTTAGTAAGTTTAATAGTATTAGGTCTAAGTTTGAAACCGGTTGATTATTGTTTAACGTTTCTTTGATTTCCATTAATTCATTTAATATTTTTTGAATACCATTGATTTCTTTTGTGGTTATGTGTTTTTCCATTTATGTTCTCCTTTTTTGTTTAAAATTTTACGTCGCCCTTGCGGGTGCCGTAATTGTTGTATGTGTTGTTAGATATTTTGCTCCCGTCCTCGTTTTCAAGTCCGAGTAGATAGTCGGAAGTGATATTAAATTCAATACAAATTCGTCGTATCATCTCGATTGGCGGTTGGCAACGTCCTTTTTCCCATGAAAAAACGCTATCGTCGGTTGTATGCAATCTGTTTGCAAGCTCCTTTTGTGTATAATTTTTTTCACGACGTAGATTTCTTAGGCGCTGTTCAAATATATCCATATAAAAATTATAACGTAAAATTTACGGAAAAGTCTTGACATCCGTAAAAATTACGGATATACTAATTCAAAACGTAATTTTTACGTTTCGTCTTAAAGGGGTGAGCTTTTGAACCAAATCCCAAATATATGCCGGTATCTGCTCGTCAAGTTTACGCGCTTGTTCCAGGGCGATAAAGTTTACGCCGATAGTGAAGTCCTGTACGAGGGAACGAACGAACCTGAAGCAAGAGATCTCTTTTTCGGTAAATCGGAATTGAGGTACGGCGAATCCTTGCAACTTAATGTGTTTTGCGACATCGACGATCGGGTTGTTTTAGTCCGGCGTTACGAACGGAGCAAATAATGGACATTGAAAATCTTTTACAGCGAATAGCGGACAGTTTGGACACACTCGTCGAGCATAGTGAGGCACGACCGATACAGCCGGCATGCAGATATACATTGTATGATTGGCTCGAGGAATGGTTTTCCGTTTATCGCGTGCCGGCGCTCAAGGACGGGGGGATACGATTTGCGGCACAATATCGACAAACACGTCAAGCCGCATATCGATAACAAACCGCTTAACGAGTATACGGCTCAAGATATAGTTAAGGCGCTTAGCAAGATCAATTCGGAGCGTATGCGGCAAATAGTGCGGCAGATCTACGACCAAGCTTTCCGCGAGGCAGTGCGCGCCGGACATATAGATCGCAATCCGGTAGACAACGTAGACGGCGTCAGACACAGGTACAAAAACGGGCGTACGCTCGAGCGTGCAGAGGAAGTCGAGTTCTTAAGAGTTTCTGCCGGTAGTCCGCTTAAGCTGTTGTTTCGGTTTTATCTGTTGACCGGAGCAAGACCGTCGGAAGCGTTACGGGTGGCATGGAAAGATATATCGTCTGCTACACTGCGTATTCGCGGAACTAAAACGGACGTGTCGGATAGAAGTATCCCGATATCTACAGCTTTGAAAGAGCTATTAAACGAGATACCGCGCACGGGCGACCGGCTGTTCCCGTATACGTATGGGACAGTGCGATACTATTTCGATAGGCTCCGATGTAAGTTATCTTTTGACATGACGCTCAAGGACCTGCGTCATACATTCGGAACACGGTGTTTGGAAGCCGGCGTATCGATGAAAACCGTCCAGAAGTGGATGGGACACAGCAACTACGAAACCACCGCGAACATTTACAGTCATATAACTACGGATTTCGAGCGCGAGGAAGCGGCAAAGCTCGATCGGCGTTCGGACACGTAGAATTACTGCGTTTTTACGCTTAAGCGTGCGTAGTACTTAGTTTTCAGCTTGTGCTTTCCGGCACAAAAAAACCGCCATAAACACAATATATAGCGGTTTTGGCGGAGAGAGGGGGATTCGAACCCCCGGTAGCTGTTACACTACGCACGCTTTCCAAGCGTGTGCCTTCAGCCGCTCAGCCATCTCTCCATGTCGCCCACGAATGTGGGCGTATTGCTGTTGTTGTCGTGGCGGATCTTATGCGCTACCAGCAGTTGCGCACGCGCTCCGCAAAGCCTATCTGCTCCGATATGTCGATTATCGTTCCGTCGTCCAGCGTCGCTTTGCCGTAAAACTTTCCGAAAACCTGGTGCTGGTCGGTAGACAGCCATAACAGGCGCATGCCGTCTTTTCTGTCTATCATCGGGAACAGCGTGATGTCGAGTCTGCCCTCGTCGTCCCGTATCTTCCAAGGTTTGAGGAAATCGAGCCGATTGCGCGTGAAAGGGATATCGAATCTGACATTGTTCAGTTTGTGCGCCTTTCCGTCGTAGAAAATGACGTTTTCGCTCGCTCGCGGCTTGCCGAAGCCGTATCCGAGATTGAGCCCGAAGGGCGCGCCGTTTACCGTGCCCGACAACGACGCCCAATACCAGGTGTTCTTATAAGGCCAAACGCCTCTACCCCAGTCGAGCACTCCGCTGCCGTTTTTGAACTCGTGTTTTTCGTCGCCCAGTCTGAACCAGCCGACGCCGTCGAGACAGTTCACCTTTGTGTTGTAATAGAACTGCTTGCGCTTTTCGAACGGGATAGCGACCGTTATGTTGTCGCCGTCGCTCGGCGCCAGTTCGATCTCGCACGAGAAATTATGCTTTTTGTAAAAGTTCCGGAACTCGCAAGTCAGTTTGCGCACACCGTTTTCCATGGCGAAGCGCATTTTTACCCCGCCCTTGCAAAACTCGACGCTTCCGCCGTCCAACGAGCTCGGCATATGCAGCTTGCCCATAGGGAACAGCCCGATCTTGCTTTTTGTGACGTACCGAAGGTGCGTAAAGTCGAGCAGCGACACGGACGCGAGCGACATGTACGAGTTGTCGGCTACAGTCAGTGCGACTGCGAACTTGTCGTCGCCGAAACAGTAGTAGTCCCATTCCTTTATGCGCAGTTTTTTGCCCTTGATAGCGGCGCGGTCATAAGCCATGACCTGCGAAAACGCATAACCGCTTCGGTTGAGCGCGCCCGAGCCGTCGAGAAGCTCGCCACCGGTAAGAACGCCGTCGTTGCGACAGCCGCCGTTCTGCATATATGCTTAACGCTTGGAGAACTGCGGCGCCTTGCGCGCTTTCTTGAGGCCGTACTTTTTGCGCTCTTTCATGCGCGGATCGCGAGTGAGGAAGCCGGCTTTTTTGAGCGCAGGACGGTACGTGCTGTCCACATTGCACAGGGCGCGCGAAATGCCGTGACGTATAGCGCCTGCCTGGCCGGTGTATCCGCCGCCGCGAACATTGACTATGACGTCGAACTTGCCCACGGTATCCGTTTCCGCAAAAGGCTGATTGACTATCAGTTTGAGTGTGTCGAGAGGGAAATAGTCGTCGAGCGAACGCTTGTTGACGGTTATGGTGCCGGAGCCGCCCGCCATGATGCGCACGCGCGCAACGGCTTTTTTACGCCGACCCGTTCCCCAATACTGAACTTTCTTTTTTGCCGAAGATTTAGCTGCCATTGTGATTACCTCTTGACGGAATTATGCTCTATCTTGAGCGGTTGCGGCTTTTGCGCTTGATGGTTATGCTCCGCGCCCTTAAAGACCTTGAGCTTTTTGATCATCTGTCTGCCGAGCGAATTTTTGGGGAGCATGCCCTTGACTGCTTTAATGACGGCTTTGTCCGAATTCTCCTCGAGGAACTTGGAGTATTTCTGCTGTTTAAGCCCGCCGATGTAGCCGGTGTAATATGTGCGCAGTTTTTTGTCCGCCTTGTTGCCGGTGAGTATGACCTTGTCCGTGTTGATGACGATGACAAAGTCGCCGGCATCCGCGTTGGGCGTATACTCGGGCTTATTCTTGCCCTTGAGCACGGACGCGACCTGACTTGCCAAACGTCCGAGCGGCACGCCTGCGGCGTCTACGACATACCAGTTGCGCCTGTATTCCTTGTCCCCGATCTTGTAGTCGGCGGAACGGGAATCTATCCTTTTTGCCATTAATGTTTTCATTGAAAACAACCTCGTAAAAATATTGTGTCCGAGCGCAAGCGTTTCACGCCGCCGCGCTATGCGTCTGTCTGCGCTTGCCGGGGCAGGTCAAGCCGTTTCAGCCGCAGTGCAAAGAATATTATACAATAAAGAAAACGGCGTGTCAACTGTTTGCGCAACGAAATTGCAAAGCTTGTGCCGCCGTTTCGACTTTGAATGTGCGCGCGTCAGAGCGGTTCCGATTTGCTTTCGTCGGACGCGGCGTCGGCGTTTGCGTCCGCTCCGTCTGCGTTCGGCGCAGGCGTGCTCGCACTGTTTTCGACGCTTTCGGCTGTGTTTTCGTCGGCGTTATTTTCCGCGCCTGTTTCCGTAACCCCTTCAACTGTTTCGTCCGCGCTTTGTTCCGGTCCGTCGCCCGCGGCGACTTTTATGCGGTTTATCCGCTTTATGCCCACCGCAAACATATACACGCCGAAGCAGAATATGGTGAACGACACCGCGGCGCCGAGCGCGAAATTCATGTTGCGCCCGAACGGCATATCGCCGAATTCCTTTACCATGGTCGCCTGAAGGGCGAAAATCGTTATCAGCGCGTCCGCGAGGCTTATGTTCTTTATCGCTATGAGCGACATATCGTCCGTTTTGTGGGCTTTGCGGAAGTTATATATCGCAATGCCGAGCTTTATAAATGCGTAAGCCGCTATGATGCTGACGTAGACCAACACGCTGACGAAATATCGATAGCTGTTCATATCGGCTATGACGAGGCGTATTACGGGAAGCAACGCGAGCGAAAGCAGAATGAGCGCCACGCCGCAGTACGAATACGCGCGCAGTCGATACAGTCGGTCGTTTTCTTTTCCGTACCCGTTCACAAACAAAAATACTATGCCGCGGCATGCCGCAAGCAATATGTGATAGCCGACGAGCGCTCCAAGCCATGGCGAATGTTCCACCACTGCGATTATGACGCCGAATACTACATACAGCGTATTGAATATGACCGAGCCTGCCGCATATACCGTCGCTCGAAAGCCATAATCGGTGAAAAATCTGCGCACGAGCTTGCTGTGTTGCGCGCGTTGCGGCACGCCTATTATCGCCAGCACCGCATACAGCGACAGTATGAGCAAAATAAGGGTCACCGCGTACACGGCGAGCGTCCACATCTCCGCTCCGTAGCCGATAAAGTACAGGAACACGCAGGCGCCGACCGCCACTAAAAACGTGACCCACACGCATATATAAAACCAAAGCGGCGGTTTTATCAAAAACTTATACAGCTTGCTGTTTTTGAATTTTTCGAGTCTGCGGTTCATTCGCCTCATTGTAGCATAAAAAGCGGTCGCGGTCAAGCAAAGAACGCGCGGCTTTTGTCATAGTGCGCGAATATTCGATAGGCACAGCGGATTATCGAAAAACCCGTTTCAATTCTTGCCAAATATTTTTGTATGTGTTACAATACATATGTAAATACGGACGGCGACTCACTTACGCCGTCGTTTAAGGGCGCGAATACAGTGAAACGAATATTTTTAAAGCTACGCGAAGCGTTTATATCGGTTTTGCCGATCACGGCGATCGTTCTTATTCTGTCGGCAACTCCGCTCATCGACTTGACCGGAACGGAGATAGCCACATTTGCGGTGTGCGCAATATTCCTTATACTCGGGATCGGGCTGTTCAACCTCGGCGCAGACCTTGCCATGACGCCTATGGGCGAGCATATAGGAAGCGGACTTACAAAGTCCAAGCGCATAACGGTGCTGCTTGCGGTCTGCTGTCTGATGGGCGTGCTCATAACCATAGCGGAGCCCGATCTGTCGGTGCTCGCCGAGCAGGTGTCGGCGGTAATGAACGGCACCCTATTGATAGCTGTCGTAGGGCTCGGCGTCGGGCTGTTCCTTTTGATAGCAGTACTTAAAATAATAACGCGCAAAAGTCTGTCGTTCCTGCTGATGTTTTTCTACATGCTGCTTTTCGCGCTGTGCGCAGTGCTTTTGGAAAACGGCAAGGCGGATTTTCTCGCGCTGTCGTTCGACAGCGGCGGCGTGACGACGGGCCCTATAACCGTGCCGTTCATCATGGCGCTCGGCGTCGGCATATCCACCACTATCGGCGGACGGAACAGCAACGAAAACAGCTTCGGTCTTATAGCGCTGTGTTCGATAGGCCCGATACTCGCCGTGCTCGTGCTCTCGCTTACGTCATCTGGCAGTCTTACATATGAGCTTGCGGACTATTCGGTCACGGCGGGCTTAAACAACTTCGGCGGCGTGCTCCTTTCCACTTTCATCGAAGTCATAGTGGCGCTCGCGCTTATCGTGGCGTTTTTCGTCGTACTGCAAGTCACCGTTCTCAAGCTTCCGCGCGAAAAAATAGTGCAGATATCCATAGGCATAGCCTATACGTTCGTCGGGCTCGTGGTGTTTTTAACGGCGGTCAAGATCGGGTTCATGCCGATCGGCTTCAAGATCGGCAGCGAGATAGCCGTCAAAAACAAAGCTCTGTTAGTCGTGTTCGGGCTCATATTGGGAATGGTCGTCGTGCTCGCGGAGCCCGCCATACACGTGCTCAACAAACAAGTCGAGGAGATAACGGGCGGCGGCGTTACAAAAAGAGAAATGCTCATCGCGCTGTGCATAGGCGTTGGAATGTCTATCGCGCTGTCCATGGTCCGCATAATTTACGAGTTTTCCATACTTTACTATCTTATACCCGGCTATATACTGTCGCTCGGGCTCTCGCTGTTCGTCCCCGGGCTGTACACCGCGATAGCGTTCGACTCGGGCGGCGTTGCAAGCGGTCCGCTCACGTCAAGCTTTATCCTCCCCCTCGCCATAGGCGCGTGCAGCGAGCTTATCGGCGTGGAAGGCGTGCTTAATTACGCGTTCGGCATAGTCGCAATGGTCGCGATGATACCGCTTATAACCATACAGACACTCGGCTTCAAGGCGGTCATGTCCGCAAAGGCGCGCAACAGGATAATCATGAAGCGCATACTCGCCGCCGACGACGAGCAGATAATCAATTTCGCTTGGGAGAGCAAAAATGCAAAATAAAACAGACGGCGTTAAAACCAAATTAGCCCAAGCACGGCAAAAGCGCCGCGAAAAAACGGAAAAGATCAAAAGCGACATCAAGCAAAAGATCGCCGCAAAAACCGCCGCGCCCAACACCGTTACGCAAAATCGGCTCGAGCTGCTCATCACCATCGTGAACCGCAGCAAGGGCGAATACTTTACCGACCTTCTCCATTCGTTTGACGTAAACATGCAGTTCGTCGCGCTCGGGCACGGAACGGCGGATGCGAACATGCTGTCGCTCTTCGGTTTGAACGACTCCGAAAAAGCGGTCATATTCAGCATAATAAGCGAGGACAAGGCGCAGGACGCCCTGCACACTTTGGGCGAGAAGTTCGCGTCGATAAAAAACGGCAAAGGAATAGCGTACACGGTGCCGCTGACAAGCGTCATCGGCACGCTCATATTCGGCTTTTTAAGCAATAACCGCAAAGCAGTCAAGGAGAACAAGCAATGACGAAGTACGAGCTCATTTTATGCGTAGTCAATACCGGCTTTACCGAAACCGTCATGGAAGCCGCCAAGGAAAAGGGCGCGCGCGGCGGCACGGTTTTCCACGCGCGCGGCACCGCCAACAAGGAAGCGGAAGAATTTTTCCACATAACTATCCAGCCCGATAAGGAAGTGGTCATGATACTCGTGCCCAACGAGATCAAGGACGACGTTCTGCATGCCGTGTATCAGGCGGCGGGACTAAAGACCGCCGGTCAGGGCATAGCGTTTTCCGTTCCCGTAAACGACGTTGTAGGCATAGGCTCCGCCACCGATAAAACAGCGGACAAAACCGATAAGACTGATACGGCGGAACAGCCTGTTCAGCCGCAAGCCGAAAGCGAAAGCGGCGAGGTTATGTAATTCCGTTTTTTCGCTTGCATTATACGTCAAAGTATAGTATTATATATTATCATATATTCGGGTACTGCACATGGATTTTCAATCGATAAAAGATATAGCCATATACGGCACCGACTGTATTGTAGACATTTCACGCGGCGACGACGAAACGACGCGGATAATTTCCGCGAGAGAAAAATACTTCGACTTCAAGCTCGAGAACGGACAGCTCACCGTTACGCAAAAATCGAGAAACGTCTTTTACCGCATAATACTGCGCCGGTTTGAATTGAAAGTGGTCTTGCCGAAGAATTTTAAGGGCAAGCTTAGGTTTCGCAATAAAAACGGCGGCATATACGTCAAAAACTGCGATTTCACCGATATCGAAGTGTCCACGCGAAACGGCAAGTTCGAAATGGAAAATATCACGGCTAACGAGATCGAGCTCGAAATGTCCAACGGCAGTATAGCTG
This sequence comes from Roseburia sp., assembly GCA_023665905.1. Taxonomy (GTDB): domain Bacteria; phylum Bacillota; class Clostridia; order Christensenellales; family Pumilibacteraceae; genus Anaerocaecibacter. The sequence goes on from JAMPDA010000032.1 coordinate 9,240, forward strand.
TGAAAAATATACGCATGTCCGGCGAGGCGTATGTCCGTTGCAAGAACGGGAATATCCGCGCCGAATCGATGACCGCAGGCGAGCTTTCCCTTTCGGGCGCCAATGCCGGCATATCGGCGATAGACATTCAGTCAGCCAAGTTCGAGTGTTCCACTTCAAACGGCGCTATCGACGCCAGCGCGATCGCCTGCGAGAACATTCGGCTCAAAACGTCCAACGGCAAGATAAACGCGCTTCCGCTCGGCGCGCGCGACGATTATCGGCTCGCAGTCGAAACGGCGCACGGTAGCATAACCGTGGACGGCGTTCCGTATAAAAACATTTCCGACGCCGCCGGCGCGAAAAAACGGCTGTATGCCAAAACTTCGAACGGCGAAATCGATATCAAATTCATGTAAACGCAGGGCTTTTCAGTCGTAATCGAAAACTTCGGTATACTCGGCGGTACAGCGTGTGCCGCCGAATTTTTTTATAGAAAAAGCCTCTTGCGCGACGATCTTTATCGCGCGATTGCCGTCCGTGTACAGCGTGAACTCCACCGACTCGTAGTTGGGATAATCGGACGCGCCGAGCGTGGTGCGCACCTCGTTGCGCGAGTATTCGGTCGCGGCGGTCGCGTCGAGAACAAAGCGGAACTCGTTTTCGCTGACGCACGTCGCGCCGACGATCGCGCCGTCGAGATTGTACTTGACGATGCCGGTGTTCGGCATGCCGTAAGCGTCCACATACTCGTCGCGGCTCATGGCGCGCGGCTCGCCGTAAACGAACGACTTTTTTTCGTAGTCGCCGCGGCAAACGGCGTAGTCGCCGTGCGCGCACTCCTTGCGCACCGCCGCCTTCACGAACGACGAAGCGCTTTCAGCCACCTCGCAGAACTCGTCGCCGCAAACCTCGCGACTGCCGTCGATGTGCTGTGTGTACGGTATGCCGAGCACCTTGGCTTTTACGGCGCCGGAAATGCGCGTCGAAAACGCATGATCGGATGCATACGCGCGGCAGGTGTTGAGCACGCGAACGGCATCCGTGTCCAGCTCCACGGCGCCACCTGCAGCCGTCGGCGCGGAGCGAAGCGCCGGTATAAACGAAAGACCGGCGAGCAACGCAATGACCGCAAGCAGCGCCAGCGACGGAACGACCCGTCCGAATTTGACCTTAACTCTTTTTTCCATACCGATATTATGTCCCATTGCCGCGCGATTTAATAATTGCAGTGTCTAAAAGCCGTCTACACCTGTCGGCACAGCGAACCGATAAACCTACAAAAATCGAACAGACGAAAAATCGCTTTACATTTTTGCTCAAACGCGTTATACTTACGTGTGTGCAATAAGCACGATCCGGAGGCGTATCGAAGCGGTCATAACGAGGCGGTCTTGAAAACCGTTTGGCGGCGACGCCACGGGGGTTCGAATCCCTCCGCCTCCGCCAGCAAGAACCTAAAACGAATTTTCGCATATTGGAATAAGTTTTAGGTTTTTTCTTTTGAAAACTCAAAAATATACGATACGATACGCGGCAATCACAAATATTTAAAATAGTTATTAAAATTTTTTAATTTTTTGAGGTAAATATGACAACAAAAACAGATGAAGATTTGTTTAAAATGAATTATTGCGGCAATGCGGAAAACAGAAAGCAAATGTTGATTGACTTTAATGTAAGCGTTGCCTCGTTCGAAGAACTTCTGGTTGGGCACAGCATCAACAGCTATGCAACGGGGGAAAGGAAAATAGAAAACAATTTTATGATTCTCAATGTGATTGATTCAATTAACAATAAAACATATCAACCGGTCTTTTCTGAAACGGTAGCTCGCGTAATGTTTAGAAATACTGATATAGAAATCCCCCGCAAAATGACTGTTTATAGCAACTCAAACCATCATGCCGATCATTATAACGGTCGAGCCACAAGACAAATACCACACGAAAGCAGACGAACATCGGCAAACGCACAACTAATAAGCTTGATAGAATTATCCCGTGCTCTCATGCTGTTCAAGGTCGATAATCCTAAGCCTATGGACGGAGTGTTTAAAAAAATTTACGACGATCTAAATAAATATCCCGGGAGTGATCCTTTTCCGTACAAAATCAAATCAATTAACACTGCTTTAGGTAAATATATCGAATCTCACGGAACTACCAACGGCTTTCACCATTTAAATGACTTTATCGATTACATTCAAGGGACTTGTAAGACCAAAAAAATAAATCGATTTGATTTTGAGATTTTACGAGCTATGTTTTCGGCTGAGTATCCATCTGAAAAAATATATTTTTAATTCGGTATACTGTTTTATTCTTCAGTCGTTCTTTTCGACGCGAGCATAAATAAAGCCGCACAACGCTCGGGGTTCCATGAAAATTGCACAGCATTTGAGGGGATTGCGAGCGGCACACTTGTTAAATATCCAAGCACCCTTCAAAAGTGCCGTTTCCGTTTTGCTTATGAATAAATTAGGTATAATACCCCCAGGGCAAGTCCGGGACCCGCACGGCAACCGAATGTTGCACGAAGCATTGCTTACGTTCTCGCTTGTATTTGTGCGCAGTCTTACCCTGGAGCACCCTACGGGTGTTCCGATAGCCACGCAGCTGGATATAACCTTCGGTTGCCCATATGGCGGTAGCCAAATGCTACGCGATCCACGGCTTACTCACTCACTTCGATAGAATACGCAATAATAACAATTCAATCTGTGATTGTGCAAGCAAGCAAATTTTGCTCCTCGAATAAAAATCCAACGGATATATCGGCGCGAGTCCCTTGACCGACTTTTATATGCAAGCAGATTTCCTTGCACAACCGTTGGCATTAAAATTATACGTCGATTCGACATTTAAGTCAACAATTATCACAAAACTTTGTCTAAATGAGTAAAATCACGCCCAAGCACATAAGGATATGAAAGACTTTTCAAACGACAGACAGCAAATAATCAATCCCATTTCATTTTATTCCGTATTTCCTTGTTTTTTACGCAAGCGCTCTTTTCTAAAAGCAAAACTCCTTCTATCAGTATCGATATACCCATTCCTAATAGCAAAATCACATACTTCTAATGCCTTATCATATTCTTTTTTGCTCTCCAATATTTTGCATTTGCGAGAAATAGCTTCCGAATATATGAAATCGAGTTCTTTAGCTACTTTGGGATAAATTGATATGTTAATATCGCACGCCTTTAAACAAAATTCTATCGCACTGTCATTATAGTTTCTAAGCTGATATAGCAATTTTATAATGTCAATAAGAAAATAATGCAGAGAAACTATGTCATAATCCTTTTGTATAGGCATTTCATTTGCTTTTAATGCTAAGTTATATATGTCTTGTGCATCATGTTTATTAAATGCTATCATTACATTATTTTTAATCTCTTGTAAATCTTGATAATAAGTATTCCTGCCAATAAGCATATTATCTTCTTGGTTATTAGCGTCTACTGCCTCTGTTTCATGTGATATCTGTTCTTGTACTTTAGCGCTATTAATATTGATCGTTTGCGGATGGGCTTCAACGTCAGCGCAGTTTAATGCGTTATTATTATGTAAGCCCGATTTACAAATGAGTTCGGCAAGTCCTGCTCTATCTATGAGTGTGACGTTATTTGATTGAGCCAGATTGATTGCAGGCTGTGTAAAAAAGTTGTTAGTTACGACCCATGCGTCATTTGCGTTGTAGTATCTTTGAGCACCCACAACCTCTTGAACAGCTTTTACCGGAACTTTTTTGCTATAGCATTTTGCCTGCACTATAATTTTTTGCCAATCTTTTTCTAAGATAAGGTCTGCACCGTAATCGCCGCTATACTTTGTAACTTTAGATTTATACCCCAATGCATCGAATAGTACTTTCAAATAGTCTTCGAATTCTTTTCCGGACATATTGTCAATAGCAGTCATATCTGACTTAGAGAGATTATGCTCATATTCCTTTTGAGAAATAATTTTTGCTATTCCGCTTATCAATAAACCCACCGGCAGAAGATACATAAAAACAATGCCAAATATCATAACAGGAAGCCCACGGAACATATCTACTATTATTTTTCTTAGAGCTATAGTCATGATAACGTAAACGACCAATATAAGAATAGCCGTAGCGATTTGCCCTGCGCCGGACATTTTATTCATTTTTTTAAGATTTGTTTTATTAAATAAATTTCTGCGACGCAACATGATTACCACCATAATAAAAATTCTAACATGCAATGAAAAAATTTTCAACAAAATAGTGAGAAAAAATAAAGTTTAGATTGTCACCACTATCAAAACTATTGCAATAATTTAATCTAAACCAAATATACACACGAAACAAGTGACACGAGTTTTATCCACAATTAGTATTACATTATACACAAATTAATAAAGGGCGATTTACTCGTCCTTTTTCAATTCCTCGAGCTCGGCGGTGAGCTTGTCTATGCGCTCGCGCTTAGCCGTTTCCGCCTGCTCCGCTTTCGCCTGCGTGCGCGCCGCTTTGCGGTCTGCGCGTTTGGCGGCGAGCTTGTCTATGAGCGGCTTGAAACACGGAAACTCCTTGACCGCTATGATTATCATGGCGGCGAGGGTGCAAAGTGCACCGATAAGCGCCGGTATTCCATAGCCGAGAGCCGTGGATATGTAACCCTTAAAATCATTAATTAGCTCTTGCCTTTGTGTGTCGCTAATTTGTGGTTCAATTCTTACCCAATCTAATGAGTCGGCGATATCACTAACGTATTTCAGCAGTCTTGCCGAACACGCTATTAATGCGCCAAAAGCGATAAGTAAAAGGACTTCAATAATAATGGTCTTTTTCATGATTGCTTAATTATATACCACCAAAATTATAATGTCAAGCAGGAGAACACTATGGCGATTGTCAGTTCCAACAAATATATCGATGATGTCAAAAAATTATATAACACCCCAATAGGAACTACACAGGGTGCAACAATTTTTGCAGCTAAAGATGTAATTATTCCTGATGAGGATTTACATATATATCCATTTACAAAGTATTATCTTAACCCTGCCGGATATAATGGGGATAAAGACATTACGGTCACCGACCCGAATGGGAATGTAACAACATTCACGACAGACGGTGGAACATATGACTTCCAATTAACCGGTATATATGTCATTCGATACAGGGGTGCGGTACGTCAATCTGTTACGGGTGAGCCGTCAGACTCTCCCTTTAACATCGCCTTTTACATTACAGTCGTTCCGAACTTCGCGCCGAAGCCGCGCTGGAATATCCGCACGGTCATAGAGCGGATACTGCGGAATTACAAAACACGGCGACTGAGCGAAGTGTCGCCCGTCGCACCGTTTATCCTCGACCCGACGCAAGCGGCGGAGTTCGAGAAGATAGAAGCGCCCGAGCTCGCCATAACGAACAAGACGCTAAAGGAAGCGCTGGACACGGTCGGGGGATATATACACGGCATACCGCGGCTCGTGCCCGACGCGGACGGCAAGCTACGGCAGATACACTACGACATGCTCGGCGGCACGGAAGAAGCGGCGTTGTCCGACCCGAAGTATAAGCCCATAACGAACATCTACACGCAGAGCGTCGAGGACTACGCGACGGAGCTCGACAGCCCGAGCGAGAACCTCGTCAACACCATTGACGTGGCGGAACCGTTCGCTTATCCCTACCCCACTCTACACACAGCAACACAGTATTCGGGCAGGTCGCGCGGACAAA
>JAMPDA010000033.1 GCA_023665905.1 Roseburia sp.
CCTCTAAATTCTATTACTTTTCATTTGATCTTGTCAAGTGATTCGGAGGGGGGTTTTGAAAAAATTTTTACAAAACAACATACATTTCATGATAACAATAAATCATCTCAATAGCGCACTAGCCGAAATATGGCGAAGCTGTGTTCAAATAAACAACAATGTCCCTCGTCACATAAATGTTAATAGTCGCCTCGGGTTTATGCTGTTCGAAGCACCTGCCAATCAAAAAGCCACCTATCTAATAATGTGCTTTCACTTACAAAGGGTCAAGTAATAATTCAAATATTCAAATGTGAGCTTCTTCGACCACGGTCTTTAACAACCACCCCTACACTTGCATTATTTATTATAGCCTCATTAACCCATTCAACATCATCGAAATATATTTTGCTAGGCGTATATACTAAAGATTTATCGCTAAAAGAGCCACGAGGACCTTTGACTGTTCGCATATCGAATTGCGCTATTCCTCGCGGCACATCTGCAATAAATTGCGTAACAAGCAATATAAGCCTACTATCGGAAATCGGATAAAAATAATATATCGGGAGTTGGAACGGTTTACCGTCGGGGGTTTCTCCTTCACCGTTCATAATAGCAGGATAACAATCGGAAATCACAAAATCCACACCGCCGCGCCGCTCTAATATACACATATAAAAACCAAGAAACTCTGTTTTAATAAACATTTTAATAACATCGTTAATTTGCGGATTTTCGGTAATTTCTTGAATGTTGCGGCATTTGCTTATAAGCTCAACATTTTTAAGCCATAGTTTTTCAAAATCAAAATCCGTCGAACCATCACCGTAAATTGCTTTTGATGTTTTAGGTATTCTGTCACGAAACTGATTACGCGTATTTACAGAGCGAAAAGCTAGTAACGACAAAAAGATTCTTAGTTTATCATCTTCTTCCATAGTTAAATGTATTTCAGATTCGACACTTAATCGCTTGAACAATGGCGCGACTTCTAATTCAAAACGTGAAAGACTATTTTCTACGATTAGATCGCCGGCATTTGAATACAAGTAATCTTCTTTGAAAGTATTTGCGACAAATTGCATATCGATTTTCTCTGTTTCTATATCGTAAAAATTGACTGTGCTACGTTGCGCATCACAATAAAAGTTTTTCAAAATAAATTGTGGAATATAATGCTGTCGCACATGAGATTTCATTAATGAGTATTATATCATTTATATTAAGAAAAATCAAGTACACAGTTATAAGCTGTCTGGAATCCGCTAAAACTATATGTAGAACCAGCTTACTATCGTGTGGCACTCTATCACCGTTCACAATAGCCGAATAGCAATTAAAAATAACAAACTCCACACTGCCACACCATTCTAAAAAGCAGAAAACTCGATTATTATAAATATTTAAATAATATCGTTTATTTGCGACATCGAATTTATTTACTGATGTATTGATTTATAGTTTTAGCAGACTTTTGAGAAGCAATCATTTTTAATAACTTTTTAACTTTTTCGTACTGTTGAGGCTTGGAAATATTGCTAAAATAAGTATCCTCAATGAACTTTTCAATCGCTTGCATAGAAAGAGTGTTAAGATATGTTTTAATCTCTTGAGGCGTTCCTTGAATGATATGGTTTAAGAAGTCACAGAATTCTCCGGCTAATTTTATACTCTCCATTATTTTTAATCGTCGCGCTCTTTCATTATATGGAATAGCGGTGTTATCCATAACGATTTCCTTAATGCACTCATATACAAAATCAAAAGTTTCTTTGTTCATATAAATACCTACTCTTGCTTAAAATATACGTTAAAGGCGAATCCGTCTCCTAATGGAAACGGGTTCGCCTTTAACTTGTTTGGTGACCCCAGCGGGAATCGAACCCACGACTTCACCGTGAAAGGGTGATGTCTTAACCTCTTGACCATGGGGCCACAGTCGAGTTACATTCTATCATGGCGGACGAACTTTGTCAAGCGTATTTGCGTGCATTGCGGTCGATAGGATAAATTTTTGCCGGCATCACCGCCGCCACCATTTATAAGAGGCACGGCAGTATAATTGCCCGTCCCCTCCCATACCTGCACGCGAATACAACGCATATCTCCCCTCTCCTTTTCCCCTTTCCTACTATCACTTCCGCACCGACGAGTTTTTACACAGATATTGACAAACTCTATCGTGTAAAGTATAATACTACCGTAATATGTGCATGGCGGAGACGTTACATAATGTCGGAAAATGAGAAAAACACGGGCGGCAAAATCGGGTCTATAGACAAGTTCAAACGGTTTATTCGATCGCCTCGCGGCAGAGTGATCGCACTTACTACGCTTACCCTACTCGCACTGCTGTTTACGGTGCTGCTGTATTCGATACCGTTTTCCGAATACACGGTGCGCGGAGTGTCGCGGTCGGGCAAATCGTTTTGGACGGCGAACCTAATATACATCAACAGTGAAGCGCTACCCGGTCTAAATGACGTCGCTCACTTGAACGCGATATTTATACCGCTTTTCGCCGTTTGCGTATGCATATTCGCGGCGGCATTTATCGTTCTGCGGCTTAAAAATTCGACCGTCGTCTTTATTGCCGCGGCGATATTCAACGCAGTGGTGGACGTAGCGACTATAATACTCGGCGTAATTTTGGCGATCGTGCGCTCGGGAGCGGTGGTGTGCGGAATTTTAGGCGCTGTCTCCTGCGTGCTCCTGCTCACATACGTGTTGCTTGAGCAAAAAGCGCGCAACACGTCGGTTCCAAACGACGCATCGGCAAAACCCGACGGACAGGCTGCGCCCATATCCGCCGCCGCGGCAAAAAAATATCGGCTCGGCATTCTCGTCTGCGAATGTGTATCGCTTGCGATACTTGTTCTGTCGTTCGTTCTTCCGCTTTATTCATCCTCGTCCGTACCGGCATCGACGACGATTCCGATCAGGGCGCTTTCGGCGAACGCGCCGATCGACGTTTGCGTAATTATGGTTTTGATGTTGCTCGGCTTGCTCGGCGCGATATTGAGCTTTATCTTCGGCATATCGTCCTACACGCTGACGAACAACGCTTTTGTAAAACAATCGCGCAAGTTCATGACTATCGCGGGGGTTTTTGTGGTATCGGTATTCCTTGCCGGCTTCGGTATCGCGTTCATTTGCAGCATCACCAGCAAAATGGGTATTCGGTACACCACGATAAGCTATATTTCGCTTCTTGTATATATTGCGACCCTCGTCGTATACGCCGTCTTCTACGGCAAGCTCAGCGTCGGCGCTTCAGCCGCAGCGACACGCGACAAGCCCGTTAAATTCGAGCCGCTTATTTATATCGTGCTCATGACCGTCGCGACCGTCGCGTCGCTGTTTTTGAAGATCGTGGACATGCAGGTATCCGCCGGCGACCAATCACTGCACTTCATTTCCATCAGCGGCATCAAGCTACTCGGCAGTTATCCCGAACTGAACGGAGGCTTTCAAATTTTGGCGTTTTTGGAAATAGCGGTGCTGCTCATCACCGGAATTTTCCTGGCGCTCGCGCTGGTGGCGTATTTCGCAAAAGACCGCGGATATTACAAGATAGTCAAAGCAGGCGTCGTGACGAATTTTCTGTTCGGATTGCTTCTCGGTCTGTTCGGACTGTACTTTAAGGTGGCAGTGCGGGTCAACGAGGAGAGCATACTAAGTCTGCTGGCGCTATACAACATAACGGTGCCCGAGACCCTTCTGTATTCGTACAAGGTGAGCAGCCAAACGATATACATGCTTATAGCGCAGTTCGCTATCGTAATCGTAATGCTTATCCGCGGCGTGTTCTCTATGGCGCCGCCGATGCGTGCGGAAATAGAGCTCTCCCCGACGGTCGCGGAAAACGCGACGAGCGCAAACAGTGCAAACGGCGAGCCCTCGCCCGCTCCGCATGCGCCCGACTTTGACGCATGCCCGGCGTTTACTGATATCGACAGTCAGCAAGCGCGCTTCGACGCCGAACTCGAGCAACGCCGTAAACTCCTATTCGAATCCCCCACACTGCCGAGCCTGGTGCGATTTGTAGTCGATTATGCCAGAGAATGTCGGCTACACCTTTCTTACACGGCGGAGGACATAGCGACGTTTGTAGCCGGGCTCGGCGCGTCGCGCCTGACTATTCTTCAGGGCATGAGCGGAACGGGCAAAACCAGCCTGCCCAAGATATTCGCGGAAGCCGTAATGGGCAACTGCGAGATCGTAGAGGTGGAATCGTCCTGGCGCGATAAAAACGAGCTGCTCGGATATTACAACGAGTTCAGCAAATGCTACACCCCCAAAAAATTCACGCAGTATCTGTACAAGGCGCACTTCAATCCTTCGGTTATCACCTTCATCGTCCTCGACGAAATGAACCTGAGCCGAATAGAATACTACTTCTCCGACTTCCTGTCGCTCATGGAGCACGAGGAAGACAGGCGCGAGATCAAGCTTTCCAACGTCAAGCTGTTCAGGCGCGAGAACGCTCAAACTGTCCCGTACGCCGGACTGACCGACGGGCACACCGTGAAGATCCCCTCCAACATATGGTTTATAGGGACAGCCAACCGCGACGAAAGCACCTTTGCGATAAGCGACAAGGTCTACGACCGCGCGCAAACAATGAACTTTAACAAGCGCGCACCGAAAATTTACACATTCGGCGAGCCGCTCGAAAAGCGCTTCGTTCCGTATGCGACGCTGTTGCAACTGTTCGACACGGCCAAATCGACGCTTAAATTCGACGCCGAAAGCAACGCAGCTATCCTCGAAACGGAACGACTGCTGGCGCCGTACAATATATCCTTCGGCAATCGCGTTCTTAAGCAGATCGAGGACTTCGTCAAAATATATTGCGCATGCTTCGGCGATAAGGCGGCCGCGCAAAAGGACGCTGTAGAGCGCATACTGCTCAGCAAAGTAGTCAGCAAGCTGGAAACGAAGATCGTCGAGAACAAGAATGAGCTCGCTGCGGAATTCGATAAAATCGGGCTGAAAAATTGCGGCGCGTTCGTCCGAAGCTTGAGCGAGGATTGATCGGGTGGACTTGACGGGCGAACAGCGGTTGCGATTTGCGGAAATGCAAGACCGCTACAAAGCTATCGATGAGTACATGCGCAAAACGAAAGCGCTTAATTATGTGCAATTCGATTACGACACGTCGCACGGTCTTACACTGTTCACGCTCGATCCCGATTTCGATTTCGAAGCTTTGGAACGCAATGCCGACGCCGTCATCGCCGCGCTTCCGGCTAGCAAGCGCATTTTTTCTCAGCCGTTTATCCATTTGAAAGAACATGACGTCATACTCCCCGTAGAAGCCGTACGGACCGTCAATAACGCCACCGTCACTCACATCGCCACGCACAGCGAGCTGTGGGCGGACGTCAAAAACGGCGAGATCAAGCCCGAAAAGCTACTGACGCGCGCTTACGAGGACAACTACGGTATATATGAAAATCTCGTATTTTGCGACGTCGTGGACATGGTTTTGAGCTTTGTCCGAACCAATCTGCGCTTCCTGCGCGAATTCGCATACACCAACAAGACCATCGAAATAAACCTGCTCGAGCGCGTCAATCACCTCAACTACTTCCTCGCTCTCGGCAAACTACATATAGGCTACAGCAAAAATTTCAACAGATATTACGCATACGCTATGCGCTGTGCCAATAAGCTGCTATCCATACAGAACAGCATCCTTCCGCGTCTGAAACGACCCGTATATCGCCGCAACAGACTGCGCCCGTTCCCCGTAAAACTGCGAAAGACGAACATTCTTTCCATGCACAAAGAATATCACCGCATATACAAGCTCGCCAAATTATTCGAAAAACACGAGCCGTCGATGCGCGCCGTGACGCAAAGCGATATTTGCGACCTTTCGGAGCGCTATTTCTTTTTTTGCCGCGCACTGTGTATTTTCGCGATCGGCAATTTCGGCTTTGCATGCGACGAGCAAAAAACATTCGATTTTGAAAAAACACTGCCGCGATTTACATTCAAAGAATGGAACGTGGAAATTAAATGCCGCAAGCTAAAAACGCCGAGCATAGATATAACAATAAAAAAGGATAAAATATATAAGATCACGCTCTTGCCGCGTATCGACGGCGGCACCGACCGCCTTGCACAGAAACACTCTGCGGACGAGGTTTTGATATGCTCGCCTCTCGACGCAAACAGCAAGCCCGACGCACAGACTATCCTTATAGACATATCCGACATCGACTCGTTCAGGCGCATACAGCAGATAGTGCTGCGAGGCATGATCTATGCCGACACGGAGCACAAAACATGCCCGTTCTGCGGCGACGGATTGACAGAGATCCCGAACGTCGCGGCGACGGGAAAACCCATGTATAAGTGCAATTCCTGCCACACGGAGATATACGAAGCGCAGTGCTCGCAAACCGGCAAACCGTTCTACTATACGGATATCACCGGTCTGAAATATGCCGCCGCAGCCGACCATTGGCTCGCGGAGCGCAGTAAAGAAGGCGCGATGCACTTCCGCAACATAACCGTCATAAACGACGAAAACGTGCCGATATGTCCACACTGCGGACTTGAGCATCGTTAAAGAATATAGTATCCGCTGTCGTTCAAGTTTTTGCCGAGTCCGAACACTCCGCCCTTCACTCTGGTCGGCGGCTCGTATGCCGCGGCTTTTTCGATATGCGACGGCTTATTGACTTCGAGCTCGACAGTGTTATTGAGCACGATATTGTATTCCGTATACTCGCCGCCCGTCGGCGTATAACATAACTCTGTCTTGCAGTCGATCTTCGCGATCTTGCCGTCCGTCAGCTCTATTTCGATCTCCGCTTCTTTGACCGAGTTGACGGTGTTGAAATAATTGTCCACAGCTATCACATCGCCGTAATCGTTGGTGTTGATCATTCCGATGATCTTCGTTTGCAACTCGGATGTGCCGGCGCGATTGAGATACAGCGTGTAGCGCGTTTCGGCGCCGTCGGTCGCTTTCTTTAAACAATCGATCTCGCTTGCGTTGAGCTCTACCATTGCCGTCAAAAAGTCGAACTGAGTATCGGCTGTAACGCCGTCCTCCTTTTCCTGCGTATTGCTTCCCTTGCGAGAGATCAGCCAAGTCCCCTGATTTTCCGCATCGGCGCCGTTGACGTTGCCGAGCGTGTACTTATACGATTCTCTGCCGTCCGCCTCGCTATGCGCTTTGTAGCAATACGAGTGGTTAAACCATACCGCGCTGTCCACGGTATTTTTGTACATCATCGCCTCGTAGCTGTCCTTGACGGCGAGTTTATTCCACCCGGGGTCGAATTCGTTGACAGCGGTCAGATGCAACGCGTATACGGGATCGTTTTTAAGGTCGGCGAGTGCGGCGTTGATCTCCGTCACATTGGTCGATATATCGCTCGAACCGTAGAGGATACCGGCGCTCGACGGCACGACGATATCCGTAGACGATGCGCGCTGTTCGTACTCGAATCCGACGGCGACCGACACACCTTTGACATCGACTTTCATCTCGAAAGCAAATCTAAAGTCGTTTATCTTATCGTCAGCCATATTGAAATACAGCTTGCTCGCGTTGAGCGACAGCGTAATGCCCTTAAACGAAACGCCCGTTTCAAGCTTTTCCATCACCTGATTTATAAGGCTGCACGCCGCATTTGTGCTGTCGAATTTCAACGGGCAGGCGTAAGCGTAAGAGCCCGATTGGCTTTGCACCTCGGATATGTTCGCTTCCTTGACAGAATCGACGAGCGACACTATCGGAAGATTTATCATCGTAAGGTTTTGTTCTTCCGGAATTTCCACGGATAGCTTTTTGACCTTGTCGCCGTTCATCGTCAGTCTTATGCGGCTGTCGCCCGAAGTAAATACATACAGCGACGAATCGGGCAAAAGCGCGCCGCTCGTCGTGCGCTTGAACGCCACGATGTCATCGTCGGCGTCGTAACGGTACGCGCCTGCGTACTTTCCGCTCAGCGAAGCGCCGAGCCCTAAAACGCTGAAATCGCCTGTGATCCCGAGCGTGAAATCGTAGCCCTGTGTCGAGCTCTCGGTCGCGCGCCGTCGCGCCGCAACGACTTGGGTCTTGCTCGGAACGGGCGTATCGGACGACGAGTTCGACGCCGAACTTCCACCGCACGCCAGGCAAGCGACCGTCGCTATTGCGCAGGCAAAAGCGGCAAGCATGATCTTGAATGACTTTCTTTTCATAATATGTACTCCTTTTATTAAATTACGGTTTAAAAGTCGGTGCGCGCAAAACAAAAAATGCGCCAGCCGAAGCCGACGCACGAAAAACGCAAACTCCAACTGTTGCCAAACAAGTTATATGCAGTACGGATTTCCACACCCACATAAAGTGAATTTGCATTTTTGCCAAATTCTATAATGGGTGCAAAAATAAAAATTATTCGCAAATATCGATGGAAAATAAAAAGCCCGTACTCCTTTTTAGGGCATTAACTTGTTTGGCATAACCAATATAGCATATCCGCCGCCCAAAATCAACAGTTTGGCGGAAAAACCGCAAAATTTTTTGCTGCCTCGGCGCGACAGTCACTCTGACATTTTATCAGGGTTCCGGCTTATCCGTCCGCGCCGACGCACGCAAAATTGTCGGTTGCAATTCGTTAAACAGTATGATATAATCAAATCATGCCAAGTTTTAAGCTATCGGGGAACAAGTATGAAAGCAAATGAAATAATCGATATTTTTAACAGATCGGGCTTTAGTGTAGTCAAAGATGAGATATTCGGGAATGTCGTCGAGATGTCGCCCGAAGATTGCTTTATGTTTTCGGCGACGACCGGCGCGAAATATCTGTTTTACGAAAACGGCATTACGATGAAGGGCAGAAACGAAGTCTTTATACACAGATCGATATTCAGCAACGGGCATTTGATATATACTCCCGGGTTGTTTTCACGCACGATCGACGGGTTTATTTCCGAGGGGAACTCGGCAGATAACCTTTTGCGCAAGTACCCGTTCGTTTTTAACGGAAATAAGCGCGTCGTGATTTGCGACACCGATACGGGCAAGCCGAGCAATATCGAAAAAGATATCTATAAAAAGATCTGCGAGCGCGGCGGCTCTCCCGCGAATTACGTCTTATACAAAAACTATCTGTCAAACAATATCGGCGAATCGTTGCAGGAGTACTTTGCGTCCGTCTATTTTATAAGAAACGGTTATCTGGTCGAAAATCAGGTACCCTGGTTTCAACAGAATTATCACTTCGACAATATGATATTGCAAGGCGGCATACCCGACTTTTCGGCGTTCCACGGCAAGATATCCGGCCTGCTCCGAAAATACAATTTCATTTCTTCGGTCGGACTTTCTCTGTGCGTTCTTCCCGTTATAAAACTGTTCAGGCGCGACCTATTTAAAGAACGCGCGACCGAGAAAAAATACAGTTATGAACTGTTGATCGGCGAGGCCAAGACAAATATTTCGGCATTGCCGCAAGCGCTGAAACAGCTCGAAAAGTATGCCGCCGTAAAGCTTGCGCGCGGATACTTTACCATAATACCGAACTCGGCAAAAAACAGCAAGTTCGGCTCGTTCTACATTGACGCAAACCACGATTTGGTTTATTCCGGAAATGAAGCCGCTATATTCTCGAACGCGCGAACGGAAGAAGATGACAGATGGCTCTCCACATACATCAAAATGCTGTTGCTCGGCAATGTCGCTTTCGGCAAGATAATTCATTTCATTTCCGATTACAGAGCGAACCGCGGTTTGGACGTTTCTGAAAATTACAGAAGCACGCATTTATTGGACGCGGTGCAAAACACCGACGATAACTCTTTTTTCGAGTTTTTGAAAGAGGCGATGTAAAATGGCGTACACGAGCGATTTGAGGGGGAAAAATATCCTCACCGATATAGACATAGAAGTCAGAAAACTGCTGAGCGAAGGCGGCATTTCATGCGACTTGGAATTCAGAGTATTCGACGAGTCCGACGAGGACGCTTTGCTGTGGGAGAACGGCGGGCTGTGCTTTAAAGACCCTGTCACGAATATGAACCTCGGCTCGAACGACGCAGGCTGGTTTTTAAACGGCAAGCCGATATTTATTGTCGAAGCGACGTTCGGGACGGAGCGCGGTCAGTTCGGCGACGGGCAGCTTAACCGCATCAGCCATTCACTGGGCCCTGCATTAAACGGGATATACGGGATAACCATGGTCCCCTTTAAAGGTCAGTCTTTTGTGACCGATGGGTATTCTCGAGAAATATCGAGCGACAATATCAAATACTCCATCGCCTATCTGCACAAATCAATGGCTTTGTTTTCTTTGCGCGTTTCCAAAAAGTACGCAGGCAAATATTTGATAATGGACCCGTACGAGCCGCACAAAATTCGCGATATGCTGTTCAACGTCATCAAGAAGGAATTGGGCTTTGCGAACGAGCTGGAAGAATTGACGACCGCCGCCCTGAATAAAGTCCGCGATTATGTCGGCGGCTACGTTTACGGCGGAAGAAGCAATCAGTTTCTTCCCTGCGTGCATTTCACAAACGGCGAGATCGGCGACGATATAGCGAGATTTTATTCGCACAATCTGGAAAGCCTTACGACGTCATCCAAAAGAGACGGGCACGGACTGCTCGGGAAAAACCTCATCGAAATGTATTTGGCAAAAGACAGATCGACGGCGATCTTCATTCGGCTCGACGACGCGGACTTCGAGGTGTTGCGGCAACGTCGATCAAAAGAATTCATGTTCATTACTTCCAATCCCCGAATACAGGTTTATAATTTCGACGACCTGTTTTTCGAGGACGAAAACTTAAGACGAACGGTGATCGCGTTCAGGCGGCAAAACCTACATATAAACACCGAAAAATCTCTCATGAAAACGCTTCAACAGGCTTTTATCTCGGGCGAAATAAAAGTTATAAAGAATCGGAAAAAGTAAATTAGGTATTATACCCCGTACGGAAAAATTCGAGCAACCATCACAATATTTTTACATCGGGTCTGATATTGTACTCGAACAACAGCCGATTAATAATAAAATCGAACCGGTCGGATCTTTTATCATACCCTTTAGACGCCGCCTCGGCTTCGATCGTTTTTATCAGGCCGTCGTACTCGTCTTTTGAAAGCTCTTTCAAAGCGGCAGGTCTGTACGCGACGTCTTTTTGCAACGTAAACGCCAAAAAGCAACGCGAATCGTTGTCCGCTTGATATTGCGTCGAGGTTTTCGATGCCGACAGCAGCCGCTCCGGATCTTCGGTGATTATGGGCTTAAGCCCGTCGGTGTTGATTATCCTTTGGAAATATTGCCAGTGTTCCAAACTTGAATTATGAAACACTATCGTGATTTTTTTATTGTCTTTAAGTACGCGCTTTGCTTGGGAAAGAAAATCGTTAAACATGCGCGAATAATCTTCTATGCTCTTTCCGGCGAACTTATTGACTATCATTTCCCTCGCCGTGTCCGTCCGCTCCGTATCCAGCCATGCCTCGTAGACCAAATTCAACTCGGAATAGCTTATTTTGTCCGAGTACGGCGGATCGGTGTAAATATAATCGACCGAGCCGTCGCCTATCGAGCTCAGCTCCGTTGCGTCGGCGACGCTTATAAGCCCGTCGGCCGATCGCGCGCCGTCGAAAACGATCTCATTGGCTTTTAAGATATTGGCTACTTTTCTTGAAAAACTCAGAACGACATTATTGTCTTTAATGTACTGCGGCACATAAAACGTTCCCATCTTGATCTGGGTGTTTTCGTACTTGGGATTGTATCTGCTCATGATCGAGCAATTAAATAAAATCGCCGTAAATGCGAACAGAAATAACTGCCTGATGTTTTCGTCTTTTACTTCTTTGATTTTCGCCAAAAGCATGGACAGCGCGCTCAAATTCCTCGGCGAATATAATTGATATACCTTATATATCCCGCGCCGGTAGTTGCGCTTGGGTTCGTTGCCGAAAAAAGGATCTTGAGGGTAAAAATAATTTTTATACAGTTCTAAACTATGCAGCCGCATATCGGTTTCGTCCGGGGTCTTTTTGATTTTGTCTTTTCCGCAAGAGCAATGCCCGACAACAGCGTTTAACCGCAAGCTTTTCTCGCTCTCGAGCTTATCCTCGAGTATGCAGTAATCGGCAACGAACTCCCTGCCGCAATGCGGACAACGGGAAACGTACAGACTTTCTATCTCTTTCGTGACGGCGTCCAACTCATTCTTTATTTCGCGACCGTATTTTGTGCAATATCCTTTGGCTATATGGATGCAGATAGGGCTTATATCGGATAAGATAAATTTTCTGTTCGTTTTAACGCACGCGACGCCCGTCATGCCCGAGCCGCAAAACGGATCCAATACAACGTCGTTGGGCGCCGTATTATTATTAATAAACTTTTCGATAACATCGACGGGTTGCTTTGTCCAATAGGAGTGAGCATTGAATATAGCGCCGGATTTTTTGTACAAATAGTCCATTATTCCTCCGGCGTTAAAATCATGATCCTGTCGAACTTTTGCTTAGGCGTGGTTTTTTGCACCGATTTGTTGACGGGGATCCCGTCGGGAATGATCGCATGGCATGCGAACCCGTACTTTTCGAATATAGGCTTCAACTCCTCGGCGGTGTTGATGACCGTAGATTTTTTAAACACGTCCCCGACTACGACTATGCATTTTCCACCGCTCTTTAAAACCCGTTTAAATTCGGAAATGCATATCTCCATATCTGGGATATAGCTGTCGAATTGTTGGATAAGGCTGTCCCTTATCTCTTTAAGCTTCGCCTTGTCATAGCAGCCGCAAATAGCCAGCCTCAGCCTCGAAGAATTGATGTAGTCCAGCGTGTCGAAATACGGCGGACTCGTGATGATTGCATCGACGCTTTTATCGTCCACCTGCAGGTTTCTGGCGTCGCCGAAAATAGTTCGCATCGTTCCCGTCGGCGAAAAATTATCTTTATATGTCCGCTTGATCTTTTCTATAAGCCGCGGCTTGACTTCCCGATATTCCCCCGGGTCGTTCGCTCTGGGCTTGTACGGCAACGTCCAGGCGCACGGCTTGGATAAATGCCCGGGCCTATGACCCTGACTGATGCCTATTAAATTCCCCAACAGAAAAAATTGCCCGTCCCGCTCAAGCCTATCTTTAAAAAACAATATCTCTTTAAGCGTATCCTGATTGTAGTATTCCCTGACCCAGTCGGGGATCGAATCGAGATCTATGCGCGACGTATCGACTTCTATTGCGTCGATATAATCAATTAAATCATTTAAACTCTCTTTGTGATTGCACTTGGACTTTGCTATATAATTGGCGTACGGGTTCAGATCGTTCGAGATCGTGTGCCTGCCCATCAGCATGCCCTCGGCAGGGATAGTGCCGATCCCACCGAACGGATCCAAAATAATGTCGCCCTCATTCGTTGCGTACTTGATAAGAAAATGCGCAAACGCCGGCTTGATCCTTCCGACATAAGGGGATATCCGATGCAGCCAGCTCCCCCAGCTTTGCCGCGAGTACGGCTCCTTCGCCCATTCTCGCCTGCCGATAAGTTCGACAATGTTTTCCGTTTCGTTTTTCACCTGCTTCCTCGCGAATCGCATTAATCCGTCGATCAACATTCCGCCTTGCATGTTTCTCGCAATGCACCGACGAAAGCCTTTACGCTCTT
This sequence comes from Roseburia sp., assembly GCA_023665905.1. Taxonomy (GTDB): domain Bacteria; phylum Bacillota; class Clostridia; order Christensenellales; family Pumilibacteraceae; genus Anaerocaecibacter. The sequence continues at coordinate 13,640 of JAMPDA010000033.1, forward strand.
TATTAAAGAAAAAGCGCCGAGCAAATCGGAGTTCAGCTCGGAGCTATTAGCAGAGGCAAAGTGTGTTTACGAACTCCGTTCCGCCTCCACTATACCGCCCAACTCTACTATTTTAGTATATCATTCATTTCTTCGGCTGTCAACTTTTCGATCGTATTATTGCTATTGATGTTAGTTTACAATTAATGCGAAACTGGAAAGGGATAGAAAAAAGCGGTTGGTATGTGTTAGAATAAAAGCACCACCAAATACAGAAACACAGAGAACCGACCACTGTGGAACAGTATAACACAAACATAAGATATTGTCCACACGAATTGACTAGCAAATTCCTGCCAACTAGGTACAAAGCTATATATAACAACTTATATTATCGATTTTCTTTCTTTGCCCATTTATTTGACTAACCCACATTTCCCGAACTTTTCCAAATGAATAAAATCTCACCCAAGTCCACATGGGACTCTAAAGCCCTACCCCACTCTACACACCACAACACAGTATTCGGGCAGGTCGCGCGGACAGAGCACATACTCTCCGCCGTAGTCCTCTATCCCTT
>JAMPDA010000034.1 GCA_023665905.1 Roseburia sp.
CAAGAGCCCAAAACAGCCCACTGTCGGGTGTGTTCGGTTGAGGTCGGGTGAATGTACCTTGATTTTTTTATACGTTAACTCCTTTACTGATTATTTCCGACCCAAACAGAAAGCCTTACACCGCATGTATAATAAATCGTTACTCCGTCAATTTTTTCTTCCCATACCACGTCGCTGACGGCTTGACCGTCAACCAACACCATAACTACAATAGCGTCGCCATAAGTGCCGCCATAAAACGAACAACCTATGTCCTCTTTTGAAAAATAGTTTTCATATTGCTCCCAATAGGATGAATTATAAAAAGTATTTATTATCGATTTTTTCGTTTCGGCAGATAATTCTTCGGGATTTTTAGGCAACGGAGTATAATCTTCGCCCATTATTTCTTCGTTGTACTTAGTACCTCCGTTGTAATAGTAAGCTATGCTCTTAACATCTTCGAGCGTGAGATCGCCGTTTCCATATGCTTGTGTTACACTATAAAACGTTCCGATTTCTCCTGCGGATTTTGATTCTGCCTTGCCATTGTCATCGTTATTTCCACAACCCGTAAGCGATAGGGTCGGTACAGCTAATACAGCTACTGACAACGATATTGCCAATAATTTCTTCATATTCCGCCTCCTTATATTATATCTTATATTTATTCGAGGAGCATTTTTGCCCGCTTGCGCAATCACAGATTGAATAGTTATTTATTACGTATTCTATCAAAGTGAGTGTGTAAGCAATAGGTCGCGCAGCATTTGGCTGCCGACGACGACAAATTAGGTGTAATACCCAGCGGCTTGCCGCGGAAAGCGTGCGAAGCACGCGGGTCCAGGGCTTGCCCTGAGGTATAATACAAAATTTATTATATCACATTAATTTAATATATGCAACCCTTCAGGTTAAATTTCTTTTCGATTTTTGTCGTTAATAACACACCTACCCACCTACCCGCAAATATAAAAAAGACCTCATCACAAGGTCTTTTCAATGTTTTTCCTATTTAGTCTCCGGACAAACGACGGAGATCCTACTCTTTGCGACTGTCAAGCGCATTCACGGGACCTGTCGCAGTACGCCACGATTTGCACGAAGTGTACAAAAACCTCCGACACGGGCGACGAAGCGACAACGGACGAAAACGGACTCGATTTTAACGTTTTTGGGCTGTTTTGCATAAAAAAGAACCTCGCTACTCACAAGGTCCTTGATTTTGTTAGATTTTTACGTTAAACGCCCGCGCCGAAGTGAAAAAAGTTTTTGTAACTTCCACGAAAATCGGACTTGTACGCGCTTACTGATTATACTATTCGCCGCGGAAAGGCAAAAGCGCCATAATGCGCGCGCGCTTGATCGCGGTGGTCACGTCGCGCTGATGCTCGGCGCACAGTCCGGAAGCACGGCGCGGTAAAATTTTGCCATTTTCGGCAATGTACTTTTTAAGTCTTTCCGCGTCCTTGTAATCTACGCGGTCCACATGCCCTTGGCAAAATTCGCAGACACGCTTTTTGGCAGGGCGCGAACGGCGGCGGACCTTGTCGTCGCCTTCGCTTGCTTTGTTTCTGGTCTTGTTATTCTTGTCCATGACGGTAACTCCTTGTTGATTTGTCAGAACGGCAGATCGTCGTTATCGACGGGCTGCATGTCCGATATGGGATGCGGTTCTTCGGGCTGATATCCGCCCTGAGCGCCTTCGCGCCCACCGCCGTAGCTTGATTTCGGGGTCAAAAACTCCACTTCGTCCGCAACGACGTCAAACGACACGCGCTTGATCCCGTCGCGATCCTCGTACTGCCTGCGCTGCACCGAGCCGTTGATGCCCACCTTGCTGCCCTTAAACAGATACTTGGCGCATCTGTCCGCGAGCTGACGCCAGCAGATGATGTCGAAATAGTCCGCAACGCGCTCGCCGGCGGCGTTGGTGAACGGTCTGTTTACCGCGATGTTGAACCGAGTGAAATTCACTCCGCCCTGCGTAGTGCTCTCCTCGGGGTCGCGCGTAAGATTGCCTATAAGAACTATCTTATTCATTTAATCTCTCCTCACACTCTTTCTATCAAAAAGCGCAACACTTCGTCGCTTATGCGCATTTGGCGCTCGATCTCGGCGGGGATCTCGGGCGGCGCGCTGAACTTCATAAAGACATAATAGCCCGTGAAGTGCTTGCCCGAAATCTTTGTGCGGATAGGATACGCGAGATTGCGCGAACCCCATTCGTCCACCGTCACTTCGCCGTAGCTCTCGACAAGCGACTTGAACTTTTCCACCAGCGCTTTTTTTGCGTCGGCGTCCTGTTTATCGGACAGGATGTAAAGTATTTCGTAGTTGTTCATAAAACCTCCTTATGGTCTATCGACCCGTATCTACGGGTAAGGAAGCGGCATAATATTTACCGCTGTTTTTAAATTATATCACGTCGTTCGACCTTTGACAAGCGTTTTGGGCACAAAACAAGCATTTTTAACGCCATAAATGCAACAGAAAACGGAGCTCGATATCCGCGGAAAGAAAGCTATATCAGTGTATCATCGGTGTATCGCAGCCCTTTCTCGCGCTAAAAACGCCGTAGGCTCGGACGTAAGATCATTTTTTCAAATACTGTCCCAAAACGTTTAAGAACAAGTCGATATCTATAGGCTTTGCAATATGCGAGTTCATTCCGTTCTTGAGCGCCGCTTCTTTGTCTTCTTCGAGCGCATTTGCGGTCATCGCTATTATGGGCAAAGTTTCGACATCTTTTCTTGGCAGCGCGCGTATAGTGCGCGTAGCTTCGTATCCGTCCATGATCGGCATTTGCACGTCCATCAATATGGCGTCGTAATACCCTTCCGCAGATTTTCGCACCATTTCGACTGCGTCCGTGCCGTCGGGAGCGGTTTCCACCTCGAAGCCCGTTTCTTCGAGAATGGACTGCGCTATCTCACGGTTGAGCTCGTTGTCCTCCACGACCAATATGCGCTTTCCACCGAAGTCGGCTTCCGTCCAGGACGTTTCCTCATCCTTTTTCGCCATGTTGTTGGTCGCGAGCAGAACGGACCGCAGATCGGACATAAACAAGGGCTTTGCGCAGAACGCGTTGACGCCAGCTTTTTTCGCCTCGTCCTCTATATCTGTCCAGTCGTACGCCGTCAAAATTATTATGGGCGATTCGTCGCCGACGGCTTTTCTTATGCGCCGCACAGTTTCCACGCCGTCCATCTCCGGCATTTGCCAATCGAGAATATAGGTGTGATAGCTGTCGCCGCTTTTGTGCGCGCTTTTCGCCTTGCTCACGGCGTCCTTGCCCGACGTCGTCCACTCCGACCTCATGCCTATCTGCTTGAGCATGTTCGACGTGTTTTCGCAGCTGTCGCTGTCGTCGTCAACGACAAGCACGCGCAATCCCTCGAGCTTTTCTATTTGGGTCGCGTCCGCCTTGACATTTTGGAGCTTAAGGCTTAGCTTTACGACGAACTCCGAGCCCTTGTCTTTTTTGCTCTTAACGGTTATCGTTCCGCCCATCATATCGACGATATTTTTGGTTATCGCCATGCCGAGACCCGCGCCCTGTATGCCCGTCTTTGTGGTGCTTGCTTCGCGCTCGAACGGCTCGAATATATGCTCCAAAAACTCCGGCTCCATTCCTATGCCGTTGTCCTTGACGATAAACTCGTAGTCGCCGTAGCCGCGGTGGAACGTGGAATTCTGCTTGATGCGGAATGTGACGTTGCCGCCGGCAGGCGTGTACTTGACCGCATTGCTCATAAGATTGACGAGCACCTGACTGAGTTTCAGCGAATCCGTTATGACGTCCTCGTTGGCGACGTCGAAAGTATCGATAAACAGATCGAGCTGTTTTGCCTTGACCTGCGGCTGGATTATGTTCACCAGATTGTGCGTCAGTTCGGAAATGTTGCACTCCTGCTCGCGTATCTGCACTTTGCCGCTCTCGATACGGCTCATGTCCAAAATATCGTTGATAAGCCCGAGCAAATGATTGCTCGACGACAGCACTTTTTGCAGACAGCCTTGCACCTGAGTTTTGTTGTCTATATGGCTCGCGGCGATCGTAGTAAAGCCGATAATGGCGTTCATGGGCGTCCGTATATCGTGCGACATGTTGGAAAGGAAGGTCGTTTTTGCGTTGTTAGCGCGCTGCGCCTGTTCGAGCGCGTCCTGCAATGCCTGCATTTGTTCGCGCTGCTTCCTCACCTGTTCCGTTATTTCCTTGGATATTACGAGCACGATAATATTCTGCGTCTGCTCGTTGCGCGTCATTACAAAGGTCTGACGCACGCACATCTGTTCCTTCTTTTCTTGGGACATCCAACCCCAATACTCCACGACGACTTCCGATTCGCCGTGCTCGAAGCGGTTTTTGAGATTTTCCAAATTGACGGTTTCTCTGTATTCCCGCAACGATTCTTCCGCAACGAATGTCTGCCACTTTTCAAGGCACTCGGAAGCCTTGCACGGCGCGGAAAGCCCGACCTTTTTAAGCAGCGATATCTTTTTGCCGTTGATCGTCCTGACGATATCCTGCTCTATGATATCCTCGGTCAAATTGAATTCAAACGAGCAGAATGCCGACGACGTAACGGCTATCCTGTACTGCTCTTCCTTGCGCTCCGCCTTTGCGAGGACCGTTTGCGCCTTTAACTCGCGCTCTTTGAGCGACGTGATGTTTTGCCGCAGGAACAGCGCTTTGGTGACTTTCCCGTCTACGCTTTCCAAGCTTCTTACGGTGATGCGCTCGTACAACTTTTTTCCGTCGGCGACAGTCTTATTGCCGTCGCCGCACGAAGCAAATTCAAACTGGAATACTTCTTCGTCCTCCAACTGCGCCGCGAGCGTATCTTTTTCCATAAGCTCGAGCATTTCCGCGCCGACGCTTTTTTCGGTTGCAAAAGAGCTTAAATACGCAATAAAATCTCCGTACTCTCCTTCGGGTTCGAAATCCTTGCGTATGGGCGTCGAGCCCGTTAAAAATCTGTATGTTCCGGCTTCAAAGTCCAACAGCACAAAACGGGAATAGAGCATATTTACGCCTTTTATGATGTTGCCCATATCCTTGTTTTCCACTACCAAGCGAAGGCTTTTTCTGCGATTGTATAAGATCAAAAACACTATGTATGCCGCGACCAAACAGGTTATAACTACGATTAATATTATGCCCGTGCGGTTTGCGTCCCATATCATCGAATTGGTCACGCTCTGCGGAAAGGTCTGCACCAAAAAATATTCGTACGAAGCGGTGGGTTTTTCGGACGTGGCGTCGGTGACGTTGAACACGCAAACGTTATCCGTCTTTTCCTTTTTGCATACAAACGCGTTTTCGGTCGTTTCTCCGGCGAAAAACTTGTTTATCTTGTCGGCGGTAGCCCTGTCGATGGTCTTGTTGTCCAAAAGCGTATCGACCAACTTTCCGTCGTCGTCATATCCGATACCGGCGTCGGACGACGCTATGATCTTGCCGACGTCATCCGCTTTCCCGTCGTTTTTGATGCACAGATACACTCCGGCTTCCTCGCCGAAGTATGTAGTCTTGAGCATGTTTTTCAAATACGTGTCCTCGTTGTACAGCCCGAGCAGTACGCCTATCACTTCCCCTTCATGCTCGACTGCGGAATAAAACACCATAGTGGTTTTACCGGTCACGTTCGACTGAAGCACAGTCGTGCAGCCCGTTTCGCCATTCATGCCCTTTGCGTAATAGTCGCGATCGGAGCTGTCCGTCCTGGGGTCGTTCGGGTCGAACGAGATATTCGTGCCGTCGCTTTTTATAAAGCGTATGGCGTCGAAAACGGTGACGCTCATTATTTCCGAAAGCGCCTCGCTGTCTATATCGTCCTCGGTGTAGTCGCGTCCTAAAAAGTGTGCGTAACTTTTTACGCGCTGCTGCGCGTTTGTAAATTCGCTGTTAAGCGTTTTTACCGTGAGCGAAGCCGAATCCTGCGCATAATTGAGATTGCGTTTTTCGATACGGTTGCCGTTTGCGACGGCATACCACCAAAACAATAGACCTATAACGACTACGACAATCGCTATGCCGATTATCTGCAATCGCATCGCATTCTTTGTAGTATTATCTTTTAATTGCTTATCCGCCATAAAGTACCTCTTAAACTCAATACATTATATCATTTAATTTTGCATTATTCAAGTAAACTGTCGATAATAAATATAATAAATTACGCCCATGCATTGCCGTGCACTCAGGCAGTTATTATCGAACTTTTCTACTTAGCATCTTATATCGTTAATTATTTATATCCGTACTTGCCGCAAGCTCGGTCTGTTTTTCGTAATCGGAAACGCGCTCTTTCAGCCGTGTTATCGTTGCCGACAGCGCCTGACTGCCGAGCACCATGCGGAGCGGCGCAGGCGAAATATCCACGCTTTCGATTATTCTCTCAGCCATCAAAACGGGATCGCCGGGCGCAAGCCCTTTGGCAGGATCGAGCATATTCAAAAATCCGTGAACGTGGTCGTATTCGGGCATAAGCGAAGCGACCTTTGCGCTTCCGTATCGAAACTCCGTTCTCGCGCCGCCCGGCTCGACGATAGTTACACCGATATTGAATTTTGCCACCTCTTGCGCGAGCGACTCACAAAACCCCTCTATGCCGAATTTGGTCGCGTGATACATTGAGTTCGAAGGGTAAGCAACTTGACCGCCATAGGACGAAATCTGAATTATTCTCCCGCCGCCCTGCTCGCGCATAAACGGCAACGACGATTTTATAAGCCGAATACTGCCCGTCAAATTCGTCGCGATAATGTGATCTATTTGTTCGTCTGAAATCTCCTCCGCCGCGCCGAACAATCCGTAGCCGGCGTTTGAAACGACGACGTCGATCTTGCCGTGCTTTGCAAAGCTTTCGACAACCGTTTGTCGAACGGCGGCGCCGTCCGTTACGTCCAAAATGCGGCAGTCGAATTTATCGCCGTATTGCTCGATGAACTGCCGCACCTTGCTCGTATCGCGCACCGTTCCGACGACGGTGTCGCCACATTCCAAAAGCTGTTTCGTAAGCTCATAGCCGAACCCCGAAGAAACACCCGTCATAAGCCAAGTCCTCATTCTTTAACTCCCGATTTTTAAATTTAAGTTTACATCAAATTCAACCGCATAAGCCAAGCCGTTACTTGCCGTCTTGCTTGCGTTCTGTTATTTTGGGCGGTCGGCATTAAGTCCGCTATCCCCTCACCCGCTTACCAATTTTTCTTTTCTTTTTTATGGTCTTGACTGTGCTTACGTTCTTCCACCATTTTTTCAAACCACTCGACCATATTCGGGTCGGTGTGCGAGAAAAACGAACTCTGCTTTTTATCAAGGCTTGCCATAACAGCCATATCTTCGTCCGAAAGCTCAAAATCGAACACGTTAAAATTTTGTTCCATTCTTTCGATATGCACGGATTTGGGAATAACCACAATACCGCGCTGTAATTCCCAACGCAAAATGACCTGCGCCACAGTCTTGTTGTACTTCTTTCCGATTGCCGCGATCGTTTCGTTTGTAAACAGTCCGCCGCGACCTTCTCCGAACGGCGCCCACGCTTCGATTTGCACGCCGTATTTTTTCATCCATTCCTGCGCTTCTATCTGCTGATTAAATGGGTGCGTTTCGACTTGGTTTACCATAGGTCTTATGCGTGCAAAACTGCAAAGGTCAACCACTCTGTCGGGGTAAAAGTTAGATATACCGATTGCGCGAAGCTTGCCTTCTTCGTACAATTCTTCCAAAGCGCGCCAAGCGCCGTAATAGTCCGCAAACGGCTGATGCAACAGCATAAGGTCAATATAATCGGTCTGCAATTTGCGCATAGATTCGTAAACCGATTTTTTACATTCTTCATAGCCGTAATGCTCGACCCATACTTTGGTCGTAAGGAAGATTTCTTCCCTCGGTACACCCGACTTCTTGATTGCGTTACCGACCTCCTCTTCGTTGAAATAGCTCTGTGCCGTGTCGATATGGCGGTAGCCTACTTTCAAAGCGTCTAAAACGCAACGCTCACATTCTTCCCTTGAAACCTGATAAACGCCGTAACCGAGTTGCGGCATTTTAACGCCGTTGGATAAAGTAACGTATTCCATAATAATTCTCCTTTATTTTTGTTTTGGACTTCCGCCGAATACGGCGGACATATGTATTTCGTCTGATTTTTTATCGAGCGCCGCTATTTCGTCGATCGTAAAATTACGTCGGGGAAGCGATGATCGACGCCATGACGCCATTATTCAAACGTTCCTTTTCGCCCACTCCGCAACCACTCTTTCGGATTGTGCAGCTTCCGCGCCGTGAATGGAAAGTCCGCGCATAACGAGCGCGCCTTTGCAAACCTTTGCCAAATCGCGCTCGCTTGAGCCCATACCGCTGCCCTCGTTCGTACCGAACGGGACGATTTTCTTGCCCTTCAAATCGCACTTCTCGAGCAGCGTAAACATAGCCATAGGCATCGTTCCCCACCAATTGGGATAGCCTACGAAGATCACATCGTAGCTTTCCACATTTTCGAGATACGCCTTGATTTCGGGACGTGCGGAAGCGCGGAGTTCTTTTTGCGCTTCGTCGATGCAAGCGTAGTAGTCGTCCGAATACGGCTTTACCGTTTCCACCTCGAATAGATCGCCGCCGACAGCCTTTTGGATAAACTCCGCAACGATTTCCGTGTTGCCCTTTTTAAGATCCTTAATACTGCCGTTCCAATAGTTTTGGCCTTTCCTTGAATAGTACACGATCAAATTAGCCATATTGCCATCCTCCTCGATAATACTATTATGATATTTTATAGTGCAACAATCAATCTCGATTTCAGCGCCGATCAATAAGTTTTACTAATAAATTTTTTACGCAATAAACTTGCGAATTCTTCTATGTAGTAATTCGCCTTAGTCTTTTTCCAAAATGCGCAATACGTTCTGACGATAGAGCTCCCGTCCGCACGGCGAACTTCTCGCCTTATGAGCGGCTCTTGCACTCGGTCTTTTATGCTTTCCACCAAGATATAACCTCTGCCGCCCATAGCCATCAGCCGCGCTTCGTCCAAACTTTCCGCAAAGATAAATTGTTTGCCTATGCCGAGCACGTTCTCGTAAAAATCCTGTTCGGTATCGTGCCGTTCTTTCGTCGTGACCAAAATGCACGGGTATTGTTCCAGATCCGCGGTAGTTATATTTTTCGTTTCGGAAAGCGGATGCGAATTTGAAAAGTCGATATACGCAGGGCTTTGATTGAGCACGTAATTCTCGTATTCGTCCGAAAATACGCGGCGCTGATCGTTGAGCACGATATTTGCTCTATTGTCCTTTATTGCATGATACAGATCTTCGTGCGTGCCTTTAAACACGGTCACTGTCACTTCGGGATAGGTCTTTGAAAATTCCGATATAGCTTGCGGAAGTTCCGTCCCGTCGTAACTTGCGAGATACCCGATATTCAAGTGCGATCCGTCGTCCGTGCCCAAACGCGTCGTTTCGGCTTTCAGTTGTTCTATTTCCCGTAAGATCGCCTTGCCGCGCTTGTAAAAATATTCGCCGGCAGGAGTGACCGCAAACTTACGCCCGTCGCGCTTTGCAAGTTTTACGCCGAGTTCTTCTTCGAGTGCGGATATTTGTTGCGAGATCGCCGACTGCGAAATAAAGCATTGTTCCGCCGCTTCGGTAAAGCTGTTTGTATCTACTACAGCCACAAAATATCTGATCTGCCGTAAAAGCATGACAGCGCCTCCGTAAAACTTTAGTCCTACACTTATTTCCGCAGCTCTTGCAATTTGTTTTTAAGCAGCAGGTATGCTTCCTCTGCGTCGTCGCAGTTCAGCACGGTTTTTTCCATGGGACAGATATCGGTGCCGGCGCGGTTGATAATTCTTTCCGTCAGCGTTTCGTATTCGCAGCCGATGCCGTACGCTTCCAATATCTTTTTGCCGTGCGCGGAAAGCACCTTTGCAAAAACATTTTTTATCCCGCACTTGACAAACAGCAGCGCCGCCGCCTTGCCGACCACCAAGTCGGCAACGGAATAGCCCGAAAGATCGACGCCGTCCGCAATAAACGTCATCATCGGCGAAATGCCGCGCCCGTCGCCGTAAAGACACTCGCCGCCTTTACACAGGCAAATGGTGTGCCCTGCAAGGTTATTCTTTGCTGTCCGAATGTCCGTCATTGTTTTTATCCCTGTTCAAAAGCGCTCTCAACCCCATAACGGCAAACGGAACGATAACGGCTTGCAACACCATTCCGAGAAGCCCTGTTTGGATCTGCGACCATATAAGCGCCGGTGTAAACGGCGTTACGCTTTGGAATATAAGCGCTAAAAGCATAAATACCGTTCTGCCCGAAACCTGCGCCAAGAGCACGGCGGGAAACGCCATCCAGCCGTTTTCGGCGATCTTTTTCGTGAACAGACCCGAAACCGCGGCGAACACCGCAAGCTCCGCTATCATAAACGGAAGCCTTGCCGCCGCCGGCATGGGGTTGCCCGTCGCAAACGTTATCAAAAAGCTCATTATGGGAGAAGCGATGCCGATGCCGAGTCCCCACGCCCAGCCCAAAAGACAACCGCCGAGCAGCACGGGCAGATACATGGGCAACCACCGAACGCCGCCGGCTTGACCGGACGCGACGTGAATAATCTGCGGAAGGCCCACCGCGAGCGCCACAAGCAAAACCGAGATAACGCTTTTCACCGTCACCTTGATTTTAAGATCACAGCCCTTTTTTGCCAAAACGTTTTCCAACATAATTATACTCCTTTTGCGCGATAATGTTTTCCGCGCGACTGTTTTTATACTTACTTTTCAAACGCCTTTACGGCGTCTTTAAGCAGGGCGCGAATGGACAGTTGCTGCGGACAGGCGTTTTCGCACTGTCCGCATTCTATGCAGTCCGACGCCCTGCCATTATCCGTCGTCGCGATATTGTATTCCCTCACTCCGCGGAACGCCGCATTGCCCTTTTGATGGTTCATAACGTGAAAGATCTCGGGAATGGGTATATTCATCGGGCAGTCGGGCGTGCAGTAATGGCACGCCGTGCACGGTATCGCTTTATCTCCGTTCAAAGCCGCCTGAGCTCTCGCTATGACCGCCTTTTCCCTGTCGTCGAGCGGTTTAAAACTTTTCATGTACGATAGGTTGTCTTGCATTTGCGCGATGTTCGACATGCCCGAAAGCACCGTAATTATCCCGTCCAGCGACGCCACGAAGCGAATCGCCCAGGACGCGAAGGACGCGTCGGGGTCGGCGGCTTTCAAAATTTCGCGCACCTCGGGTATGGGGTTTGCGAGCACGCCGCCTTTTACGGGCTCCATTACGGTTATCGAAACGCCGTGCCGACGCGCTATCTCGTAGCACTCCCTCGACGCGACGCCTGGGTTCTCCCAATCGGCGTAGTTTATCTGCAGCTGTACGAAATCGATGTCGGGATGAGCGCACAACAGTTCTTCCAAAAGCGCCGGATCGGCATGGAAGGAAAAGCCGTAATACTTGATAAGCCCTTTCGCCTTTTGCTCCTTGACGAAATCCCAGATATGATATTTGTCGTACAGCGTATAGTTTCCGCGTTGTAGCGCGTGCAGCAAATAGTAGTCGATGTAGCCTGCGCCCGTGCGCTCCAAACTCGTATAGAACTGCTGTTTTGCGCTCTTTTCGTCGTGCGCGCCCATCCAGGCACACAGTTTGGTCGCGAGCGTAAAACTTTCGCGAGGATATCTGTCTATAAGCGCCGCTCTCGCCACTTTTTCCGATTCGCCGCCGTCGTAGACGTATGCGGTATCGAAGTATGTAAAGCCGGCGTCCATAAACAGATCGACCATTTGCTTTGTCTGTTCGATATCGATTTTGCCGCTCTCGAGCTTTGGCAATCGCATCAGCCCAAAGCCGAGCTTGGGCGTTTTTTCCCCGAAATATTTTTCCATATCGTCCTCCCGATCATAAATCGCGTCGCTTGCAACCGACCGCCGAAAAGGCATGCCGAGAAGTGCCGCTTGTTCCCTTGCACAGATCGCTTTATGTATCGATTATAACATATTCCACGGCGGCAGTCAAGAAACGGCTTGAATTAGTTTAATTTGCTTGCGCGAAAAGCAAGGCAATGCTATCAAAAGTTTTTTTCGAGCTCGTGCTGTATTTGTTCCGCAAGCGCGATCTGTTCTTTTAAATTCCACTTGCCTATGTTTACGCCGTTGCGCATAAAACAACTTCCGCTTTGGTGAAAATAAAACTCTATGCCGCGCTGTTTTGCTTCGACATACAAGTTCTTTACCCATTCCCAATCGAGCGGGCGCACAACGTCTTTCGACGCCCATTCGCCGCCGACGTTCACGCACTTTATTAAGCCCGTATCGAGATACTTGCCGAGCGTCATCGGCGCGATAAGCGGCGAGCAGAAAACTTCTCGATGCGCGAGCGGCGCTTCCAAAAAGTGCGGCAGCCGCTTGTCCGCCATTTCCTGATTTTCGATTGAAATACTTATATGTACCCAATCCCAGCCATTATCCCAATCGGGCGGCAAGCATTGTTTTATTCTTTCGGGACGTTTTGTCGTCGTTACGAAAATACAATCGGAGCGGCGGCGAATAAAGTCCCAGCAGCCGTCGCGCCACTCGTCGGCTTCTTCAATGAAAAAATCAGACGAAAAACATAATTTTATCAGCGAGCCATGCGGCACGTCTTTATCTTTCAATTCGTATGTCGTTTTGCCCTTTGTTATTACACTCGTATCCCTGCCGTAGCGCGCATCCATTTTGTATACGAAGCAGTTTTTACAACCCGCGCTTGCTCTTTTGCAGCCGTGCCACGGGTTCCAAGCTATAGCCTTTTCTATTTGTTCGTTTTGCATATATGCACTCTCCTTGCAGCCGATTCTTATTATATTATACCGATATATTGTACAAATGTCAAGTTTACAAAAACGGAAACAACTTCGCTATGCCTGATACGTTTATCAAAACGGCAGAGAACAAAAGACATATGATAGCGCGCTCGCCGCCGCGCTTGCTGACGCCCTGTAAGCGATATAGCCTATCACATACATAAAAGCGTTCGCGCTTATTTGCGTGAACGCTTTAGCATTATTAAGTTATTGCGATTGCCTCGCTATTTTCCTTAGCTGTTGCTTACGATAATGTTTGTCGGCAATGTTACGTCGGTTTCGCCGTGGACGAGTTCATAGACCATTGTCATATCGCTATCCGATATTTCCGCGGCGAAGTAAGTGAGCTTTCCGTTTTCAAACTTTAACGTCACATCGCAAGACATGCCCTCGATTTCCAAGTCCTCTCCGAAGTAAGAGTTATCCGTATCGTCAAACGTAAACTTCGACATATCGGCAGCGAGCGACGTGAATATTACTATGACGTTATCGACATTTTCATCGTAATCCGCTTTTGTGACTTCCGTTTTTGTAAATTTTTCGGAAGCTTCATCTTTGAAATACTCGTAATATTTGTTGCTCTCTATCGAATAATACCAGGTATCTCCGTCTTCGAGGATATAGAGTTTTCCGTCTACGAACGCGCTGGTCGCCTCGGTCTCCGCTCTGTGTCCCTGAGAATAGAATACTACGGTGAAATCGTCAAACGCGCTTGCGCTCAGCGCCGCCGTCCATTGCGCCTGCGTCATTGCCACAGGCGCAGGCGCGTTGACCGTAACGGCGCAAGTCGCGGTTTTATCGTTTGCCGTCGTAGCCGTGATCGTTGCGGTGCCTTCCGCTTTTGCAGTGACTTTGCCTGCGTTGTCAACGGTCGCAATAGTGGGCGCTGACGACGACCAAGTGACGGTTTTATCGGTCGCATTATCGGGAGTAACAGTTGCCGTCAATGTTTCCGTTCCGTCGATTTCCAGCGTGAGCGTTGTTTGGCTGAGTGTTACGCTTTCAACAGCTACCGTGTCGCTACCGCCGTTGCAAGCCGTAAGGCATAACGCACAGCATAATACACAGACCATGACAGCAAGCGCAAGTAAGAGTTTTCTTTTCATTTTCGTCTCCTTTTCGTTGTAGTTAATGTGTACTTTTACTATGGCGGTTTACTTGATTAAATTACGGCGATATGCTATACTTTTTAAGGTGTTTTTAAGCAAAAAACAACTAAAAACGGCGTTGTAGTAAAAGTACACTTTTCCTAAAATTTTTT
>JAMPDA010000035.1 GCA_023665905.1 Roseburia sp.
CTAACATGACAGTCAACACAACGGGCAACTACACGTTCACGATAACGCTGTCGAGCGGAAGTATAAGCAGCGTATCGGTCGTAAAGAACAGCTAACATTACAGAAAATATATAAAACAGCCGTATCGAAAGATACGGCTGTTTTATAGTGAAGAAACTTTTTCTTCCCGATGTCATTTCGACCGGAGCGCGACAGCGCGGAGCGGAGAAATCCAGGCGCGAAGCGCCGCATGATTAAGTGAAGATGTAAGGGTGAAAAGTGAAGAAGTGGGCGAGTGGAACAGCTATACATTTCTGCGGCGGATCGCCTGGATCTCTCCACGCGCATTGCTTCGCAATGCTTGGTCGAGATGACAAGACGTTTGTTTGACCGTTTCGCTTCATCTCACGCCGTGCACAATTAAAATATCCACAACGGAAAAAGCGGACGGTTGTCCGCTTTTTCCGTTGTGCGTTTTTATATCGTTTATATCCGCCCGTTTATTCCCGTTCTTCGAGCAGTTTCTGATATTTTTCCGCCAAAGCGGGGTCGGGCTTGGTGCCGATGCCGTCGCGGTAACATTCCGCAAGGTCGCCGAATGCGACGACGTAGTTCTTGTCGGCGGCGCGCTTGAACAATGTAAAGGCGCGTTCGGGGTCGGGTTTGGCGCCGATGCCGTCGCGCAGGCATTTCGCCAGATTGTACTGTCCAGGCGCGCTGTCCGCGTCGGCGGCTATAGTGTACAGCTTGACCGCCTGTTCGGCATTCTGTTCGACACCCCTGCCCGTTTCGTAACAAAAGCCGAGGTTGGCGACGGCGACGGGGTTGCCGGCTTTGCCCGCTTCCTCGAACCAATGCACCGCCTGAGCGAAGTCGGCTTTTGCGCCGTGCCCGTTCAGGAAGCACATGCCAACGTTGTTCTGCGCGATAACGTAGCCGTTCTGTGCGGCGCGATAGTAATTGAGAAACGCTTTTTCGGCGTCTTTTTCCACGCCTCTGCCGAAGTTGTAGCAGTCGCCTAAATTGTTCTGCGCCGCGCCGAACTCGGCTTTTGCCGCTTCCGAGAAGTATTCGAACGCTTTTTCGAGGTCCTGTTCGACGCCGATGCCGCGCTGATAGCAAAAGCCCAGGTCGTTGAGGCCGCCGGGATGACCTTTTTCCGCCGCGGCGCGGAATATCTCGACGGCTTTTTTATAGTCCTGTTTGACCGCCGTGCCCTCGAAGTAGAAGTGCCCGAGCGTGAACTGCGCGTCCAGATTGCCTGCGTCCGCCGCTTCCTTTATCAGCTCGTACGCGCGCTCCTCGTCGTGCTTTACGCCGAAGCCGCGAATGTAGCATACGCCCAGCGAGAATATCGCAGGCGCGTAGCCGAGCTTTGCGCTCTGCTCGTAGTTGGCGACGGCTTTGGCAAAGTCCACGGGCACGCCGTTGCCCGAAAAGAACTTTTCGCCCTCGTCGAAGTATTTTTTTGCCAAAAACTCGGTGGGGGACAGTCTGTCGTTGGTTTTATCGTTATTTGCAGCCATAGTTTCCTCTTTATCGAGATTATATCCCTGATATTTTATCACAACGTCGCGCGGTTTGCAAGTGTTTGCGCACACGGGAAAAATACAAAAAGCAACAAAAAATAATTTAATAGTCGCACAGCGCATGTATTCATTATTTTGTATATTTGGGTTGCGATCATGATTGCGAAACTAATTTACAAGGAGCAATTAACTTATGTTTAATCCGGCACAGGAGATGTCGAGCATTGCGTTCGACAAGATTTTGGGCGGTGCGCTCAACGCGGTCGTAAGCGCTCAAAACAATTCGTCGTTGACGACGGTCAACTTTATCAAGAGCGTAGGGTTCCAGACCGACGAGAACGGCAACACCGTCAAGCCCGTGTATGTGGACTTCAAGTACCCCAAAGAGATCTCGCCGTACAGACCGGCGACGCCCGAGTCGCATTACTTCACCGTCGTAAACGGCGGCAGCGGCTACAGCGAGGACGAGCTCAATTCCAAAGCCAAGGTCGCGGGCAAGCCCGACGTTAAGCTGTCGTTTACGGTGGGCACCGACGGCGCGATAGGCGCAGTCACTGTGGTGAGCGGCGAGGATCAGCTCGCCGAAAAAGACACTATAGAGCTCAATGTCGACGAGGGCGAGGGCGCGGAGTTCGCGGTCAAAACCATCAAGGCGGTGGAAGCGCAGCCCGCGCAGTATCGCGACATGACGCTGCAGGTCCCGCTTTTGACGATAGTGCCCATTCCGTTTATCCGCGTCGCCACGACGGATATCGAGCTTAACGTCAAGATCAACTCCATATCCAACACCGAGCAGTCCAAAACGACGGACGTCAACAGCAGTGTTGACGCGTCGGTGCGAAAGCGCGGGCTCATATTCAGCGGCAACGTCAATATAAACGCGTCGGTCGCGCACCAGAAAAAGAGCTCGTCTTCCGAGGAAGTCAAAAAGGAGTATTCGCTCAACATAAAGATACACGCCGTTCAGGACGAGATACCCGTCGGCATGAGCAGAATGATCGACATTCTCGAGGAATCTATCGTTCCCAAACTCAGCGAAAAGGCGGCTTGATAAGAAATGACGGAACTATCTACGTTTATCGGTCAGCTGATATCGGACGTCGCTACCGCGCGCACGCAGGCGGACAGCTATGCCGCGAGCACGAGCGAGCTGTATCATGCCGACCCGTTTGTAAAGACCCTGCCCATTCCGCACTACATAATCGAAAGCGCGGAGATCGACGTCCCCGTCATGGTGGTGGGGATAACCAAAAGCTCGGACGAGTTCGAGAGCCAAAAAGAAGCGCTTTTCGGCGCGATCAAGTCGAAACTGCCCGTTCTGCTCGTGCGCAGCTATAAGTACGCATACACCAAGTCGCGCGAAGCCGAGCACGACAAAGCGGCGGAAGAATCGCGTTCGCGCGAGAAAATGCGCGTCGAAACGGCGAGCGAAACAGACAAGAGAAAGCCGTCCGCCGCGCCGGTCAAGGTGGAGTTCACGCCCGAACAGCTAAAGGAGTTCGAGCGGTCGGCAAACGCCGTGACCGAGGACATGATAGCTTCCGTCAAGAGCTATCTGGACACGTACAACTACGATCTCGTCAAGATACTCGACCTGTCCGACGAGTTCATGCGCTGTCTTAAGCACCGGATCCGTCGCGACGTGGCGGAATACACCAACGACGCCAAGCCTTTCGCGGACGACGACGCGATAATATCCGCGTGCAAGTACATAGGCAATCTCATGTTCTTCGAGTTCAAGCGCGTCATGCATTCCAACGCCGCCGTTCAGATAGACACCAATTCCGTGCAGATGAACGAGTACGCGACCAAGGACTGCCTTATGCATATCAAGCTCAAGATCAAGGAACAGGACCTGTCGCTCATCGTCGAGGAGGGGGAGAATGGTCGCGAAAAGCGCTATCTCTCGCTATCGTAAATGCTGAACTACGCTGTATTTTTGCAGTTGCGGCGCATGCTCGGAGGCGTTTCCGAACTGACGTCGCAGCTCAAGACGACAGTCGGCGGCTATGCTCACGAGGCGGAGCGGTTTCTCGGCTCGCTGTCGGCGTTTGCCGACGAGCAGAGGCTGCCCGTCTCGTCCGACATAGCCGTGGAGCTGCAAAAGCTCGTGTCGTACGACGGGAAGGAGCAGGCGCGGCAGAGCTCGCGCAAAGCGCGCGATATCTATGCCGTCGGCTGTGTCGAGCGCGTCCATTCGCGCATCGGAGCTTACCTCGACAAGTACGAAAAAACCTACTCGGAATGTGCCGACGCCTGCCGTCAGATAGCCGCTCAGGTCTTTGCCGCCGACAGGCGGAATAGGTCGGCGGACGAAATACTGACGCTGATGCGCACCACGGAAGCGTTGCGACCGTATTACGCGCAGCTCGTCGGCGCAGTGGGGATATTCAACCTCAGAACGGTTATGGACGCCGTTCTTCCGCAAGCAGTCCAAAACTAAAATCAAAAAATAAAAGGAGAAAAATCATGGCTATAGAAAGATTGGCGGGTATGCGGCGTTACAGCTATCCGCTCGGCCAATTAGACTACGAAAATAACACTTTGCTTATACGCACTCCCGATGTTTCGGTTCCCGAAGTGTTTTCTTCCGGTTGCGCGGGGAAAGACATCGGCGAAAACATAGGCTTGGAGGGCACTTTCCAGCTTGGCTGGGATACGGTAGCGCTTTTCGAGATGAACGGAGTCGGGTTTGCACTTCGGGAAATTCGGTGCTATCAGCGGCCGGGCGTCTACGGTAAAAGAAGTGATATCGGGATCCCCGGCATGACGTACGAACAGGTAGTGACGCGCGCTGTCGACACGGCCACGTTTGTCATGTTGCAAAAGGACAATTATATATTATTGGCTCATCTCGATATGGCTCGGCTCGACGACGGCTTGAAAGACATTCGAGCGTTCATGGGAGAAGACGAAGATGTAAACGGCATTTGCAGTTATTTGCTCGGAAGAGCCGATAGCGACGAAAGGAAAAGGAATGAGTTTTGCGATGCGCTCAAAGAACTGTATCCGTGTATGACGTCCGTCGAGCGCTCGTGTATCTCGCCGAACGGTAATGTCCATTTCGGGCATTTCGAGATCGGTGTTTGTCTGAACGGCGAAGACCCTACGCTTTATGGTGATGTGACGGTACTGTCGTCCGCTCAGCTGAAAGATAAAGTCGCCGCCTCATATCTTTTCGATAATGTCCATTCGTTGCGCACCGCCATAGAAGAGCATTTTGAACAGCTTGAGCTCGGGAACGACCCGGGTCGGAAAGGTTAAAGACTTTCCGCATAGCGGTATCGTTCGCGTAGGGGATCGGGGTTTCGAATGACGAAAAAGTACGACAGACAAATAGATCTGCTCAACCTGCTGATGCACGGCGGAAGGACGACGGTTTACAGGCTATCCTGCGAACTCGGCGTGTGCACGCAGACGGTCAAGCGCGACATAACCGATCTTTCGTATCATTTCCCGATCTTCACGTATGTCGGCAGAGGCGGCGGCGTGGAGCTCAGCTCCTGCTTTGTCGTGAACGGCTACATAATGAAACGCGACGGCGTGCTGCTCATAAAACATTCGCTCGAACGGCTTTCCGAGTCCGCGGACGAGCGCGCAGCGGAAGCGCGGGCGTTCCTTGCACGCGTATTCCACGTCAACGACGTTCGCGGGGAGAAACCCGCCCTGAGTTGACCGCAAAATATTGCGCACTATGCGCAAAAATACTTGACAATGCCGAAATCAATCGGTTATAATTAAAGGTAGCGTGGGTTTTTCCGCGCTACCTTGCTCTTATTCGAGGACATACGGCCTGCCGTGTCGTGCGGCGCGTCTTTTCCGTCCGGTGAGTGGGGGCGGCAATACTACTAAAAGGAGGTAGAGTAACCATGCCTACGATCAACCAGCTTGTTCGCAAAGGCCGTCAAAAGGTCGAGCACAAATCGCTCAGCCCTATTTTGGACAACAACCCGCAGAAGCGCGGCGTGTGTCTTTCCGTAACGACGACCACCCCGAAAAAGCCTAACTCCGCTTTGCGCAAGATCGCACGTGTGCGTCTTGTCAACAAGATGGAAGGTACGGTCTATATTCCCGGCATAGGACACAATCTGCAAGAGCACTCTGTTGTCCTCGTCCGTGGTGGCAGAGTGAAGGATTTGCCCGGTGTGCGCTATCACATCATTCGCGGTGCATTAGACACCGCAGGTGTAGCGAAACGCAAGCAAGCCCGCTCGAAGTACGGCGCAAAAAAAGCTAAATAAGCTTTTTGCCGCAACGTTTTCCGCGTGACGGAACAAAAAATCGAATAAGGAGGCAATCATGCCGAGAAGAAGCGGAGTCCCCAAACGGGACGTTTTACCCGACCCTATTTATAACAGTAAGGTCGTGACCAAGCTCGTCAATCAGGTGATGAAAGACGGCAAAAAGGGCACGGCTCAGGCAATAGTATACGACGCGTTTTCCATTATAAAGGAAAAGACGTCGCTCGAGGCGTTGGCTGTTTTCGAGCAGGCGATGACCAACGTAAAACCGCAGCTCGAAGTCAAGGCGCGCCGCGTCGGCGGCTCGACTTACCAAGTGCCGCTCGAAATACGCGCCGACCGTCAGCAGACGCTCGCTATCCGCTGGATAGTGGCTTTTGCTCGCAAGCGCGGCGAAAAGACGATGGACGAAAGGCTCGCCGGCGAGCTTTTGGACGCTTACAACAACACCGGCGCCGCGGTCAAGCGCAAAGAAGAGATGCACCGCGTAGCGGAGTCGAACAAGGCGTTCGCGCATTTCCGCTGGTAGTATCGAAGGCGCGTTTGCGTCGGCGGAGTTTTCGGCGCGGCGGACGGTGTGCGCATTTTAAGCGCGACTGTGCCGCTTGCCGTATGCCGTTCGCGCGCGACTGCGCTTTCTTACATCTTATGACAAGGAGACCATGAAAATGGCAAGACAATTCGCATTGGAAAACACGCGCAATATCGGAATAATGGCGCACATCGACGCAGGCAAGACCACCACGTCCGAGCGCATTTTGTTCTACACCGGCAAGGTGCATAAGATAGGCGAGGTCCACGACGGCGGCGCTACTATGGACTGGATGGTGCAGGAGCAGGAGCGCGGTATAACCATTACTTCGGCTGCTACCACTACGCAGTGGCGCACTTCGCCGACCGCGCCGATGACGCGCATCAACCTCATCGACACGCCCGGGCACGTTGACTTTACGGTGGAAGTCGAGCGTTCGCTCAAAGTGCTGGACGGCGCTGTGGCTGTATTCTGCGCAAAAGGCGGCGTCGAGCCGCAGTCCGAAACCGTTTGGCGTCAGGCGGACAAGTACGGCGTACCGCGCATAGCGTACGTCAACAAAATGGACATCAACGGCGCCAACTTCTTTAACGTGCTCAAAATGATGAAAGATCGTTTGGGCGCGCACCCCGTAGCGTTGCAGATCCCCATCGGCAAGGAAGACACGTTTAAAGGCGTCGTCGACCTCGTTACCATGAAGGCGGAGATCTACGAGGACGACCTCGGCAACGTCATAAACGAAACGGATATCCCCGCCGACCTCAAGGCGCAGGCGGACGAGTATCGCGGCATACTTTTGGAAGCCGTCGCGGAAACGGACGACGCGCTCATGGAAAAGTACTTCGCAGGCGAGGAGCTCAGCGTGGACGAAATGCGCGCGGCCATTCGCAAGGCGACGCTCAACATGAGCATGAACCCCGTGTTCTGCGGTTCTTCGTACAAGAACAAGGGCGTGCAAAAGTTGCTCGACGCGGTAGTTTACTATCTGCCGAGCCCCGTGGACATCGCGCACGTCAAGGGCACATTGCTCGACGGCGAAACGGAAGAGGAGCGCAAAACGGACGACAACGAGCCGTTCTCCGGCCTCGCGTTCAAGATCGCCGCGGACCCGTTTGTCGGCAAGCTCGCGTTCTTCCGCTGCTACAGCGGCGTATGCCCTGCCGGCTCGTACGTTCTCAACTCGACCAAAGGCAAAAAGGAGCGCGTAGGTCGTGTGCTTTTGATGCACGCCAATACCCGTACCGATATCGACGAGATCCGCGCCGGCGACATCTGCGCTATCGTGGGACTTAAGGACACCACGACGGGCGACACGCTTTGCGACGCCGCGCACCCCATCGTTCTCGAGAGCATGGAGTTCCCCGAGCCCGTTATTCGCGTCGCCATAGAGCCTAAGACCAAAGCCGGTCAGGAAAAGATGACGATGGCGCTCATCAAGCTCGCCGAGGAAGACCCCACGTTCAAGACGTACACCGATCAGGAAACGGGACAGACCATTATAGCCGGTATGGGTGAGCTTCACCTCGACATAATCGTCGACCGACTGCTCCGCGAGTTCAAGGTGGAAGCCAACGTCGGCAAGCCGCAGGTCGCGTACCGCGAGACCATTCGCAAGAAAGTCGAGGCGGAAGGCAAGTACATTCGCCAGAGCGGCGGCAAAGGTCAGTACGGTCACTGCAAGATCATCATGGAACCGCAAGAGCAGGGCAAAGGCTATCTGTTCGAGGACAAAACCGTCGGCGGCTCCGTGCCCAAAGAGTATATCCCCGCAGTGGACAACGGAATACAGGAAGCGCGCATGAGCGGCATACTTGCCGGTTACGAGTGCGTGGACTTCAAAGTCACTCTGTACGACGGAAGCTACCACGAGGTAGACTCGTCCGAAATGGCGTTCAAGATCGCCGGCTCCATGGCGTTTAAGGACGGCATGAAAAAGGGCGACGCGTATCTGCTCGAGCCTATAATGAAGGTGGACGTGACGCTCCCCGACGAATATCTCGGCGACGTCATGGGCAACGTGAGCTCGCGCCGCGGCACGATCTTCGGCACGGACCTCGTAAACGGCAGTCAGATAATCCACGCCGAGATACCGCTTTCGGAGATGTTCGGTTATGCGACCGACCTTCGTTCGCGCACGCAGGGTCGCGGCAACTACACCATGCAGTTCGACCACTACGCCGAAGTGCCGCGCAACATTGCGGAAAAGGTAATAGGCGAGCGCAGCAAAGCGCAGGCGTAAACGATAAGGCGTCTATCCGCCGCAGCGTTCCGTCTTTTGCGCTCGGCAAAATCTTTTGAAATTCAACGTAAAAACGGTTGAGATTTCGGGAAATTAGTGATATAATGATGCTGTCCGACTGTGCAGGCTTAGCTTAGCACGGTCGCTCCCGAAAAGACGAACAAAAAATAAAGAATTTCTTGGAGGAAATAAATAATGGCTAAGGCAAAATTCGACAGAAGCAAACCGCACGTAAATATCGGTACGATCGGCCACGTCGACCACGGCAAGACCACCCTTACCGCAGCGATCACCATGGTGCTCGCGTCCAAGGGCTTGGCCGAGCAGATGCGTTACGACCAGATCGATAAAGCGCCGGAAGAAAAAGCGCGCGGCATCACCATCAACACCGCACACGTCGAGTATCAGACGGCTAACCGTCACTACGCGCACGTTGACTGCCCGGGGCACGCCGACTATGTTAAAAACATGATAACCGGCGCGGCTCAGATGGACGGCGCTATCCTCGTTGTTGCGGCTACCGACGGCGCAATGCCTCAGACCCGTGAGCACATCCTGCTCGCTCGTCAGGTCGGCGTTCCCAAGATCGTCGTTTTCATGAACAAGACCGATCAAGTGGACGATCCCGAAATGCTCGATCTCGTCGAGATGGAAGTTCGCGACCTGCTTACCAGCTACAACTTCGACGGCGACAATGTTCCCGTTGTTCGCGGCAGCGCGCTCAAAGCGCTCGAAGCGGCGTCTTCCGGCAAAGCGGACGACAAGGCTTGCGATTGCATCATGGAGCTCATGGCTGCGGTTGACGAGTATATCCCCACGCCTACGCGTGATGTGGACAAGCCCTTCCTTATGCCCGTTGAGGACATCTTCACGATCACCGGCCGCGGCACCGTCGCTACCGGCCGTGTCGAGCGCGGACAGATCAAGGTCGGCGATCCCGTAGAGATCGTCGGTATCCGCGCCACCAAGAACTCGGTTGTTACCGGTATCGAAATGTTCCGCAAGTCGCTCGACTTCGCTCAGAGCGGCGACAACGCCGGTATCCTTCTCCGCGGCGTAGACCGCAAGGACATCGAGCGCGGACAGGTTATCGCAAAGCCCGGCTCCATTACTCCGCACACCGAGTTCAAAGCCGAGGTGTACGTGCTTAAAAAAGAGGAAGGCGGCAGACATACCCCGTTCTTCGACGGCTATCGTCCGCAGTTCTACTTCCGCACGACCGACGTTACCGGCTCGATCAAACTTCCCGACGGCGTCGAAATGGTCACCCCGGGCGACAACGTAACGATGACCGTTACGCTTATCCATCCGATCGCCGCTGAAAAAGGTCTGCGCTTCGCTATCCGCGAGGGCGGCAGAACGGTCGGCTCGGGCGTCGTTACCGAGATCGTAAAATAAATTAGGTATTATACCTCAGGGCAAGCCCTGGGAGCACCCTACGGGTGTTCCGCTAGCCACGCGGCGGTATATAAAACCTAATTTGTCCACGTCGGCAGCCAAATGCTGCGCGATCCATTGCTTACCATCTCACTTCATTAGAATACGTAATAATTTCAATTCAATCTGTGATTGTGCAAGCAAGCAAATTTGCTCCTCGAATAAATCGAGTAATCGAGTAATCGTAAATACAGAAAAGCAGATAAAGCGGTTCCGCGTTCGGGATCGCTTTTTTCGTGCTCGAAACGCCACATCGAGATTTTAGGCTTGTATTGACAAACGCTTGTTTCCGTGATATACTGCGACGAAAGGGCGGATGGCGCTTTTGCCGCACGCGCTCAAGGACAGGCTTATGAAAAACAAGAGATACATACTCGCGCTCGATCAGGGCACTACAAGCTCGCGAGCGATAGTGTTCGACGAGGACTGCGCGGCGGTTTCGAGCGCGCAGGCGGAGTACGGGCAGATCTATCCGCGCGACGGGTGGGTGGAGCACGATCCGTTGGAGATATACTCGTCGCAATCGGGCGTGGTGTCGGAAGCGCTCGCGCGCGCTGGAATAAACAAGAACGAGATAACCGCTATCGGCATAACCAATCAGCGCGAAACGACTATCGTATGGGATAGAGCGACGGGCAAGCCCGTTTGCAACGCTATAGTCTGGCAGTGCCGGCGCACCGCCGCGCGTTGCGACGAGCTTCGTCGCGACGGCTATTCCGATATGATATATCGCAAGACGGGGTTGCCGATCGACGCATACTTTTCGGCTACCAAGATAGAGTGGATACTCGACAATATCGAGGGTGCGCGGTCGCGCGCCGAAAATGGCGAGCTGCTGTTCGGCACCGTCGATACGTATCTCATGTGGAAGTTTTCGGCGGGAAAGATATTTGCCACCGACTACACCAATGCGTCGCGCACGATGCTGTTCAACATTCACACGCTCGAATGGGACGACGAGCTTTTGGAGCTTTTCCGCGTGCCGCGCGCCATGCTGCCGCGCGTACAGCCGTCCGGCAGTATTTTCGGCTATACCGACTCCGCCGTATTCGGTTCGGAAACGCCTATCGCCGCGGTCGCCGGCGATCAACAGGCCGCGCTTTTCGGGCAACGCTGCTGGAAAAAGGGCATGTGCAAAAACACTTTCGGCACGGGCTGTTTCCTATTGATGAACACGGGCGATACGGCGGTGGAGAGCAAATGCGGACTTGTTTCCACGCTCGCCGCCGACACGGCGGACAGGCCGCAGTACGCGCTCGAGGGGAGCGTGTTCATAGGCGGCGCGATAGTTCAGTGGCTGCGCGACTCCATGCGCATGGTGCGCTCGGCGGCGGAAACGGAAAGCTACGCCCGTAAAGTGGACGACACGCTCGGAATGTACATCGTGCCGGCGTTTGTCGGGCTGGGCGCGCCGTATTGGGATGCGTATGCGCGCGGAACGGTTGTCGGGATCACTCGCGGCGCGACGCGCGAGCATTTTATCCGCGCGGCACTCGAGAGCATGGCGTACCAGGTGTACGACGTACTGCGCGCCATGGAAAGCGATTGCGGAGTAAATGTGGATATGCTCGCGGTGGACGGCGGCGCTTCCGTCAACAACTTTTTGATGCAGTTCACCGCCGATATAACGTCGGCGCGCGTCGTGCGCCCTGCGACGGTGGAAACGACCGCGCTCGGCGTCTGCTATCTCGCCGGCTTGGCAGTCGGCATTTTCGACCGCGCCGAGCTCGAGAGTGCGCAATCCGGCGGCGATGTGTTTTTGCCGTCGATACCCGAAGAAAAGCGTGAGGCGCTGTTGAGCGGATGGGCGGACGCGGTGCGGCGTTCGCGCGGATAAACGGAGAAAAAGACAAGTAAAAGCGCGAAGACCGAAAAACCTCCGCGCTTTTTTATTCGAGGAGCATTTTTGCCCGCTTGCGGGAGCAAAAATGCGACGACGACA
>JAMPDA010000036.1 GCA_023665905.1 Roseburia sp.
GCGTGCGAAGCACGCGGGTCCAGGGCTTGCCCTGGGGTATAATACCTAATTTATTGTGCTTGCGTCGCCGCTATATTTGTTCGTGCAAATTACAGTTCTTCCTCGCTGGACGCTTTGTAGCCCTCGCCGTATATTTCCTTGGCGGACGACACGATCGTAAACGCTCTCGGGTCGGCGGCGTGGATTATATCGCGCAGTTTGGGGTACAGTGTGTTTTTTACCACGCACATGATTATCGTGCGTTCTTCCGACGTGTATGCGCCCTTGCCCTCGACGAGCGTCGCGCTTATATCCAATTCTTTGAGTATGCCGTCGCATATCGGCGCGGCTTTATCGGCGGTGGTGACGATGTGGACGAGCTTTGCCGAATTGCCGCCGTAAAGCACCCAATCGAACATTGCGGTGAACATCAGCACCGACAGCGCGGTGTAAAACAGCAGGTCGATATCTTTATACACAAAGGCGGACGCGGCGAGTATGACGCAGTCGATAGTGCCGGAAATTATGCCGCTGCGCAAGTGCCGGAATTTTTTCCGCAACAGCTTTACGACGATATCCGTTCCGCCCGTCGTGCTTCCGGCGCGGAATATCAGTCCGAGCCCTGCGCCGAAAAGCATGCCGCCGACAACGGCGGATATCAGTATGTTGTCTATTGTCGGCATGTACGGGACTACCGTGTACGCCCACAGTTCTATCAACCCCGATGACAGCGCGGTGGATATCAGCGTGGACACTATAAACCGTTTCCCGAAAAATACGCCGCCCAATATAAACAGAGGAACGTTGATTATTATTATCAGCCAGCCGGTGCCTATCCTGCCGCCCGATAAATAGTTTATCATTATAGCTATTCCCGTTACGCCGCCGGAGGCGAGTGCGTTGATGTCCAAAAACAGCGCCACGCCCAACGAGTAGACTATGCAGCCCACGGCGATCATGGCGTATTTTTTTGTCAGTTGCAGCTTTTCGGTCTTGTTTAACATATTTCACCGTTAAATAAGGCGACGCAGTATGCTCCCGTCGCTCCCAATAAACAGTATAGACCTTTTTCGCAAAATTGTCAACGACGCGAACATCGCTTCGGCGGCGCATAAAAAGTAAATAAATGGCAAAAACATATTGAAATCGTTTGATTTTTTCGAGGCGGTTTAGTATAATTAAAAAACAAGCTTTAATCGGTATAGGTGTCAGTTGTGTTTAAACGCATTGTTATAGGAATATTATCCGTCGTTTTGGCAGGAACGCTGCTCTGCGGTTGTTCGTTCTTCAGCCACGACAACGAGCGCGACCTGAAGCAGGTCGTCGCATATGTCGAGTCGTACGAGATCGAAAACAGCGACTATCGTACGGAAGCGGTCAACATCTACAAGCGCGATCTCGTGGAGTACTACAATACCAACTATTCCAGCCTGTCCTCGACGTACGGCTCGGATATAGAGGGAATGTACAAGTACTGCCTGAGCATGCTCGTCAATACCGAGCTTGTTATCAACGAAGTCGATGCGCTCATAACGTCCGGCAAGATGGAGTGGGGTATGACGCAGCGCAATACCGTTAAGCAGCGCATTTACGATATAATAGACAGCACGCTCATATCGATCGAGAACGAGATTTTGGACGAGCGCGGTCAGCCCGGCATAACCACCGACGGCGACAGCGACGTCAATACCGATACGACATACCCGACTAAGCCCGAAGAAGAAGTCGAAGAAGACGAGGACGGCGAGTGGGAGCCCGAGCCTTGGGAGCCGAGCTTGGCGCGCTATCCCGGGCTTAGCGGCGATCCGGACAGGCAGTCGCTCGAGCGCGAGGCAATGCGCAGATTTGTTTCGCTGCTCAAAAGCAGGGTGGAGGACGATTTCCGCGTAACCGCCGAGGACAGCGAAAAGTTCGATCGCGATATCGAAGAAATAGACGAAATAATCGACACGCGCGGCATATCCTACGTCTATCCGATGATAGGCACGACGCACTTGATGTATTACGTCAGCGGCAAGGCGATCGAGCGCTCGCAGAAGATACGCGAACTCCAGAGCTATCTTACCGAAAGCGTGGAAGTGAGCGACGAGGAAGTCATATCCAAGTACAATTCGCTGCTCAACGAACAGCGTAGCGCATATACCGCAAACATTTCGGCGTTCAATTCGGCGATGTCGAACAACAGCACGGTGCTGTACTATCCCAACGACAATTTCTTCTACGTAAAGCACATACTGCTGCCGTTCTCCGACGCGCAGAAAGCGGACCTTGCCGCATATCAGGCGCGTCTCAACGTGACCAAAGAGGAGATAGAAACTTATCGCAGTGATCTGGCGGAGGCGATAGTCTGCTATCCGCACGTCGCCGGCGAGGACGACAAGTCCAGACCCATGAGCGTAAATCAGGTCATGGCGAACATCAGGTCGGTCATGACGCCGCTCGAGTCCAACGTCAAGCGCGCGGACACGGCGTTCGACGACCTTATCTATCTGTACAACACGGATACGGGCGCGTTCGACAACAATAAGGGTTATGTCGTAAAGTATCGGCTCGACGACGGCGAAAGCGAAACGTATATGCAGGAGTTTGCGGACGCGGCGCGCTATATGCGTGAAAACCTTGCCGTCGGTCAGGTCTATTACGAAAAAGTCATTACCGATTACGGCGTGCATATAATGTACTTTGCGTCTACCACGCGTCCCGGCACGGTGTCGCTCTATTCGTACACTACGCCCGGCGAGGTCGAAAGGTACTACGACGTTTTGAAGGAGCCCATCAAATCGGCGCGCGAGCAGGCGGCGTACACCAACTGGGAAAACAACGTGCTGATCTATAACTACAACAAGCACGCGACGCTGTATACCAACAGATGTAAAAATCTTTGGGAAGATTAGCGTAACGCATTGCGCTCGAGCGGCATAGATAATATGTCGTAACGCGCACGGATATAACAGAGTAAAAAATGCCGCAGCTTTGCGGCATTATAAATAAAGGCGGTAATTATGGCTAAGTTCGGCGGATACGGCCGCGGTGGCGGCGGCGGCATGAATATGCAGCAAATGATGAAGCAGGCGCAAAAGCTCCAGGAACAGATGGCTCAAGCCAAAGAGGAGCTCGAGGACGCGCGTGTGCAGGGCACTTCGGGCGGCGGCGCGGTCACCGTTACGCTGTCGGGCAGCAAGCGGTTCATCTCTATCGAAATCAAGCCCGAGGTCGTCGATCCCGACGATGTGGAAATGCTCGAGGACCTCATAATGGCGGCGGCAAACGAGGCGTATGCGCAAGCGGACGAGCTCGTCAAAAACAGCCCGCTTTCTCAGCTCGGCGGATTTTAATGCGCGAGATCAAGAGCATCGCCGCGCTCGCGAGCAGGCTCGCGGCGTTCCCCGGCGTAGGAAAAAAGACCGCATTGCGCTATGCGTATGCGGTGATAGATATGTCGGAAGGTCAGGTGGACGCGCTCTGCGCGGCGCTTCGGGAAGTTAAAGACAGCGTAAAGCTCTGTTCGGTTTGCGGGAACTTTACCGACGGCGACACCTGCGATATCTGCGCTTCGCGCAGAGCCAAACAGATATGCGTCGTGGCTTACCCCAAGGACGTCGCCGCTATCGAGAACACGGGCGCGTTCGACGGGGTCTATCACGTGCTGCACGGCACGCTGTCGCCGATGAACAACATCACGCCCGACGACCTCAACATCAAGTCGCTCATGGCGCGGCTCGACGGCGCGGAGGAAGTGATAATAGCGACAAATCCCGACGTGGAGGGCGAGGCGACCGCAGTGTATCTTGCGCGACTGATAAAGCCGCTCGGCATAAAGGTCACGCGCATTGCGCAGGGCATTTCCATGGGGTCTGAGCTGGAATACGCCGATTCGGTCACTCTGTCGCACGCCATAGGCAGGCGCACCGCGCTGTAAAATTATTGCGGAAAAGGCGCTCAAATATTTGCAAATCCCGTAACGGTGTGCTATAATACGTGTGTTCGGTCGATACGCGTAAGCTTTACCGCTACGCGGTGACAGTCCTACGGACTGCGGCGATTCGCCGCCTCCCACACAATTTAATAGCAAGCAGTTATGCTACTGTGGCTCAGTTGGACCGGCTGATTCGTAATTAAATGGTCGAATGGTCGCAGATAGTCAAAAACACCTTAAAACCCTATGTTTTTGGTCGTTTTAGAGGGGTCGCAAGGACAGCAACGACAGCGTTGCAAAAAAATTGTAAAAAACATCGAACAAATTAAATAAACATGCTACTGTGGCTCAGTTGGTAGAGCAGCTGATTCGTAATCAGCAGGTCGGCGGTTCGAGTCCGCCCAGTAGCTCCAAAGCCCGTCATCTGACGGGCTTTTTGCTACTGCGGCGGCTCGACCGTGTGGTGCGGAGCAACGCAGTACACGGTACATAAAAAGCATTACCACCACACGGTTCGCTAACCGCTTGCGCCGACAAATATGTAAATAGCGAAAAATAATAATTGCAATAATGAAAGATTGAGAATGTTATACTTATCGCAAAGGTCGCTCGCGAGTTCCGCGAGCATTCCGCCCAGTAGCTCCAAGTCTATCGGTCTAAAAGTCTTCCGGCATTTGGACCGATTTTTGTTTATTGACAAGTACAGGCGAATATTGTATAATAACAATGTGAATGCGGACAGAGCCGACAAGACTTACAGCGAAGCTGAAGTCGACAAAATATATAGCGACGATAACGACTTTGTGCAGAACGAAGTAGCGCTTTTTGTGCGCGATGAAGAAGCGATAAAAAAGGTAGAAGAACTCGCTAAGCAAACCTTCCCCGATTTAGAGGTGTACGCGTATCTTCCGAGCGCGGGGGAGTACGACAAGTATTTTTACAAATTTCGTGCATATATGTCGGCGGAGATATCCGATTTTGCGGATGAAGGACTACTTGATCAGAGAAGGATTCACCACAAATACAGCAGCACCGATATAAATAACGAATGGTATTATTTACGCACTCCCAAGTTTGCGCCCTCCGGATATCCGCTGATAGGGATAGCATTTTCGAACGGCGTGCGCGATTGGGAAAGTACCGGGCTAAATACCCTTGGGCTTCGCGTGGCTTTCCGGCTCATATACGATCCGCGTTCCAAAATCGTAAAACGGGCAAAAACGGTAAAGAAAACAACGGAAGTGTACGAATGTAAAAACCAACCCGAGTGTAGTAGCAATGGCAAACGAATAACGGTGACGAGCGAGGCTCCGATAATAAAATTTGCGGGCAAGGAGTGTATTTGGCTAAATAGGGAGGACTGCGAGCGCGGGCTTTCCACGACTATGGAGTGCTGGGGACTGTATCTTATCGTCACCGCCAAAATGATTGCTAAGGCGTGGGAGCACAACGATTTCGGCAAATCGGAGATATGCCCGCAAAGCCAAGAGTTTCTGCTGAAGGGTTGCAAGTGTCGCGAAAAGAAGCTGCTCGTAAAGGTGGCGATGAACTATAAAGACAGCTACGAAAAAGTTACGCCATTGTTTACCGAAAAACAGCTGGCGATAATAGAGAAGGTCGCGAATAGACGTATTTTAAAGAATGATTGAAGCTATTATTCGAGGAGCAAATTTGCTTGCTTGCAATGGCAAATTTGCGACGTGGACAAATTAGGTTTTATACACCGCCGCTTGCGGCGGAACACTCGTAGGGTGCTCCAGGGCAAGCATACACGTAATTACAAGCGAGAACGTAAGCAATGTTTCGTGCAACATTCGGTTGCCGTGCGGGTCCAGGGCTTGCCCTGGGGTATAATACCTAATTTATTGAAAATAAGATTTTCGGTAATTTATGATGTTTTGCGAAGCGATCAAACAGTCGAGGTGTTTTCGTATATTAAGTTACACGATAGATTTAGTACAACACACCTCGAAAACGCGAGATTTTGTCGTACGCACGTAAAGCCCGTCGTCTGACGGGCTTTTTGCTACTGTGGCGGCTCGAACCGATTATTTACGCGTATTCGCTTGACTATTCGCCTAAAAGCCGCTATAATTAGGCGAATATATAAGGAGATAGGCGAATGCGTACATTTGACTATACTGCACTCGAAAAGCGGCAATGGGATAGCGAAACGCTCGGATTGATTGCGCAAATTCACGAATATAAGGGCAGGCAGGATCTGTATTTAAAGCGTAAGCCCGAAACTTTGGATAGGCTGGTGACGATGGCTAAGATACAAAGCACGGAATCCTCGAATAAAATCGAGGGGATTGTCACGACGGTCGCGCGTATGAAGCTTCTTTGCTTGGAAAAAACTACCCCGAGGACGCGTGACGAAAAGGAAATACTCGGCTATAGAGATGTACTTAACACTATACATGAAAACTTCGAGTATATCCCCATTCGTGCATCGTATATTTTGCAACTGCACAGGGATCTATATCGGTACTCCGAAAAATCGATCGGCGGGCGATTTAAGAATACGCAAAACTATATTTCCGAGCAGAGAGAAGACGGGACATCTTTTGTACGGTTTACTCCGCTTGCGCCGTTTGAAACGCCGAATGCGATAGACGCGATTTGCGAAAACTACAATCGTGCTATCGACGCTTGCGTTGTGGATCCGTTGTTGCTTATACCCACATTCATAACCGATTTTCTTTGTATCCATCCATTCGGCGACGGCAACGGACGTATGAGCAGATTGCTCACGATGTTATTACTGTATAGGAGCGGATATGCCGTCGGCAAATATATAAGCATCGAAAAGAAAATAGAAGCCAATAAATCTCTGTATTATGACGCGCTCGAACGTAGCAGTATGGGTTGGCACGAAGGGGATAATGACGCGACGCCGTTTATAAAATACATTCTCGGCATAATTCTCGCGGCATACAGAGAGTTTGAGCAAAGAGTGGATATTGTCGGTGAGAAACAAAACAGCATGAAAATTGTGCAAAAGGCTATTGCCGAACGGTTCGGCAGATTCACAAAAAGCGACATAATGGAATCGTGCCCGAGCATCGGTAAAGCGTCGATAGAAATCGCATTAAAAAAACTGACGGAAGGCGGCGAGATAGAGCGTCGCGGCAACGGCAAAAATACTTTTTATGTGAAAAAATCATAACGATATAGCGTGCGCCAATCGGATGCTTCCATATAAAGATGTATGTTAAATATTTGTTTGTTATTCGCATAAAATATATTGACAAAGTTGTCATATTAGTATATAATATGACTACCAATAAAGGCGAGGCACTGTTTATGAGCGGAGAAATTTCAATCAGACCGTCAAAAGATCTGCGCACGAATTATGCGCAAGTATCCGCATTGGCGCACGAGCACCCCGTAGCTATTACAGTGAACGGACGGGAAGACACGGTACTTGTCAGTCATGAAGATTTTTTGGAGCAACAGCGCATCATTGCCGAAATGCGAGAAAGGTTGGCGATGTATGCGCATTTGGCGCAATCGCAGGACGATATTAAGCTTGGACGTGTACAGCCTATGAGCGCTGCTGTTCAGGATATATATGGAGAAATAGACGATATAGATTTATGAAATATGCAGTGGTATTTACAGATACGGCGAAATCGGATCTGCGCAACATTGCCGTGTACATCGTCGAGCAATCTAAAGATAAAGAAATAGCCAAAAGATTTGTAAAAGAATTGAGCGAGCAATGTGCGCCGCTTGAGGAATTTCCGCAAATAGGCGCATTGCCGAAAGATCGTGTGCTTGTAAGTTCCGGCTATAGATTTCTTGTACATAAAGAATATCTGATAGTTTACAGCGTAGACGAATCGAATGGGAAAGTGTATATTCAAGCGGTTTTCAATGCAAAAAAAGACTATACGCGTATGATATAAAATACATAAATTTTGCGTTTTGTTGCTATTGGCATTGGTACATTCACCCAACCTCAACCGAACACACCCGACAGTGGGCTGTTTTGGGCTCTTACTACGTTAAGCTCGCTCATAGTAGGTCCACTACAATTTCACTCGCTTGCCTTGCA
>JAMPDA010000037.1 GCA_023665905.1 Roseburia sp.
GCTTGGCTACGGCTTTGCGCTTTGCCGGACGGCGCGGCTCGAGCGAGGGCGCGGTGCCCGACGCGGCGGATGCCGGCGTCATTACGTATACCTGTCTGTCCTTGGTGGAGTAGAACACGCCGTTTGCGAGCGGGATATATTCTCCGCCCAATCCCGCGGCGCTCGCGGCAGGATTGACGAGCGCGACGTCGCGCGAATCGGACATCTGCACCATTTCGGGACGAATGTCTTTTATGTTGTTTTCCGCCTCTTTCTGTCTGCGCTCGAGTTCTTTCTCTTTGTCGCGCAGGTCTTTTTCCGCCATTTCGCGGCGCATGCGCTCGAACTCGTTTTCCAGCCGACGGTAGGGGTCTGCGGCGTCATAGCCGTAGTACGGCGGTATGTTCTGCGCGCTCTGCGCGCCGTTTTGCGTGTGCGCAAACGACAGCGTCAGCTTGTTTATGAGATCGCGCATTCCGTCCAGCTCGGCTTTCAGTCTGTCCACCTCTTTGGTTGCGTAGCGGTCGTCGCTCGACGCGCCGGATGTGACGCTTGCTTGCTGCATAGCTTGCGCCTGCTGCATTGCCTGCGCGTGTTGCATCATCATCTGCGCCTGACGCATCATCTCTTTGGCGGCTTCCGTGGCGGCGTCGCTTTTGGGCGTCTGCGCCGCCGCTTGCGCCTGTTGCGCCTGAAGTTGCGCGGCCTGCGCCTGTTGCATCATCAGTTGCGCTTGCTGTAACATAAACTGCGCCGCTTCCGCGGACGGATCGGGATTGTTCTGCGGCTTGGGCTGCTCGACGGGCTCTTGTTCGACACGTGCCGACTGCGCGGCTTGAGCGGCGCGTTCGGCTTGCTCCTGCGCGCGCTTTGCCTGTTCCATCATTTCCTGCACTTGCCGCATAAGTTCGTCCGTCTGCGCGGTATTGACGGCTTGCGCCTGTTCCGTCTGTTCGGGCTGTACTTCGGTCACGACCGGCTGTTCCGACGCGGCTTCCGCGACGGGTGTCTGTTCGGGAGTTATGACGGGCTCGGGCTGATCCTCCGCGAGGAGCGCGGCGAGCTGATCGTCGAGGTTTGCGCTGTCCGCGCTTTCCGCGGCAGGCTCGGGCGGAATAATAACGGGCTCGGGTTGATCCTCTGCAAGGAGCGCGGCGAGCTGATCGTCGAGGTTTGCGCTGTCCGCATTTTCTGCGGCGGGCTCGGGCGGAATAACGACAGGCTCGGGTTGATCGTCCGCAAGGAGGGCGGCGAGCTGATCGTCGAGGTTGGCGCTTTCCGCGGCGGGCTCGGGCGGAATAACGACGGGCTCGGGTTGATCGTCCGCAAGGAGCGCGGCGAGCTGGTCGTCGAGGTTCGCGCCGTCCGCGTTTTCGACTGCGGGCTGAGGTTCGGTGGGAGACAGGATTATCGGCTCGTCGTTTTGCGCGGCGGCAAAACCCGCGTTGGATACGGGTGCGGTAGAGCCGTCGGGCATGACTATTTCGGCATCGAAAACGATGGGCGGTTCGGTGCCTTCTATCGTCTGTTGCCCGAGATCGGCATTGTTATCTTTGCTGTTTGCCATATACTTTCCCACGTATAATATTTTAGTACATTATATAATACAATATTCGACGAAGAATGTCAATACATTTTTTGAGAAGCAAGCAAAATTCGGCGATAAATCTTTCGGGCGTTTTTTCGGCACAAAAAACCGCGCTTTAATTCAAGCGCGGCCATTATAACGTATGAAAGCGATATGCTATGACAGCGATACGCTTTACAGCTCCGGCTGCTGTACGTCGCTGCCGTACGAAACGGATATTTCGAGGTTGCCGTTTCTGCACCTCAGCTCGTCGATAAACTGTTTTTCGAGCGAATTGTCTTTCATCTTGATGTTGTACGTAAGCTTGAACATACTGCCCATGTTGGTCGTTTTTACGGAAACGATCTCGTATTTTTCGGTGTACTTTTCAAACAGGTCGTCGAATACTTCCGAGTAGTTCAAGTCTTCCGGTATCGTTATGCGAAGCGTCTTTTCGCGTCGCACTTTGGGTTTGTTCCACACTTTCAGAACATTGAGCGTAAACAGTATCGCGCTCATAATAAGCGCAAACAGCGCCGCATACGCTACGAAGCCCATGCCGACGATAAGCCCGAGGCACATGGTTATGAATATCGCCGTTATCTCTTTCGCAGTGCCGGGAACGGAGCGGAAGCGCACCAGGCTGAATGCGCCTGCGACGGCGATGCCCGCGCCGATATTGCCGTTTACCAGCATTATTACCACGCCGATGACCGCGGGCAGGATCGCGAGCGTTATAACAAAGCTCTTGGAGTATTTGGTTTTGAACGCGTACGCGAAAGCGAGCAGTGCGCCCGTGCCGAGCGCGACGGCGATACATATCAAAAATTCGCCCACATTGATAGTCCCGACGGCTACGCCGGAGAATATGCTTTTGAAGATCTTTTCAAGCAACTTCTTTGCCTCCTTGACTTTTGATCTGCATGAGTTGTGCATACGCCGTGCCGTACTTGGAAAACGACGTCTTGTACACGGAGTGTGCGCTCAGCACCTTTGTCAGCCACATCGGAATGGCGGCGGCGGTCTTTACTTCCATGAGCACGGTGTCGGGCGGAAGTATGGGCGTGCCGTAGATCCCCGACGACAAGGTCAGGTCACTGTCGCGCCAAAGGATATCGCGGTCGAACGTCATGCGGAAATCTTCGTCCGTCTTGTCGTAAAACGCCTCGCGCCGATACGATATGAACATTACGGGCGCTATGTCCGTGTAGTAGTCGATAAAGTACCGTATCTCTTTGGCTATCTGCTTTTTGGGCACGGGCGCTGTTTCGGGCGAAAAGAGCGACAGCGCGCCGCGCTCGTCCGTTTTTATGCGGCGCTTGTACACGACCTGTTTGTATTTCTTTTTTATCTCCACAAACACGTCGCTGTTTTCCGTCGCTCGACCGTAGCTGCGAATACGCAGTTTTTCTTTGTATATCGGCTTATCTATCGAGCGGCGAGCAAGCAAAAACGACGGCGTGTCGCAATAGAGATTGCAAATGTCGCTCTCGCCGTACTTGTCGCCGCGCATATATTCTTCCATTGCGGAACGAATGGCGGAATACTGCTCGGCGGTCAAAAGGTACTTTATTTCGTACCGTTTAAAAACGTCTCCGCCTGCCATGTGCACAAAAAGTATAACAAATATCGTCCGAAAACGCAATATGTTTTTTCAAAAAATACAAACGGCGCTACCGTATAAAATTCGTGCGCAATATCGGCTCGAAAACCGGCGGGCCTATACCCGCGGCCTTCCCTGCCTGTATGCACTTGATGATCCAGGCGAGATGCTCGCCGAGCTTATGCATAGTCTGTATGCCTTCCGCGTCGCGCTCTACTTCGTCGGGTGTGTTGCCGTGCACCATGTTCCAATATGTAGAGGACACTATCGGCATTCTGTTTATTGATAAATGCTTGGCGATAGCGTCGAGCGTCGCGGTCGTGCCGGCGCGCCGCGCCGAAGTCACCACCGCCGCCGGTTTTTGCGCAAAGTTCCGCCCTCCGGCATAGAACATTCGGTCCATAAGCGACAGCACTCTGCCGCTCGGGTGCGCGTAATATACAGGCGTGCCGAACACAAACCCGTCGGCTTTCGCCGCGAGTTCTATCCACTCGTTGACATTGTCGTCGTCGAATACGCACCGTTGCTTAGCGGCACAGCCGCCGCACCCTATGCAGTCACGTATCGGCTTGTTGCCCATCTGTATTATCTCGGTGTCGATGCCTTCCCATAGGAGCGCCTTGGCAACCTCGTGAAGCGCGGTATATGTGCAGCCGTTTGCGTGCGGGCTTCCGTTAAAAAGCAGTACTCTCATATCGTCCTCCGTATTGACGTTGTATTATCGTGTGCATATAATACCATCTTGCGTGCGATTTGTCAATACATCGAGTCGTGCCGAGAAAGTTTGAGCCGAAGCTCCGCGGTCGAAGCTCCGAGATTGTTTGACATTCTGTAGATGTCAAAGCAAATATTGTGAATGATATAATAAAACGACAGTCATAAAATGTCAAATCGGTACAATAATGTTCAAAAACAAGTCAAAAGACGGAAAGAGCAATATTTGCGGACGAAACGTTTACATGCTGCGCATCTCGAGAAAGCCGAGAACTTCACAGCAGAAGCTCGCGCACTTGATGCAGATACGCGGTGTAGACGTGGACAAAAACGCCGTTCAACGCATAGAGAGCGGTCAACGGTTTGTCACTGATATAGAGCTCAAGTGTTTGAGCGAGATATTCGGAGTATCGTGCGACGAGCTTTTGACGGAACGCGGCCGCGACGGCGGATCGGGCGCGCTTTAGCCGCGCGGTAATATCGCTATGGGTGAAAAGAACAGCTCCGAAAACGAATACAGGCGCAAAGCCGAAAAAGAGCGCGAGCGCAAGATCGCCGATTTCGAAAAGCTGCTCTTGTACGACGAGCGCGGACCGAGCGAGCCGGATATAGGCAGCGCCGAGAGCGCGGCGACGGCGGCGGAAAGAGCCGATTCGCGGTATTATTCGGCGTTCGATTACGGCAATCGGCGCAATGCGACGGAATTGTTCTCCGCCGTTTCATCGCGTGTGCGCGAGGACGGCTCCGACGGTGCGGCTAAGGACGTGAGTGTAAAGGCTGTGCGCGCAAAAACGCGCGCCGCGAATATTCACGGCGGACACAGGCAGAGAATGCGCGAGTCCGCAAAGCGCGACGCTGAACTCGATTCGTTCAGCGATGTGGAATTGCTCGAAATGCTGCTCGCTTATTTTGTGCCGCGAAAGGACACTAATCCGGTCGCGCACGCGCTTTTGGATAAATTCGGCACGCTGCTCGCCGTGTTCCGCGCGCCGAAGGACGAGCTGTATAAGATCCCGTCGATAACGCATAGAGCCGCCGACCTGATATCGATGCTGTCTGCGGTATACATGTGGGACGGCGGTTGCGAAATAACGATCGGCGACCATGCGGACGCCGCCAACTTTTTCGAGTCGGTGTTTCTCGGCGGCGGCAGCGGAATACACGCCGCATATCTCGACGGCAGGTTCGGCTTGATAGCCGTCGAAAAGACGAAGGGCAAAAACGCGTTCGACGTGCGCGCCGTCGTCGGGTCGGTGTATAAATATTCGGCAAAATACGTAGTAATGTCGGCGCTCGGTTCGGAGCTCGTCGCACAGTCGTTCAATCTGATAGAAAAGGTGAAAAAGCTCGCCGAGGCGCTGTCGTACGTGGACGCGAAGCTTTTGGATTTTATGGTGTTCCACCGCTACGGGTATTTTACACTCGGCATGTCGGCGCTCGACGGCGCAAACGCTCCCGAGTTTTTGTTCGTGCCGCAACAGGCGTTTGCGCGGTCGCCGGAGCTTTCCGCAAAGCTCAACGCGGAGGGCATTTACGCCGACGACGAGTAGTACGGTCGGCGATCAGCCGAACAGTGGCGTCGAAAGATATCTGTCGGCGGAGTCGGGGAGAAGAACGACTGTTGTCTTCCCGCTGTTTTCGGGCCGCTCCGCGATCCGAGCGGCGGCAAACAGCGCCGCGCCGGAGGATATGCCCACGAGCACGCCGTCGGTCTTGCCGAGGAGTTTTGCGGCGGCGAACGCGTCGCCGTCGTCTACCGCTATGACCTCGTCGTATATGCCGGTGTCGAGCGCCTTGGGCACAAAGCCCGCGCCGATGCCTTGTATTTTGTGCGCGCCCGATCGCCCTTGGGATAGGACGGGCGAGGCGGACGGCTCGACGGCGACGATCTCGATATTCGGATTTTTGCTTTTGAGGAATTTCCCGACGCCGGAAATCGTGCCGCCCGAGCCGACGCCGGCTACGAATATGTCGATCTTGCCGTCGGTGTCCGCCCATATTTCCGGTCCCGTAGACACGAAATGCGCTTTGGGATTGGACGGATTGGCAAATTGGTCGGGGATAAAAGAATGCGGAATTTCGGCGGCGAGCTCGCGCGCCTTGGCTATTGCGCCCTTCATGCCTTCCGCGCCGCTCGTCAGGACTATCTCCGCGCCGTACGCCTTTATGATGTTGCGCCGCTCGACGCTCATCGTTTCCGGCATGACGACGATAAGCCGATAGCCTTTGGCGGCGGCTATTGCGGCGAGCCCGATGCCGGTGTTGCCGCTCGTCGGCTCTATTATCGTCGAGTCGGGCAGAAGTCTGCCGTCGCGCTCGGCGTCCTCTATCATCGCTTTTGCGGCGCGGTCCTTGACGGAGCCGCTCGGATTGAAATACTCGAGCTTGGCAAAAAGCGGCGACTTAAGACCGCATGCACGGCTGTAGCCGGATATCTCCAGAAGCGGCGTGCCGCCAACCAGCTCGGCGACCGATTTGTATATGCGCATGAGTGACCTCCCTGCGGAAATAAATTTGCATGCAGTGTTATATTTATGCGCGGCGCGCCGATAATGCCTCAACGGCAGGAAACAAAAAAGCCGCGCCGTCGCGCCTCGTCGATCAGAAAAGGCTGAATATCCGGATATGTAAGTGCGGTTGGCATTTTGTCGGTGAGCGTGATTTTTTCTATCTCGCTGTGCAGATCGGGCTCGAACGCCGATATCTGCGCGTAAAACAGCTTGCCGTACGACGGGGAAGCGGTGTTGCCGTCCCTTACGACGGAATAGACACAAACGGGCACAATGGTAAAGTCGAGCGCGCCCGTTTCCTCGTAAAGTTCGCGCCGCGCCGTTTCCTCGATGGACTCGTTCGGCTCGCGGTGTCCGCCGGGGACCTCGTAAGTGTCGCGCAGCCGATGTTTGCAGAACACCGATTTGCCGTTCGCTTCGGCAATGATCACCGCGAACTTTAAAAGGCTGTCGTCCGCGTCGTCATAGAAGTTGACCGTTGTCGCCATTGTAGGTGCATGCTCCCGAAATTTGATAATACAGTATCATAAATGCGCGTGGTTGTCAACCGTGCCGTCGCCGCGCGACCGCGCCTCCGCGACGTCGGAGCGGGCGAGCGGGGAATATAATAGCCGAAAACGCTTGACAAAGCGCCGCCGATAAATTATAATCAATGACGAATGGAGAAGTACCCAAGTGGCTCAAGGGGCTCCCCTGCTAAGGGAGTAGTTCGGTAACACGGAGCGCGGGTTCAAATCCCGCCTTCTCCGCCAGAAGCAGTCGCG
Organism: Roseburia sp.; assembly: GCA_023665905.1. Taxonomy (GTDB): domain Bacteria; phylum Bacillota; class Clostridia; order Christensenellales; family Pumilibacteraceae; genus Anaerocaecibacter. The sequence continues at coordinate 7,138 of JAMPDA010000037.1, forward strand.
TTCTAACTCCGACACGAATATGCAGTACATTTTCATAAACGGGCTTGCCGGATTTGTCGCAACGTGGCAATCCAAGCCGCTAACGTATGAAAACAACTACAATGTTCGTGCAAACGGAAAGTTCGTCAGAACGTGAAAAGGAAAAAGCACAGGGCAACAACCTTGTGCTTTTTCTATATCCCCACCCAAGAGGAAACCCACCCTAACGGCATAAACTTTTCGACATATAAATACACTTTTTTATATTTTTTACGCCGAAAGTGTTACAGTGTGACGGGGTGGCGTGGTAATACTATACGCCACAGTGCGGGC